>CAZTZM010000196.1:0-1899 GCA_964618005.1 uncultured Myxococcales bacterium
CCGGCGCCGATCTGGCTCTTGCCGAACGCCGCCGCGAAGCCGGTGTCGATCCCCATCACCTCGCCGGTCGACCGCATCTCCGGCCCCAGCAGCGTGTCGACGCCCGCGAACTTGGCGAATGGGAACACCGCCTCCTTCACGGCGATGTGCTTCGGCGTCACCTCGCGGATCCCCATCTCCTTCAGCGTCTTGCCGACGGCGATGCGCGCCGCCACCTTGGCCAGCGGCACGCCCGTCACCTTGGAGACGAACGGAACCGTGCGCGAGGCGCGGGGGTTCACCTCCAGGATGAAGATGCCGCGCCCGTCGCGCGGGACGGCGAACTGCACGTTCATCAGGCCGCGCACGCCCAGCTCGCGGGCCAGCGCGCGCGCCTGCGCCTTGATCGCCTCGACGGTCTCGGCGGCCAGCGAGTGCGGCGGCAGGCAGCAGGCCGAGTCGCCCGAGTGGATGCCGGCCTCCTCGATGTGCTCCATGACGCCGCCGACCACCACGTCCGTCCCGTCGGCGACCACGTCGACGTCGACCTCGATGGCGTCGGGCAGGAACTGATCGATCAGGATCGGCGCGTCCTCCTCGCCGGCGCGCGACGACAGGCTCTCGCGGCGCGAGGCCTCCATCGCGGCCAGGACGAACCGCTCCAGCCCCGACTCGTCGTGGACGATCTCCATCGCGCGGCCGCCCAGGACGTAGGAGGGGCGGACCATCACCGGGTAGCCGATCCGGCGCGCGATCTCGTACGCCTCGGTCAGCCCCTTGGCGGTCCCCCAGGCGGGGGCGCGCAGATCCAGCTTGCGGAGGAGGTCGCCGAACTGCTGGCGGTCCTCGGCGCGGTCGATCGCCTCGGCGCTGGTGCCTAGCAGCTTCACGCCGGCGTTCATCAGCGGCACCGCCAGGCGCAGCGGCGTCTGGCCGCCGAACTGGACGATCACGCCCTCCGGCTTCTCGGCGTCGACGATCTCCAGCACGTCTTCGCGGGTGAGAGGCTCGAAGTACAGGCGGTCCGAGGTGTCGTAGTCGGTCGAGACCGTCTCCGGGTTGCAGTTGACCATGATGGTCTCGAACCCGTCCTCGCGCAGCGCCTGCACGGCGTGCACGCAGCAATAGTCGAACTCGATCCCCTGGCCGATCCGGTTGGGGCCGCCGCCCAGGATGACGATCTTCTTCTTGTTGGTCGGGCGACCTTCGTTCTCGGTGACCGGCGCGCCGCCGACCTGCTCCTCGAACCCGACCTCGTAGGTCGAGTAGAGGTACGGCGTCTGCGCCTCGAACTCGGCGGCGCAGGTGTCGACCCGCTTGAACACCGGCCGGATGCCGTGCTTGAGGCGCGCCTGGCGCACCTGCTCCTCGGACGTGCCGGTCAGCTTCATCAGCCGGCGGTCGGACATGCCCAGCCGCTTGCGGCGCGCCAGGGCGGGGCCGTCATCCAGCAGCGCGGCGCCTTTCTGGGCGCCGGCCAGCTCGGTGGCGCGATCCTCGTCGGTCATCTGCTTCAGGTTGCGCAGGAACCACGGATCGATCTTCGTCAGCTGGTGGGCTTCTGCTTCGCTCAGACCCTGGCGCATCGCCTCGGCCAGCTGGTAGAGGCGGTCGGGGTTCGGGCGCACGATCCGCCGCTTCAGCTCGTCGAGCGGCGGCGCGTTGTCCAGGTGCAGACCCCAGCGGCCGATCTCCATCGAGCGCAGCGCCTTGCCGAAGCTCTCCTTGAAGGTGCGGCCGATCGCCATCACCTCGCCGACCGACTTCATCTGCGGCCCCAGCTCGTCGTCGGCGCCGGGGAACTTCTCGAACGCGAAGCGCGGGACCTTGGTGACGACGTAGTCGATCGTCGGCTCGAAGCAGGCCGGCGTCTCGCGCGTGATGTCGTTGGGGACCTCGTCCAGGGTGTAGCCGACGGCC
>CAZTZM010000197.1:0-23501 GCA_964618005.1 uncultured Myxococcales bacterium
ACAGCCGGAACTGGCCGCCGCGGGCGCGGACGCGCTCCTGCATCCCGACCACGCCCAGGTGCCCGCCCGCGGCCGCGTCGTCGAGCAGCGCCTGATCCAGCCCCCGCCCGTCGTCCTGGATGGAGATGGCCAGCCGGTGGCCGGCGCGCGCGATCCGGACCTGGATGCGGCGCGCCCGTGCGTGGCGGAGGGCGTTGGTTATCGACTCTTGCACGACCCGGAAACAGACTATCTCGAAGTCGGGCGGAAGACGTCGCGCGTAGTCGGCGCCGGTGTCGTCGGCGTCGAGCTCGATCGCCACGCCCGCCAGCGCCGCCTGGCTCTCCAGGTAGACCCGCAGGGCCGAGACCAGCCCGACCTCGTCCAGCAGCGGCGGCCGCAGATCGACCGAGATGCGCCGGACGCGCGAGATCAAGTCGTCGACCAGCGACAGCGCATCGATCGGCAGACCGGCCGGGGCGGCGCCCGGTGGCGGGGCGCCCACCTGCAGCCGAAGCTTGAGCGCGGTCAGCGACTGCCCGAGCTCATCGTGCAGCTCGCGCGAGAGCGAGCGGCGCTCCTCTTCCTTGGTCGCCTCCAGCCGTTCGTGCAGCTGCCCCAGCCGCTCGTAGGCGACGCGCAGGTCCTTCTCCTGCCGCTCGCGTTCGGCCAGGGCGTGCTGGAGCCGCCCCAGCGCCTGCGTCGTGGCGCGTGAGCTCTGCTCGACGTGGCGGATGACGAAGTCGACGATGGTGATCAGCAGCACCGACAGCAGCGACGACACGCCGCCCATCCGGACCCAGTTGCGCAGGTGGTGCAGATCCATGTCCATCGACGTGAGCTGGATGCGGCCCTGTGACACGAGCAGCCCGATCACCAGGTAGGCGCAGGCGGTCAGGCCGATGATCGCCAGCCCGGCCCGCCGCCCCGCGCACACCAGGCCCAGCACGGAGAAGGTGGCCAGCGACACGCCCAGGCCGGCCGTCAGGCCGATGCGCGACAGCAGGAAGATGCTGGTCGTGCAGGCGGTCAGGACCATCACCAGTGCGCGCCGCGTGCTGGACCAGTGCCGCATCAGCCGGACGAGCGGCAGCACCAGGCCGGTGGCCACCAGCACCGCCTCGTCGACGTGCGTCGCCGCCGGCCCGCGGAAGATCAGCGCCACCAGGACGACCGGCGCCGCGAACCACGGGACGGAGGTCAACATCCCCTGGCGAACACTCTCACGCCAGTCCTCGCGCGGAGGCTCCGGCTGGGCGGCGCCCACCTCGTCCATCGTCCTCTCCTCCGCCATGTCGGCCGTCCACCGACTTTATACCGGCGGCCGAAAGCGATGCAGGATTTGGGTGTATGATCGCCGGTGGTTTGGGGATGCGGGTGCTCTTGGCGGACGATCATGCGCTGGTTCGCGCGGGGATCCGATCCCTGCTCGTGGCGATACCGGACGTGGAGAGCGTGATCGAAGCGGGCGACGGCCATCAGGCGCTGGCCCTGCTGCTGGAGCAGCGCCCTGACGTGGCGTTGATCGACATCGGGATGCCCGGCCTCAACGGGCTCGAGCTGGCGGCGCGGGTCGGGCGCGAGGCGCCGGCGACGCGGCTGGTGATCGTGTCGATGCACGGGACGCCGTCGCACGTGGCGCAGGCGCTGCGCGCCGGGGTCAGCGGTTATGTCCTCAAGGACGCCGCCGCCGATGAGCTGCCGGTGCTGCTGCGCGCGGTGTCGCGTGGCGAGACGTACCTCTCACCCGCGATCTCCAAGCAGGTGGTGGAGGGCTACCTCGGGCGGGCGCCGCCGCCCGGTCTCAGCGAAGCGGACGGCCTCTCCATCCTCACCTCGCGCCAGCGCGAGATCCTGCAGCTGGTCGCCGAGGGAAAGTCGACCAAGGAGATCGCGCAGCTCCTCGACCTCAGCATCAAGACGGTCGAGACCCACCGCGGGCAGATCATGGACCGGCTGGGCATTCACGACCTGGCTGGCCTGGTCCGCTACGCCGTCCGCACCGGCCTGGTCTCCTCCGACCGGTAGGTCCCTCGCCCCGCGAAGCGGGGGGACAATCGGGAGAGATACAAGGGATCCTGCCTGCGCGAGCCGACTCAGGGTTGATTCCGGCGGTTCTCAGGGAGGTCACCGATGGCACGCCCGGGCCCCCTGCGGGAACCTGGGTCCGTGACCCGTGCGCCGTCGTCAACACCCGAGCCCCCGCCCGCCCGGCGGCAGCGCGTGGTCGTGGTTGACGATTCGGATGGGTTCCGGTCGCTGCTGCAATGGTTCCTGTGCTCGCTGCCCGAGATCGAGATCGTGGCCGAAGCGCGGAACGGGATCGACGCGATTGCCGAGGTCGAGCGCACGAAGCCCGACCTGGTGTTGATGGACGTCTGCATGCCCACGTTGGATGGGCTGCAGGCCACACGGAGGCTCCGGAAAGTCGGGGAGTCCGTCAGGATCGTGCTTCTGACCGCCCATGGAGACACGATTCCGTTATGGTTGGCGGAGGAGGTAGGGGCTGACGACGTGCTGGACAAATCTAACCTGGCAGAGCGGTTGCGAGAGGCCGTGATGACCCCGCGGCGGCCTTCCCCTCGGCGGAGAGCGGCCCGATGACCGCGGCGGATCGCCGCGCGGCGCTGGCGCGCGAGCTGACCCGGCTGTCGGGGATCGCGACGCCCGCGGGCTTCATCACCGACGACCGTGTGGCCGCCGTGGTGGCGACCGCGCTGCTCTCGCTCCCGTCGGAGGGGAGCGACGACGTCATCCGGCGCGCGCTGGCGGCGGTGTCGCTTCAGCGCGACGTCGAGCGCGCTTTTTATTATCGGCTCAACGAGCCGGCGGGCGCGATCGAGCTGACGCACGAGTGGCACGCCCCGGGCATGCGCCCGCTGGGCGCGGTGCCGAAGTACGCGCGGATGCCGCTGGACCTGCTTCCGGCGCCGTTCCTGGCCAACCTGCGCCGCGGCGGCATGCTGCAGCTGCCGAGCAGCCGCCAGTTCCTGGGCGCCCCGGTCGAGGATCTGGTCAGCCCCGAGGGCGATCGGGCGCTGGCGCTGGTGCCGGTGCTGGTCGAGGGGACGCTGGTGGGCGTGGCCGGCTTCGCCGCCGCGCCGGGCGTGCTGTCCGAGCAGCGCGAGCTGGTGCTGTTGCAGGTCATCGCGCAGGGTGTGGCCCGCGCGGTCGAGCGGGCGCGCATCGATCAGGCGCTGGCCGTCAGCGAAGGGCGCTTTCGGGCGACCTGTGACGCCTCGCCGTTCGGCATCTTCCTGGCCGGTCCGCGCGGCGAGCTGCTGTACCTGAACGCAGCGGGGCAGCAGATCTGCGGCCTCAGCGTGGAGGAGGCGAGCGGGCGCGGGTGGCTGAACGCGCTCCACCCCGAGGATCGCGAGCGGATCGCGGCCGGCTGGGGCTCGGCGGTCGAGGCCAGCGCGGGGTACGAGACACCGGTCCACCGCTTCGTTCACCGCACAGGCGAGGTCCGCTCGGTGGAGGTGCGGGCCGTGCCGCTGGCCGGCGCGTTCGGCGACAAGAACTTCCTGGGGATCTTCGAGGACGTCACCGGGCGGGTGGAGGCGGAGTCCGAGCGGCGCGATCTGCTGGCGCGCGCCGAGGCCGCGCGCGTCGAGGCCGAGCTGGCGCATCAGGAGGCCGAAGCGGCGCGCACCGAGGTCGCCAACATCCTCTCGCGCATCTCCGACGGGTTCGTCGCGCTCGATCTCGACGGGCGCTTCACCTACGTCAACGACCCCGCGCTGACCGTGATCGGCAAGACGCGCGAGGAGCTGCTGGGGCAGCAGGTGTGGGCCGTGTTCCCGCAGATCGTCGACGGCGTCTTTCACCGATCGTTCCAGGAGGCGCTGCGCGAGCAACGCCCGGTCACGATGGAGGAGACGGCCGCCAGCGGGGCGCGCTGGCTGGACGTGCGCCTGTATCCGTCGCCCACCGGCGTGTCGGTGTTCTTCGACGACGTCTCCGATCGCAAGCGCCACGAAGAGGAGCTGGCCAGCGACCGCGACTATCTGCGGCAGGAGCTGGGAAGCCTGCAGTCGGTCTCGGAGGTGGTCGGCCTCGATCCCGGCTTGCGGCGCGTGATGGAGAGCGTCGAGATGGTCGCGGGCACGAACACCAACGTGCTCATCACCGGCGAGACCGGCACCGGCAAGGAGCTGGTGGCGCGGGCGATCCACGAGGCCAGCCAGCGGCGCGAGCGCCTGCTGGTCAAGGTGAACTGCGCCGCCATCTCGGCCGGCCTGGTGGAGAGCGAGCTGTTCGGCCACGAGAAGGGCGCCTTCACCGGCGCCGTTCAGCGCCGCAAGGGGCGGTTCGAGCTGGCCCACGGCGGGACGCTGTTCCTGGACGAGGTCGGCGAGCTGCCGCTGGAGACGCAGGTCAAGCTGCTGCGCGTGCTGCAGGAGCGCGAGTTCGAGCGGGTGGGCGGGAGCGAGACGGTGCGGGTCGACGTGCGCGTCGTCGCCGCCACCAACCGCAACCTGCGCGAGATGGTGACGCGCGGCCGCTTCCGCGAGGATCTGTACTACCGCCTGGCGGTGTTTCCGCTGGGGCTGCCGCCGCTGCGCGATCGGCCGGCCGACATCCCGCTGCTGGTGCGCTCGTTCCTGCGTCGCTTCACACGGCAGGTCGGCAAGCGGGTCGAGGACGTCTCGGGGGAGGCGATGCAGGCCCTCACGACCTACCACTGGCCGGGGAACGTGCGCGAGCTGCAGAACGTGATCGAGCGGGCGGTGATCCTGGCGCGGCGATCGATCCTGGATCTGGACGCGCTGCCGGATCTCTCCGGCGAGACGCCCGGGCTGGTCATGGACGAGGCCTCGGGCGGCAACACGCCCAGCGTGGTGCCGCTGCTGCCGGCGCCGCGAACGATCGACGAGGTCGAGCGCGGCTACGTCGCCGAGGTCCTGGCCGAGACCAGCTGGGTGATCGAGGGCGAGCGCGGCGCGGCGCGGCGGCTGGGCCTGCACCCGAACACGCTGCGGTCGCGCCTCAAGCGCTGGGGGCTGACGCGCCCGGCGGATCTGCTCGGCCGCTCGGCGTCGTAGTCACGACGCCGCGGGACCACGACGTCTCGTGGCGCCCTCGTGGGCGGCCACGGTGGATCGTGGCAAGCCGCCGGCTGTGAGCCGCAAGATCGCCATTTTGCGCGAGCAATTGGTTGCGCCTCGTTGGTACGGCGGTTGCTGACGCACGAGGCTCGGTCGGATGACGAAGGAGGATGAGATGGCTGGAGCCGGTGCGCTTTCGGAGCAACAGGAGGAGACCACGCCCGCGCCGCTGCCCGACGGTCTGGTGACGTTGCCCATCGAGACGGTCGCGCGCCTGGATCGCCTGGCGACCAGCAGCCTCCTGGCGGCTGGCCTGGCCCACGAGATCGCCAACCCCCTGAGCTGCCTGGTCAGCGCGCTGGACGCTCTCGACGCGCGGCTGGAGGGGCTGCGCGCCCGCGGCCAGGCCGGCGGCACCGACCTGGCCGAGGTGGCCAATGACCTGGAGCTGGCCCAGGTCAGCGGCAACGAGATGATGACCGTCGTCCGCGACTTCCAGTTCTTCCTGCGGCCGTGCGATCCCAAGACCGGCGCGGCCGTCGACCTGAAGGGGCCGATCCTGCGCGCGGTCCGCATGGCGCGCGCCCGCCTCGGCTCGAAGAGCCCGGTCACGGTGGTGATGCAGGACGCGCCGCCGGTGCGCATCGCGGCCGGACGGGTCACGCAGATCGTGCTGAACCTGCTGCTGAACGCCGCCGAGGCCATCGAGCACCGGTCGTGGAGCACGAACCTGATCGAGGTCCGCCTGTGCACGGTGGAGCACTGGGCGGTCATCGAGGTGAAGGACAACGGTCCGGGGATCGATCCGGCCACGCGCCGGCAGCTGTTCGAGCCGGGCGTCACCGGCAAGTCCGGGCGCTCGCTGGGGCTGGGCCTCTCGATCTGCCGCGAGCTGGCGCGGGCGGCGGGCGGCGACATCTCCGTCTCCGCGCCGCTGACCGGCGGCTCGCTGTTCCGCGTCGTGTTGCCGCCCGACGGCGTGTAGCTGTCGCTGACTTAGCGCGACGGCGTCGGGACCACCGGCTGCGTCAGCTTGGCGGGCGCCCGCGCCGGAAGGACGTGCGACGCCCGCATCGACTCCGGCAGCAGGCGATCGAACGACCCGTCGTACCAGCAGTAGGCGACGTAGAGGATCACGGCCAGCGACAGCAGCGTCTTCCACGGGAACGGGCGGTCGGCGTAGCGATCGGCGGTGCCGCGGCGTGAGCCGCGCGGCAGCTCGGCCACGCTGCTCAGCGTGGCCCCGAACGGGACGCTGATTCGCGCCAGCGTGTTCACCGCCCACCCGTTGGCGTCCAGGATCGGGCCCAGGTTCCGCTTGCGCAGCTTGATGTACGCCAGCACGACCGACGGCATGGAGATGAGCAGCATGATGCCCACGAACGCGCCCAGCGTCGCCAGCGGCCCCAGCTTGAACAGGCCGGTGGCATAGCCGATCAGCGCCGTCGCGAAGGTGCCGATGGCGCCGACGGCCACGCCCAGGGCGGCGACCGTCCCGACGTCGATCTTCTTGGGCTCGGGCGCCTTGACGTTGCCCACGTTGGCGGTGCTGGTCGCCACGGTGGTCAGGGCGCCGTGCGACTCCGTGTCGGCGGCGGCGGCGCGCTTGGCGACCTGCTCCTCCAAGAGCCGGGTGAACTTCTTATAGGGCGCCCAGAACGCCTGCCGGATGCTGATCGGGTTGGAGACGATCTTGGTGATCGTGGCGTCCCAGTCGCGGCCGTGGCGGTCGTAGAAGATGCCGTTGCGGCCGACCATCAGGTTGTCGCTGTCGCCGGCGGTGAAGGCCGCCACGATCTGGACCTTCTCGCCGCTGGGACGGACGCAGTCCAGGTAGGCCAGAAAAGCGCCCGCCAGGCCCGCCATGGTGGCGTGCTTGGCGGCGTCCTCGACCTTGAGCACCAGGTGGCAGGCGCGCTGATCCAGGTACAGCGTCCCGAACTGGAACACCGCCGGCCGCTTCCCGTCATAGAAGTCCTCGAAGCTGACGAAGTTGCGGCACAGATGGGCCAGATCGCGGTGGTAGCGAACCAGGCGCTCGACCTGCTCGATGCTGGTCGCCTCGGCCTCCAGCGCCTTGTCGCGCGCGATCAGCCCGGCCACGGTCTCGGCGCCGGTCGAGGCCAGGATCTCCCGGACGCGCGCGATCCCCAGCTTCTCGACCCGCGTGCCGGCCTCGGCGGCCAGCCAGGCCTGGTGCGGGACCAGCTTGGCGGTCAACGCCAGCCAGTCGGCCTCCGTCAGCTCGCCGCGCGGGCCGAGCAGGGGGATGACGGCGTCGTCGCGCAGCGCCCGCAGCGCCTCGGCGTGCGCCGGGTTGACGGCGCCGACCAGCGGCAGCGGGCGGTCGGCGGCCGCCAGCGCCAGCGGGAAGCCCGCCACCTCGCTGACCGTGAGGGTCAGGTCCTGCGCCGCGATCGGGACGTACTCCTCCGGCGCGCGGTTGAGGGCGGGCAGGGTGCGCGTGTCGAAGGCAGCCAGGCGGCAGCGCCCGAAATAGTCCTCGACCTTGGCTTTGATCGCGGCGACCGCGCCGGCGGCCGCGGCGGTCCGCTCCGGACCCAGCGGGAAGACGTTCGCCGCGTCGGCCTCTCCGGCGGCGTACCAGGCGCTGTAGGCGCGGGCGTCCGCGAAGAAGCCCTCGACCAGCTCGGTGTTCACGCCCGGCTTGCCCGACCGATCGGGCACCGTGCCCACGCAGTCGGCCACCTCGAGGACGAGCGAGCGGGTCGGGTCGTCCTCGGCGGCCATCTCCGTGATGACGCCGTCGCCGTTGAAGACGGTGTCCGCGAAGATCTTGGCCGGATCGGCCACGTCCTCGGCGGCGATCTCGGTGGCGGCCGGCTTGCCGAGGTCGGTCAAGATCCGCTTCGCCGACGCCAGCAGCGTCTTCCCCTCCGGGAGCGCGTCGTTGATGGCATCCAGGCGCAGCGTCGCCTCGCCCTTGAACAGGTCCCCGGGGTCCTTCAGGTTGGCGCAGGCGAAGGCGACGGCCGCCGTCAACTCCGGGGCGCGGACGCGACCGTCCTTGTCGGTGTCGATCAGCGCCAGCGTGCGGGGATCGATCTCGATGCCGGTGGTCGGGCAGGCCAGGGCGCCCCACAGCTTCTGATCCAGCTCGCCCAGGTGCACCAGGTCGTCGCCCGTGGCCAGCTTGACCTGATCGAAGCCGCCGGCGCGGAAGAACGTCCAACGGTGCGCATCCTTCATCGCGAGTTTTGTAGCACGGACGAGCTTGCTACCGTTGACCCTTGCGCGTGCTGTTGCTTAGATTCGCGCCCCCATGACCCACGCACGCCCCCGCTTCAAAGCCGGCTCGCTGTTCGCGGTGCCTCTCCTGAGCTCCATCTTGTTCGCGTCCGTCGCTGCGGCGCAGACCGCTCCCAAGTTCGAATACGGCAAGCCGGACGACGTGAAGCCGGCCGATCCGACCAAGCCGGCGCCCCCGCCCACCGTCGAGTGGCGGGCCCAGGCCAAGGGCGGGTTCACCATGACCTCCGGCAACTCGCAGACCACCGGTATCGTGTTCGGCACCGACGTGTCGCGCAAGGAAGGCAACAACAAGCTCACGCTGAACGGGAACGTCGCCTACGGCCGCTCGAACGTGATCACGCCGGTCTACGTCCTCGACCCGGTCACGGCCATGCCGACGGCCATCTCGGGCATCGCGCGCACCGAAGAGACCACCAACAACAACTGGCTGGTCAGGGGGCGGTACGATCGCTTCTTCACCGCCAACAACTCGGGCTACGTCAGCGGACAGGCCGCGGCCGACGAGATCGCCGGCAAGTCGTTCTTCGGCGGCGGCCAGGCCGGGTACAGCCGGCAGCTGTACAAGAGCGCCGTGCACCTGACGGTGCTCGAGATCGGGTACGACTTCTCGTACGAGCGCTACGTCCAGTCCCCGGGGACGACGCACGATCCGGTGGCGATCCACTCGGCGCGCGTGTTCGCGGGCGAGACGCTGACGCTGACCAAGGCCACCGGGATCAACGCCAGCGCGGAGGCGTTCTTCAACCTGAACAAGGAGGGGGCCGCGCTCGACGTCAACACCGGGACGCCGGGCGTCGATCCGTTCCACGACATCCGCGTGAACGCCAAGGTCGGCCTGACCACGACGATCTGGAAGCGGCTCAGCATCGCGTTCGGCTTCACGCTGAAGTACGACGAGAACCCGGCGCCGCTCCCCATCCCCTCGGGCGCGCCCGCCGGCATTGGCTACGTGGCCGGCTTCCAGCCCTTCGCCGACAAGGTCGACACGCTGACCGAAGCGACCCTCATCTACACGTTCCTTTAGCGCCGCCTCACGTTGATCTGATCGAGGGTCGAGGGCGCTTGCTCGGCTGGGCTGGCTTTCGGGCCTCGATTCGAGGGCCGGGCTGGCGCCCGGCCCGAAAGCCAGCCCAGCCGAGCAAACGCCCTCGACCCTCGATCAGATCAACGTGAAGTGGCGCTAGCCGGCTGCGCGCCGATCAAATCGCGCAGCATCCGATCCCAGCGGTCGTTCACGACCCGCTTGGAAAACTCCCGCTGGTAGACCGCGAACGCGTTGGCCTGCCAGCGGGGGATCTCACCCGGGTCACGCAGCAGCGCATGCAGCCGGTCCGCCACCGCCGCGATGTCGCCGCCCAGCGTGAGTCCCACATCGTACTGGCTGATCCAGCGGGCGATCTCCGACTCGGGGGGCCCGGCGTAGAGGACCGGCCGGCCGACCGCCAGCGAGCCGAAGAACTTCGACGGGACGACGATGCCGGCCCACTCGGGCTGCAGGCTGACGAGCTGCAGGTCGGCGGCGGCCAGGCGCTCGGGCAGCGCCTCCTCGTCGGCGAACGGCGCGAACGAGACGTTGGTGTCCGCCGGCGTGACGGCCGCCCGCAGCTCGTCCTGCCGGTTGCCGCGCGACGAGAAGCAGATCCCGATGTCGTCGCCCGAGCGCGCCCGGCAGATCCGCGCCAGCTCGAGGAACGCGCGGTGATCGTGCGCCCGCCCCATCGTCCCCGAGTACAGCAATGCCAGCTTGGCGCGCGGGAACAGCGCCGCGCGCGCGCGCGGCTCGGCGGCGGGCGGCGCCGGCGGCTCGACCAGCGCCCAGGGGACCAGCGTCTGCTGCGCGGCGCGCGGGGCGTAGGCCCGCAGGCGCTCCTGCATGCGCGGTCCGATGTCGACGATCTCGTCGTAGGCGCCGTACCCCCACTTCATGAGGCGCCCGGCCACCGGCACCAGCGCCCGCGTGAGCGCGCTGCCGCCCTCGGCCGCGATCGCCTCCGGGTAGAGATCGAAGCACCAGTGCGCCAGCTTGGCGTGCGGTTGCGCCACCCGCAGCCCGCGCGCCAGCAGCGGCGCGAACGCCGGATCGGACCCGATCACGACGGCGTCGAAGCGCCCGAGCTGCGCGATGCGCCCCAGCCAGGCCGCCGTCATCCAGCCGCTGTTGGCCAGGCGCTGCAGCGGGCGGGACTGCTTCCACGGCGGACGGAAGACGCGGTGGATCCGGATGCCGTTCCAGTTCTCGTAGGCGTCGTAGCGGCGCGCCGGATCAGCCCATGACCGGTTGCTGGCCACCGCGCTCACCTCCCAGCCGCGGCGCTGCTGCTCGCGCGCGAAGTCGCTGAAGATCCGGGCGCTGACGACGTCGTCCGGGTGAAAGAAGTGATACGCGATGAGCAGCCGGGGCACCGGGATGGGATACTACGTCCCGTCGGTCGAGAACGCGTAGACGACGGTGTGCTTGTAGGTCTGGCCCGGCTGCAACAGGACCTGGCCGCGCCAGTCCGGCACGTTGATCGCGTTCGGGAAGGCCTGGGTCTCCAGGCAGACCCCGGCGTGGCGCACGTGGGTGACGCCACGACCGGACGTCGAGCCGTCCAGAAACTTTCCGGCGTAGACCTGCAGACCCGGCTGATCCGTCCGCACCGCCATCACGCGCCCCGACTTGGGATCGGTGAGGCGCGCGACCTCGCGCAGCTCGCCGTCCGGCTGGCCGACGACGAAGTTGTGGTCGAGATCGGGGCCCACCGGGCGCGGCGACCGGTAGTCGAGCGGCGTCCCCTGAACCGGCGCGATCGCCCCGGTGGGGACGATGGGATCGCCCGGCGTGTACGTCTCGGCCAGGACCTGCAGCTGATGGTCGAGGATCGTCCCCGCACCCGCCAGGTTCCAGTAGGTGTGCTGGGTCAGGTTGAGGGGGGTCGGGCGATCGGTCGTCGCCCGCATCGAGATCCGCAGCTGGTTGTCGTGCGTCAGCTGATAGATGATCCGCGTCTGGACGGTCCCCGGATACCCGGCGTCGCCGGCCGGCGAGCTGTGGGTCAGCGCCACCGCCGGCCCGTCGGGATTGTCGAACGGCTGCGTGGTCCAGTAGGCGCGGTACCAGCCGTTCGGCCCGCCGTGCAGGTGGTGGGGCGGGTCGTTGGCGGGCAGATCGAAGGTCAGCCCGTCCAGCTCGAACCTGGCGTTGCGGATCCGGTTGGCCACGCGGCCGCAGATCGCGCCCATGAAGAATGGCTGGTTCACGTAGGCGCGGATCTGATCGAGCGCCAAGATGACGTTACCAAGCTGGCCGGCCCGATCGGGCATCCGCAGCTCGACCAGCGTGGCGCCGAACGGCGCGATGACGGCCGACGCGCCGCGCGCGTTCGACATGTAAAGGACGCCGGCGACCGACGTGCTCATGCGACCGTCGTCCGCGCGGCGCGCAGGGCAGGGTAGAGCTGCCTGTACCGATCGTACGGCTCGTCGTAGGTCCGGTGGACCACGGCGCGGGGGGTGACGGCGGGCTTGCGCTTGACGATCCGCGCGGCCGTCGCGACGTCGGGGAACGCGCCGACGCCGACGGCGGCCAGCAGCGCCGCCCCCAGCGCCGGCCCCTCGGGCTGGTCGACCGGGACGACCGGCTTGCCGTAGATGTCGGCCTGCAGCTGGCGAACGAAGGGCGCGTTGGCGCCGCCGCCGGTGATCATCACCTCCGGGACGTCGATCCCCAGCGCCTCGATGATCTCCAGGCTGTCGCGCAGCCCGAAACAGATCCCCTCCAGCACCGCGCGGGTCAGGTGCGCGCGCGTGTGGGCCAGCGACAGCCCCACGAACGCGCCGCGCGCCTCCGCGTCGCGGTGAGGCGTCCGCTCACCCTGCAGATACGGCAGGAACGTCAGCCCCAGCGCGCCGGCGGGGATCTTGGCCGCCTCGCGGTTGAGCAGCTCGGGCGCGTCCTTCTTTTTGGCCAGCTCGCGGGCCAGCTCGCGCTGGTGCCAGGCGAAGGCGCCCCCGGCCGTCAGCATCACGCCCATCACGTACCAGGTGTCGGGGACCGCGTGGCAGAAGGTGTGCGCGCGCATCCCGGGATCGACCTTGGGCGCCGCCGTCGGACAGAGGACCGTTCCGGAGGTCCCCCAGCTGGCCACCACGGCGCCCGGCGCGACCGCGCCGACGCCGACCGCGCCGCAGGCGTTGTCGGCGCCGCCGCCGACGATCGGCGTGCCCGGCACCAGGCCGGTGGCGGCCGCCGCGCGCGCCGAGACCCGCCCGAGGACGTCGGTCGATCCGCCCAGTTCCGGCAAGAGAGACGGTGAGAGCTCCATGGCGTCGATCATGTCGGTGCTCCACTGCCGCTTCCCGACGTCGAGGAGAAGTGTGCCCGCGGCGTCGGAGTACTCCGTTGCCAGCATTCCGGAAAGTTGTAGCCGGATGTAATCCTTGGGCAGCAGCACCTTCGCCAGCCGTGCAAAGGCCGCCGGCTCCGCGTCGCGCAGCCACAGGATCTTGGGCAGCGTGAACCCCTCCAGCGGCGGGTTCGAGACCCAGGCCCGCAGGGAGGCCTCGTCGACCCGCTGGGCGATGGCCCTGCACTGCGCGGTGGTGCGGCCGTCGCACCACAGCAGCGCCGGCCGGATCACCTTCAGGTCGGCGTCGAGGAAGACCGACGAGTGCATCTGGCCGGACAGGCCGATGCTCTCTATCTTGTGCCGACCGACCGCCCGCTTGATGGCGCGGGCGGCCGCGCGCCACCAGTCGGCCGGGCTTTGCTCGGCCCAGCCGGGTTGCGGGACGCGCATCGCCAGCGGTTCGCTGGCGCGCGCGATGGTCCGCCCGCGGCCGTCGACGACGATCGCCTTGACGTTGCTGGTGCCGACGTCGACGCCGAGGAAGCTCACCTGACGCCGAGCAGGACTTCGGTCGTCAGCTGGTCGAGGCGCTCGTACTCGAAGCCGGCGGCGGCCATCGCCGTCGCGTCGAAGGTGTGCGCCTTGAGGGCGGCCGCGGTCTTCTTGTCGTACTTGAAGTGCGGGCCCAGGCCGGCCACCTGCGTCGCGCCGCGCTTCTCCAGCGTGCCCAGGATCTGGCGGATCTCCGGGTCGGCGTGGAAGCGGGCCACCTTCTCCTTGAGGATCAGGTACGACCGCATGCTGTAGTACGCGAAGTCCCACACGCCCTGCTCGTCCTCGGTCCGGTAGGCGTGGCTGTCGAAGTGGCGCATGCCGTCCCAGCGCGAGTCCTCGAGCAGCTTGACCAGGAAGAAGGCCCCCTTCTGGTCCTCGCTGGCGAACCGCAGGTCCTGATCGTAGCGGCCCGGCTTCTGGCCGTTCAGATCGATGTGGAACAGCTTGCCCGCCTCCAGCGCCTGGCCGACGGCGTGCGAGAAGTCGAGCCCCGGCATCACCTCGTGCGCGACCTCCGGGTTCACGCCGACCATCTCGTGGTGGTCCAGCGTGTAGATGAAGGCCAGCATGTGGCCGGTCGTGGGCAGGAAGATGTCGCCGCGCGGCTCGTTCGGCTTGGCCTCCAGCGCGAACTTCAGGTTGTAGCCGTTGTCGCGCACGTACTCGCAGAGGAAGTTCATCGCCTCGCGGAACCGCTTCACGGCGTCGCGCGGGTCCTTGCAGGCGTTGGTCTCGAGCCCCTCGCGGCCGCCCCAGAAGACGTAGGTCGAGGCGCCCAGCTCGACGCCCAGGTCGATCGACCGCATCGTCTTGGCCAGCGCCAGCGCGCGGATGCCCGCGTCGTTGCTGGTGAAGGCCCCCTCGCGGAACACCGGCTGCGAGAACAGGTTGGTGGTGGCCATCGGGACCTTCAGCCCGGTCTCGGCCAGCGCGCCCTTGAACTCACGCACGATGCGGTCGCGCTCGGCCGGCGACGCCTCGAACGGGACCAGATCCTCGTCATGCAGGTTGACGCCGTACGCGCCCAGCTTGGCCAGCTCGCGGACGATCTTCACCGGCGGCAGCACGTCACGCACGGCGTGGCCGAAGGGATCGCGGCCGGTGTTGCCGACCGTCCAGAGACCGAACGTGAAGTGGTCTTCTGGGCGGGGGGTGAACTTGTCATTTGGGTAGCGTGAATGAGAGGATCGGTCCATGGCCCGTAGGTTACTATCGCCGGCCATCATGACAAAGCATTCGCTTTCGCTGATCGCGTCGGCCGGCCTGTCGCTCTGCTTGGGCTTGGCGGCGGGGTGCAACAAGTCGTCGTCCGGCGGCGCGAGCCCCGGCGGGGCGACCCCCGCGGCGCAACCCGTCAAGTTGGCCTTCGTGACGAACAACACCAGCGAGTTCTGGAAGATCGCGGGTGCCGGAATCCATAAATACGAGAAGGAGGGGAAGGTGCAGGTCGACCTGAAGCTCCCCGCCAGCGGCACCACCGAGGCCCAGAACCAGATCCTGCAGGACCTGGCCAGCCAGGGTTACGCCGGCATCGCCGTCAGCGCCATCGCGCCCAACGACCAGGTCGCGCTGCTGGACAAGATCGCCGAGAAGACGAACCTGATCACGGTCGACTCGGACGCCCCCAAGTCGACGCGGCTGCTCTACATCGGCACCAACAACCATGACGCCGGCAAGGCGCTGGGCGAGCGGATCGTTCAGCTGCTGCCGAAGGGCGGCAAGATCGCGGTGTTCGTCGGCACGTTCGCGGCCGAGAACGCCGCGCAGCGCCTGAAGGGGATCGAGGACGCCATCGCCGGCCACAACATCGAGATCGTCGACAAGCGCGAGGACAACACCGATCGCGCCAAGGCCAGGTCGAACGTGGAGGACATCATCAACGCCCACCACGACCTGGCGCTGGTGGTCGGCCTCTACAACTACAACGGCCCGGCCATCGCGGCGGCGCTGGACGGCCTCGGCAAGAAGGGGAAGGTCCTGGCGGCGGTGTTCGACGAGGACGACGGCACGCTGGACGGGATCGAGAACGGCGCCATCCAGGCCACCGTCGTGCAGAAGCCGTTCATGTTCGGCTATCTGGCCTCGAAGTGGATGCACGACCTGGCGACCAAGGGCGAGGCCGCCAAGGCGGCGATCCCGGCCAGCAAGACCCTGGACACCGGCGTCGATGTCATCGACAAGACCAACGTCGGCGCGTTCAAGGCCAAGCTGGCCGAGCTGAAGCGGTCGTAACGGCAGGACGCACCACGTGACAACGACCGATACGTCCGAGGCGCCGCCGCGCCTGGAGATGCGCGGCATCGGCAAGCGGTTCGCCGGGGTGCGCGCGCTCGACGGCGTGTCGTTGACCGCCAGCGCCGGTCAGGTGCTGGCCCTGATGGGCGAGAACGGCGCCGGCAAGAGCACGCTGATGAAGATCCTGGGCGGCGTCCAGCCGCCCGACACCGGCGAGATCCGGATCGACGGGCGGAGCGTGCACCTGGACGACGTCCGCGCCGCCAAGCGCCACGGCATCGCGCTGATCCACCAGGAGCTGATGCTGGCGCCCAACCTGGACATCGCCGCCAACATCTTCCTGGGGAACGAGGGGGCGGCCGGGATGCTGGCGCCGCTGCCGCGCGCGACCATGAACCGCAAGGCGGCGGCGCTGCTGGAACGCGTGGGCCTGGGGGTTCCGCCGACGCTCCCGCTGGGCGCGCTCACGGTCGGGCAGATGCAGATGGTGGAGATCGCGCGGGCGCTCTCGGCCGACGCGCGCATCTTGATCATGGACGAGCCGACGGCGTCGCTGTCGGCCGCCGAGTCGGCGCGCCTGTTCGAGGTGATTCACCGGCTGCGCGCGGAGGGGGTTTGCATCATCTACATCTCCCACCGCATGGAGGAGGTGCAGGCGCTGGCCGACCGGGTGACCGTGCTGCGCGACGGGCGCTGGGCCGGCGACCTGACGCGCGCCGAGGCCAAGCCCGATCGCATCGTGGCGCTGATGGTCGGGCGCGAGCTGACGGGCGACTACTTCCCGCCCAAGCACGACCGCACGCCGGGCGAGGTGGTGCTGGAGGTGAAGGACCTGGTCGTCCCGGGGGCCCCGGCCGGCGTCAGCTTCAGCGCGCGCCGGGGGGAGATCCTGGGCTTCGCCGGGCTGGTCGGGGCGGGGCGGACCGAGCTCATGACCGCCGTCTTCGGCGTCACGCCGGCGCGCGCCGGCACGATGACGCTGGAGGGGGCGCCATTCGCGCCGCGCAACGCGCGCGACGCCATCCACCGGGGCGTCTACCTGGCGCCCGAGGACCGTAAACACCAAGGACTGGTTCTGCCGATGTCGATCACCGAGAACACCACGCTCCCGAACTTGCCCGCCTACAGCCGCTGGGGGCGCCTGGACGCCGGCGCCGAGCGGCGCGTGGCCGAGGCGGAGGTCGCCCGGATGGCGACCCGCACCCCCAGCGTCCGCCAGAAGGTGGTCAACCTCTCGGGCGGCAACCAGCAGAAGGTCGTGCTGGGCAAGTGGCTGGCCATGAGCCCCAAGGTGCTGATCCTCGACGAGCCGACGCGCGGCATCGACGTCGGCGCGCGGGCCGAGATCTACCGCCACGTCGCTGCGCTGGCCAAGGAGGGGATCGCCGTCCTGGTGGTCAGCTCCGACATGGAGGAGGTGATCGGCCTCTGCGACCGCGTGCTGGTCATGCGTGAGCGGCGGGCGATGGGCGTGCTGGAACGCGACGAGATCTCGCAGGAGCGAATCGGGACGCTGATGACCGGCGGGCACGCGGAGGTGGCGGCGTGAGGCGCGAGCTGGGGATGACGGCGGCGCTGCTGGCGATCTGCCTGGCGCTGTTCATCTCGAACGGCGACTTCCTGGGTCAGTCGAACGCGGTGAACACCCTGCGCCAGATCTCGATGCTGGGCATCTACGCGATCGGCAGCGGGTTCGTGATCATCGCGGGCGGCATCGACCTGTCGGTCGGGTCGGTGGTCGGCCTGACGGGCGTGATCATCGCGCGCATCTCCTCGCAGGCGACCGGGGGCGGCGGGCACCCGCTGGTGCTGGGGATCGTGGTCGCGCTGGCGGTGGCGCTGCTGGTCGGGCTGGCGCAGGGGCTGCTGATCACGCGGCTGAACCTGCAGCCGTTCATCGTGACGCTGGCCGGGATGCTGGTGATCCGCGGGATATCGCAGACGATCGTCCAGGGCGGGACGCTCAGCCTGGGCACGTCGCCGCTGCTGGGGCTGGCCGACGGCGGCCTCTTCATGCACGGCGGCGATCCGCTGGTGCCGTACCCGTTGCTGATTTTATTGGGTGTGATCGCGCTGGCCGGCTACGTCCTGCACTGGTCTGTGCTGGGACGCTACCTGTACGCGATTGGCGGCAACCGCGAGGCGGCCGCCTACTCGGGCATCCCCGTGCGCCCGATCGAGACCGCGACCTACGTCATCTCGGCCGGCCTGGCCGGCGTGGCCGGGGTTTGCTACGCCGCCTACATCGGCCAGATGTCGCAGCAGGTCGGCGTGGCCTACGAGCTCTACGCCATCGCCGCCGTCGTCCTGGGCGGCTGCTCCCTGCGCGGCGGCGAGGGGACGGTGCTGGGGATCGTGATCGGCTCGGCGATGATGAAGGTCATCGACAACGGCATCAACATGTTCCAGGTCCGGTACACCGACGCCGACGGCGTCCCGCGATTGTGGCGCCTCGACCCGAACTGGACCTTCATCATCGTCGGCGCCGTCATCCTGATCGCCGTCATCCTCGACCAGGTCGTCCACGCCGTCCAGGCGAGAAGCCGCGTGCGCGCGACGGAACCGTCCGCGCCGGCGGCACCCGCACCTTCGGCGCCGGCCTGAAGTCGCCTAGCTCGGCGGCTCGCGAGGCTGAACGAGCCCGGGTCGGTATGGGACGACGGGTTCCCCAGGATCTGGTCTCGGAGAGAATCCGGCATCGATCCCCCCCGCCTTGAAGCCGCAGCGCTCGGGGGGGGCGGAGCTCTGGCCAGCATTGCCCCATGCCCAGATAGCCACATAATATATGTACATGAAAGCTATACAGGTGAGCTTCGACGAGAAACTTCTGGCACGCCTGGACGAAGATCCGGAGGTGAAGAAGGTCGGACGGTCGGAGGTCATGCGCCGGGCGGTGGCGGCGTACCTGCGAGGGCGGAGGGCGGACGCGATTCGCGACGGCTACCGGCGCGCTTACGGGAACAAGAAGAGCCTCAATGAGGAGTTCGCGGGGTGGAGTGAAGAGGGCGTATGGCCCGCCGAATAGAACGCGGCGAGACCTGGTTGTACGAATTCCGCCAGCCCGATAAGCGGCGCCCGGTTGTCATCCTGAGCCGTCAAGACGCTATCGAGCTGATCGATACCGTCATGGTCGCGCCTGTGAGCAGCAGCATCCGTGGCGCGCCCGCGGAGGTCGTCATTGGGCAGGCAGAGGGGCTCAAGCACACGTCATCCATCAGCCTCGATCACGTCCAGACTGTGCAAAAAAGGCAGCTGAAGAATCGGCTTGGTCGCCTCTCGCCCGCGAAGATGATGGCCGTCTGCCGCGCGCTGGCAATCGCGACGGGCTGTGTTTAGCCCTTCACCGCCCCCGACGTCAGTCCGCTGATGAACTCCTTCTGCAGCGCCAGGAACAGGATAGCGGGCGGGAGCATCGCGAGCGCGGTGCCCGCCAGGAAGACGCCGTAGTCGAGCTTGTACTGGTTCAAGTAGAGCTGCAGGACGACGGGGAGGGTCAGCTTGTCCTGGCTGTGCAGGAAGATGTTGGGGGCGAAGAAGGCGTTCCAGAAGGAGAGGAAGCTGACCAGGCAGAAGGCGGCCGCCATGGGGCGGACCAGGGGCATCACCAGGCGGAAGTAGATGCCGAATTCGCCGCAGCCGTCGATGCGGCCGGCGTCGATCAGCTCGTCGGGGACGGCGACGCAGGCCTGGCGAAACAGGAAGATGCCGTAGGCGTTCACCAGCCAGGGCAGGAGCAGGCCCGCCAGCGAGTCGACCATCCCCAGATCGACGGCCATCTTGTACAGCGGCGCCAGCAGCAGCACCTGCGGGATCATCATCGACCCCAGCATGAACAGCATCAGCGCGTTCTTGCCCTTGAACCGATACTTGGCCAGCGCGTAGCCCGCCAGCGACGACAGGATCAGCTGGCAGGTGGTCCCGACGGTGGCGTAGACGACGGAGTTCAGGACGTACTGCCAGAAGCGGACGGGCCCGTGCATCGTCTCGCGACCCCGCAAGAGCTCGCGGAAGTTGTCCAGGTTCATGGTCGCGTGCGACCACTTGCCGAGCGGCGGGAAGAACAGATACTCGTTCAGGACCGTCCGGTCCTTGAAGATCGCGGCCACCAGCCACACGAACGGGCCCAGCACGGTCACGCAGGCGAGCCCCAGCAGCACGCGCCGCCCGAACCGCAGCGCCCGCGACCGCCGCGCCGGCGCGCCGATCGACGTCGCCAGCAGCGCCAGGAAGGTCGCCGCCAGCGCCAGCAGGATGAAGCGCAGCGCGTTCATGCTCAGTCCTCGGCGATCCGCGAGACCCGGATCTGGATCAGGCTGACGGTGAAGATGATGAGCGCCACGATCCACCCGACCGCCGAGCCGAGCCCCAGGTCGCCGGATCGAAACGCCACCTCGTTCAGGTAGGTGATGAGCGTCAGGCCGGCGTTGCTGGGGCCGAAGCCGGGCGGGTTGGTGTCGGCCAGCAGCGCCAGCGGCAGCTCGAAGATCTGGTACGAGCCGATGACGCTCATGACGGTCACGAACACCACCACCGGACGCATCGAGGGCAGGGTGACGTGCCAGAACAGCCGCCAGCCGTCGGCGCCGTCGATCCGCGCCGCGTCTTCCAGATCCTTGTCCACCGCCTGCAGGGCGGCCAGGAAGTAGATCATGTTGAGCCCGACCCACAGCCAGAGGGACGTCAGGATGATGGCCGGCATGACCAGCCGCGGCGTCCCCAGCCAGCGCTGCTCGAGCCCCCAGTGGAACAGCGCCTGGCAGGTGCGGTTGATGAGGCCGTAGCGCGGCACGAACAGCACCGAGAACAGGATCCCCACGAAGATCTGCCCGACCAGGTTGGGCGAGAAGAGAATCAGCCGCAGGATCGCGCGCGTGCGCGGGCTGCCGCGGTTCAGCAGCAGCGCCAGCCCCATCGCCAGCGGCAGCTGGACGAACACCGAGGCCAGCGCGAACAGCGTCGTGTTGAAGAGCGCGGTGTGAAAGGTGGCGTCGTGGAGCAGGAACCGGAAGTTCGCCAGGCCCACGAACACCCGCCCCCGCGGCCCGTTGGTCTCGTAGAACGCCAGCACGATCGCGTTCACGAACGGGACCAGGAAGAAGACGCCCGTCAGCAGCAGGTAGGGCGACAAGAACAGGTACGGCCAGGGCGTGCCGTCGCGCCCGGGCTTTCCCGCCGCGCCCGGCATCAATGGGCCTCCGCCAGCGTGCGGTTGCGGTCGGCCATGCGCCGCACGTCGGCCGCCGCGCGCGCCAGCTCGGCGCGGATCGCCTCCAGCATCCCGGCCTCGCCGGAGGCCCGATAGCGCTGCACGCAGCGGCTGTAGGCCTCGTTCAGCTTGGCGCGCGCCACCGCGTCGACGGCGCTGGAGTAGACCGGCGGCGTGTCGGGGGCCAGCGCGGCGTACATCCGCCCGATGGGCTGGTTCGAGTAGTAGGGGTTCGGCGCGTCCAGCTCGGGGCGCGTCCAGGCGTCCTTCAGCGGCGGCAGGATGTTGGTCTCGGCGAACCGCCGACCCAGGCTGGCGGTGTCGTAATAGAGGTACTTGGCCAGCTCCCAAGCGAGCTCCGGCTGCTTGGTGGCCTTCATCATCATCAGCCCCGCGCCACCCCACACCGACGTGCGGCGTTCACCCGGCGCCCAGGCGGGCAGCGGCATCAGCGCCATCTTGCCGCGCAGCCACGGCTCCTCCTGCTCGAACTGAAAGCTGCGCCAGTCGGGCGTGACGAAGAACAGCACCAGGCCGTCGGTCATCGCCTTGGCCGTCGCCTGCCCCCAGCCGGCGTCGTAGGCGATCCGCTGCGGCCCCTGGGTCTGGCGCAGGTACCAGAGGATCGTCTGCGCGACGACCTCGCTGTCGAACGCCACGTTGCCGTCGGGGTCGAACAGCGCGCCGCCGCGCTGGAACATCAGCGTCGTCAGCCCCCAGTCGCCGTCGGCCCGCAGATCGATCATGTAGCGGTCGACGACGCCGTCACCGTCCAGATCGCGCGTCACGCGCTGGCCGGCCGCCACGAACTTGTCCCAGGTGTCGAGCGACCGGACATCGATTCCAGCCGCCTCGACCAGATCGCGCCGGTAGGCCAGCATGACCGGGTTCACGTCGTGGGGCAGGGCGTAGACCCGTCCGTGCGCCGACCACAGGCTGAAGCGCGACGCCGCGATCCGATCGGTGAGCCCGGCGTCGCGCAGCCGGTCGGTCAGGTCGACCACGCCGATGTCGGCCGGCGGGCCGCGCGTGAAGAACCCCAGCGACCCCTCGAACACCTCGGCCAAATCGGGGACCTCCGTGCCGGCCAGGATGGCGTTCTGCAGCCGGCTGCGCAGCGGCGTCCAGTTGGTGAACTCGATCTGGACGCTGACGTTGTGCGCGCGCTCGAACGCCGGGATGGCGCGGCGGTAGGCGTCGTAGTGCGACTGCGTAAACGTTACCAGGACCAGGTCGGGGCGGGGCGCGCGGCGCCCGCGCGTGGCCAGGGAGACGGTCACCGAGGCGAGCGCCAGCACCAGCAGCCAGAACGGAGCGCGCCCGTAGGGGAATCGTGCGAACATGCGCCGCCGCCGACTCTAACGCGACTTGCCCCCGAGCGGGCGGCACCCCGCATCTACATGGCCCGCGTCGAACTGGAACACGTCGAAAAGATCTACGAGGGGGGCGCGAAAATCGTTTCCGACCTGAGCCTGGACGTGGCCGACCGGGAGCTCCTGGTGCTGGTCGGCCCCTCGGGCTGCGGCAAGTCGACCACGCTGCGGATGATCGCCGGGCTCGAGTCGGTCACCGCGGGGACGATCAAGATCGACGGGCGGGTGGTCAACGACGTGCCGCCCAAGGACCGCGACATCGCGATGGTGTTCCAGAGCTATGCCCTCTACCCGCACATGACGGTGTACGAGAACATGGCCTTCGGCTTGAAGATGCGGAAGACGCCCAGGCCGGCCATTGACGCGGCGGTGCGGCGCGCGGCCGACATCCTGGGGATCGCGCATTTGCTGGAGCGGCGGCCCAAGGCGCTGTCGGGCGGGCAGCGGCAGCGGGTGGCGCTGGGGCGCGCCATCGTGCGCGCGCCGAAGTGCTTCCTGTTCGACGAGCCGCTGTCGAACCTGGACGCCAAGCTGCGGGTGGAGATGCGCGCCGAGCTCAAGCGCCTGCACCAGGAGCTCGGCAGCACGGTGGTCTACGTCACCCACGATCAGGAAGAGGCGATCACGCTGGGCGATCGCGTGGTGGTCATGAAGGACGGGGTCATCCAGCAGTCGGCGCCGGCGCTGGAGATCTACCGGCGGCCGGCCAACCGTTTCGTGGCCGGCTTCCTGGGCAGCCCGCCCATGAACTTCTTCGAGGGGCAGCTGCTGGAGGCGAGCGGCCGGCTCTGGTTCACCACCGGCGACGGCGCGGACGACGCGCGCCTGCCGGTTCCGGGCTGGGCGCGCGAGTCGCTGCGCGCCCGCGCCGGCGGCCCGATCGTGATGGGCGTCCGGCCGGAGGCGCTGGCCGTGAAGTCCCACGCCCGCTTCGACACGACCGACAACGCCGTGGCGATGAAGGCCTGGCTGGTCCAGCCGCTGGGCGATCGCGCGGACGTCTACTTCTCGGCGCCGCGCCACCCGCGCGTCGTGGCGCAGATGGACGCCGCCGCCGCGGTGACCGCGGGCGAGACGGTCGCCGTGCACGTCGACCTCAGCCGCGTGCACTTCTTCGAGGCCGGCGACAACGGCCGCTCCGTCGTCGCGCACGCCTGACCGGCGTGGGCTACTTGCAGTCGAGGAACGTGATGTCGTCGACCCAGATGTCGTAGCTGCGGCCCGGGCCGATCTGCCAGTCGATCTCGATCAGCTTGCTGGGCGTCAGCGACAGCGGCCGCGGCACGCCCCAGTCCGGTTGCTGGCGGGCGTCGGCGAACATGATCTTGTACTCCTTCCACTCGGTCGTGAGGATGAGGTCCTTGCCGAAGTGGTTCCAGCACGACGTGCAAATGTTTCCATTCGGGTGCGTGTTGATGTCGCCGATGTTGAAGCGGACGCTGGTCGAGGTTCCCGGCGCCACCTTGGCTTTGAAGGCGATCCCGGCGTATTTCGAGGCGTC
>CAZTZM010000198.1:0-7202 GCA_964618005.1 uncultured Myxococcales bacterium
GGCCACCGCCAGCGTCTGGCCGCCGCGCCGGTAGGCGAGGGTGGCGTCGCGCTTCGTCAGGTCGCCCGCGACGTCGATCCGGTCCCAGCTCTCGGCGTGGCCGACATGGTTCAGCGTCACGTCGAACTGCGTGGTCCAGAAGAACGGCGGCGAGCTGAACGGCAGGTCGCGCCCCAGGATGTTCAGCGCCGCGACCCGGCCCATCCGCTGGGCGACGGCCCAGTGCTCGATCCGGACCGATTCGCCCGTCGGGCCATAGGGGAAGCGCGCCACGTCGCCGGCCGCGAACACGCCCGGCGCGCTGGTGCGCAGCCGGTCATCGACGACCACGCCCCGATCGATCCGCAGCCCGGCCGCCTGCGCCAGCTCGATCGCCGGCTTGACGCCGACGCCCAGCACGATCAGGTCGGCGCTCAGCCGCTCGCCGTTGGCCAGCACGACGCCGTTGGCCTCGATGCGCCCGGCGCTGGTGCCCAGGTGGAAGCGGACGCCGTGCTCCTCGTGGACGGCGCGCAGCAGCCCGCCCAGCTCCGGCCCCAGCGTGCGCGCGAAGGGGATCGCCTCCGGCGCGACGACGTCGACCGCCAGCTCGCGCGCGCGCAGCGAGGCGGCCACCTCCATCGCGATGAAGCTGGCGCCGATGACCACCGCCCGCTTGGCGCGCGTGGCGCCGGCGATGATCGCCCGGCTGTCGCCCAGCGTCCGCAGCACGTGGACGTGCGGCTGGTCGGCGCCGGGCAGGGGCGGGCGGATCGGCGACGCGCCCGTGGCCAGCAGCAGCGCGTCCCACCCGACCTCGCGCCCGTCGCCCAGCGTGAGGCGCTTGCCCGCCGGGTCGATCGACGCCACCTGGGCCCCCAGCGTCAGCGCGATCTTCTGCTCGCCGAAGAACGACGGCGGCCGGAGCGGCATCCACGCCTCGGGGGCCGTCCCGGCCAGGTAGTCCTTGGACAGGTTCGGGCGATCGACCGGGGGCGACTCGTCGGCGCCGAACAGAAGGATCTCGCCGTCGTAGCCCTCGCGCCGCAGCGTCTCGGCGGCCGACTCACCGGCGGCGCCGGCGCCGACGATGGCGATGGTGCGCAGGGCCGACTCGCGCCGGAGCGTGATCGGATCGCCACGCCGCGCGCCCACCCGGATCCGCCCGTTCGCCCGCTCGACGTCGTAGCAGGGCAGGGGGTTCAGCGCCGGCGCGCGCAGCACCGCGCCCGTCCGCAGATCGAAGCAGGCGTGATGCCACGGGCATCGGATCGTCCCGTCGACCACCAGCCCGTCCGCGAGCGGGCCGCTGTAGTGGGTGCAGGTGGCGCCGACCGCGAAGATCTCGTCGGCCTGGCGGACCAGCAACACGGGTTCGCCGTGCGCCTGCCCCAGCAAGGACCCCTCGGTGGGGATCTGATCCTCGGCGACGCCCGCCGCGAAATCGGGTCCGGTTACCTTGGTGTCTCCACCCATCGAGGACCTAGAGTACAGCGACCCGTCGAGGTGACAAAGTACCCGGATGCCCGGGGCGGATCGAGTCAGACCGCCTAGGGGCGCAGCGTGCGGCGGCCGTTCGTGGCGCCCGTCTCGCGGCGCGTGCTCGAGCGGCGGCTCGTCGGCGCCGGCTTCTCGTCGCGCGCGTCGTCATCGCCGCGGGCGTGCCCGGCGGCCAGCTCGGCCTCGGCCTGCAGCCAGTCGTCGGTTTCGTGCCCGGGAACGGAGCCCCGCTGCAGGTAAATCTCGTAGGCCCGTCGCGCGATCGCGTCTTGGTTCGGGCTGAAGTCGGACTTCGCCATGGGTAATTCCTCCGGGCAGCGAAGCTAAGCATCCGCGCATTCGCGGCAAGAGCGCGTCGCGCGCGGGGACTACCAACTCCGACGAGCTTGTGTAAGATGCGCCCATGTCGCCCCGCCGAAAGAGGTCCGGCGGGCCCGGAGTGGCCCTCGCGCTCCTGGCCTCAGCCCTGTTGATCTTCGGAGTTCATGGGTCCTCGGCGTTCGCCGCCGACGACGACGAGCTTCCGAAAGCCTCGAAGCCCGACACCAGCCAGGTCGAGGACACCGATCGCCCCAAGGACAAGTCGCTGCTGGCGCGGCAGCCGGCCGACGACGCCGTCGCCAAGAAGGGCGAGGACGACAACCTGGCCTTCTATCAGAAGTGGCAGTTCTGGGCGGTCACCGGCGGCATCGCGGTGGGCCTGGTCGCCGCGATCTGGGGCGGGATCACCCTCTACCACTCGGTCAACGGGGGCGACGTTCGTCCCTGCAACACGGCCAGCTTCATCGGCTGCTACGGACAGGGGGAGTCCCAATAATGAAATCCGCCCGTGCCACGAAGATGAAGCGCAGCCTGCCGCTGATGGCGCTGACGCTGCTGGGGCTGTCGGCCGCCGCCGGCTGCGACACCTACCACTACTACGACATCGACGTGTCGTTCGGGACCGTCACCGAGGAGGAGGCCAGCAAGCTGCAGCTCTGCACGCTGGTCGTCTCGGGCGCCGATTCGCATGAGGCCAGCTTCCCGGACGGGAGTGGCCAAGGCGGCAAGACCGTCTGTCCGATCGGGAACAACTGGCCCGACATGGGGACGTTCGAGTTCGCCAGCTTCGCCGACTCGGGCAAGATCACCCTGACGGTGAACGGTTACAAGACGTCGCCGCCAACCACGGCCAACCTCTGCACCTCCGGGTCTATCTCCTTCTCCGCCGGCGCCGAGATCACCCAGCCGGGGACGATCACGATGGGCACGTTCGACGACGCGAACTGCCCCTCATCGATCACGACCGGCACCACGAACTAGCCCGCTTCACGTTGATCTGATCGAGGGTCGAGGGCGCTTGCTGGGGCGCCAGCCCGCCGTATCCGCGCGTCCGGCGAGCGCCGTCGTCCGGCCGTCGGCAGTGACTCGGGCCGCGCGCTTCGAGCCTGCACGAAATCTGGGCAGGCGTCCGCGAGTGCATTCCTAGCGGGCGTCGCTTGCGGCTACCGCGCGGCGCGGACGTTACGGCCGAAACCAAGCTACCCGCCGCTTGGTCGCGCTCGCCGGACGCGCGGATACGGCGGGCTGGCTTCCGGCCTCGAATCCACTCACTCAGTTCAACCTGAAATGAGTCCAGCGGGGGCCAGCCTCCCGGCGCAACACCGGCCGGCGTTCAGCCGGCCGTGGGTGTGCTCAGGCGCTCGCGCGCTCAATCGAGCGCGTCGTCGATCTGCACGCCGTCGCCGAGCTCGGAGACCAGGTACTGGCGGAGCCGCTTCTTCAGGCGCTCCTCGATCTGGCGGACGCGCTCGCGCGTGACCCCGAACCGCTCGGCGATCTGGACCAGCGTGGCCGGCTCGTCGTTCAGCAGGCGATCCCGGAAGATCTCCAGGTCGCGGTCGCGCAGCGTCGCGCCGAACTCATGCAGCTTGTCTTTCAGGATGGCGCCGAACTCGCCGGCCTCGACCTGCAGGTCGGGGCGTGACGACGGCGCGGCCCGCACGAAGTCGCCCTGCGTCCGGTCCCCCTGCTCGTCGGAGCGCATCGGCGCATCCAGCGAGGTCTCGGAGGCGTTCAACCGGCGCTCCATCTCGATGACCTCTTGCTCGGTCACGTCAAGGGCGGCGGCCAGGTGCTTGGCCTCGACCTGGAAGCCCTGCTTCTCCAGCTTCTCCCGCTCCTTGCGCAGGTTGAAGAACAGCTTGCGCTGGGCCTGGGTCGTCCCGACCTTCACCAGCCGCCAGTTGGCCAGGATGAACTTCAGGATGTAGGCCCGGATCCACCAGGAAGCGTAGGACGACAGCTTCACCCCGCGGAACGGGTCGTACTTCTGGACCGCGTGGATGAGGCCGATGTTCCCCTCCTGGATCAGGTCCAGGATGTTGCGGTGTGCCCGCCGGTACTCCTGGGCGATCTTCACGACCAGGCGGAGGTTCGCGGTGATGAGCCGGGCCGCCAACGCCTGCTCGGCGCTCTGCGCGAACCGAACCGCCACCTAGTGCTCCTCCTCACGGGTCATGAGCGGGTAACGCCGGAGCTCGTGCAGGTAGGCCCCGATGGTCGAGTAGTCGGACGGCATCGGTTCGCTGCTCGTGGCGCTCTCCGCGCTCGCGCTGGCGCTCGCTTCGTTGTCCGGGCCCCCGTCCAGGGGGAGGCCGGCGACATCCGCCATCGGCGCATTCCCGTCCGCGCCGAGCTCCATCTCGCCTTCCCCGGCTTCCGGCTCGGCCTCTTCGGAATCAACCGATTTGAGATGGCGGGTCGAGTCCTCGCCGGGCGCCGGAGCCTCGGCGCTGGTAGCTTCCGCCGAACGACGGCGGCGTCCCGAGTTGTGCTTGGATGAGGTGGCAGCGATGCTGAGCATGCCGCTCTTCATCGCAAGGCCCATGCCACAGGGCCTCCTCCAGAAACCGCGAAATACCAGGACTTACGAGGGGCCGTTCCGAACCCCGTTACCACCCAGTAGCATCTCGCTCCGGCACCTACTTCAGTACGTAACCACTTCCACCCATGCCGTCCAGGCCTAGGTCCCCGGATCAGGGGCTGTCGTCGTAATGTTCCCTACGGCCGAAGATGTCGTCATGGTACCGAATGAAATAGTAGAGCGAGGCGATGCCGAAGACGGCCGCCGCGCCGAATGAAATGTTGGCGGCCAGCGCGAAGTGCCGCTTCTGGTCCAGGTCGTCCGCCGCCAGCTGTCGGGTGGCGCCGTTCGGTTGCACCTGGGACAGCTCTCCCAGGAATCCGGCAGCCGCCAGCGAGGCCGCCGCCAGGATTCCGGTGCCGTAGGCCGCGTAGGGGGTCCAGGTGCGGCGGCGAGGGAGGTTGTCGGCGGTCAGCCGGATCTGCAGCTCCTTCCCGGGCAGGACCTCCACCCGGGAGGCCCACGGGAAGCGGTCGTCAGCCTCGACCCGGACCGTGTGACGGCCCGCGAGCAGCGTCCCCGAAATGAGCGGGGTCAGTCCGAGATAGGCGTTGTCGATCGAGACGCGGGCACCGTCGGGCTGGGTGGCGACCTGGATCTTCCCCGGCTCGACCTGCGGGCGGAACAGCTCGCCCGAGGCCTCCTGCACGGCGTGGATCAGATCCTCGACGCCCCCTTCCACCAGCCGGAAAACCCGGCTCTCGACCTTGCCGGTCTCGACGTTGTTCAAGTTCAGGTTGAACAGGAACTGCTTGCCTCGGGTGCCGACGCTGCCGGCGACGATTCGGCGCACCCCCAGCGACACGCCCGCGCGCCCCAGGCAGGAGACGTCGTCCAGGCACTCCTGGGCGCGCTTCTCGTTCTCCACGCCCAGCCGGGCCCGGAACTCCTCCTTGCCGGCGATCTCGAAGCCGCCGTGCTGCGCGACGTAGGCGATCAGGACCTCGGTCAGGTTGTCGGCCAGCTCGGCGTCCTTCTCGGAGGTCCCCAGCACCAGGACCGCGATCTTCTCGCCGGCCAGCGCCGGGCGCGGCGCCGCCAGCGTGATGGCCGCCAGCGTGGCGCCCAGGATCAGGTTGCGGCGTCGTCCGAGCGTCTCGATCATGGTGTGGGGCTCGCGCAGGTTCCGACCGCCGAGGCGTCGCCCAGCTGGCAGTCCTTGGATTGGCACTGGGTGTTGGCCGTGCAGGGTTTGCCCCCCTCCAGCAGCGGCGCGCAGATCCCCTGCGGCGCGCAGAACGACTGTCCGGCTGTCCAGCGGTCGGCGTTGCAGTCGTCGTCGTTCTGGCAGAGCGTGGTGCAGTTCCCCTCCGTGGGCGGGCTGGTCGTCAGATCGGCCCCGCGGCAGGTGAGGTCACCGACGCAGTTGGCGGTCGTCAGGCACGGGTAGGGGAAGAAGCCGGGGTAGCAGCCGGGCGAGGTCGCGCCGGTCGAGTCGACGAACGGCAGGCAGGTGTGGCTGATGCCGGCGCGCGGCGCGCAGTTCAGCGTGCCGACGGTGGCGTCCGCGGTGCAGGGGCGCAGGCAGGTCCCCAGGTCGGTCGGCTTCGCCGGCGGCGTCTGGAAGTAGCAGAAGGTGTTCTCGTCGCGCGTGCAGTCGGCGTCCGTGAAGCAGGAGTTGCCGCGGTAGGCGTTGGGCGTCTCGCAGTGGCCGCCGATGCAGGAGAACAGCCCCTGGTCGCTGTCGAAGGTCGAGCAGTCGGCGTCGCTGTTGCACGGGATGGTGCAGAGCTTGAGGCCGTTGTCGGCGTCGGGGTCGCCGTCGCTCATGCACTTGCCGACCAGGCAGTTGATGTCGGTCGCGCAGATGAAGCCGAGCAGGCCGGGGATGCAGATGGCCGGGTTGGCCGGGCCGGAGATCTTCTGGAAACAGGTGTGGTTGGGCGGGCAGTTGCCTTGCGCGTCGCAGTTGGGGACGCAGATGTCGGGGGCATTGGCCGACGGCGGGACCAGCAGCGGCAGGCACGACTGTCCCGGCGAGCACGACGACTGGCCGCTCTGGCAGTTCTTCTGCAGGCAGTAGAGGTTGTCGGCCTCCAGCGTGGTGTTCTTCGAATAGATGCTTTTCAGGAAGGTGGCTGCGCAGGTGGTGCGGACCGGGTCGGTGCAGTCGCTGTCGACGGTGCAGGGGGTCATGGTCGTGCAGACCCCTTCCTCGCTGGTCACGTCGGTGCGCAGGCAGCCGAGGCTGCTCTGGCCGCAGGATTCCGGCACCGACGGGTCACAAGCCTTGAGCTCGGCCCGCCCCTCGACGCAGGTGGTGCCGTCGCCCAGCGACATCGGCGTGTCCCCGCAGGCGTCGGTGCAGAAGTCGGTCCCGTCCAGGAGGCTGGCGGGGTAGCAGACCATCGGGTCGCCGTTCGAGTCGGTGCCGCAGCCCGGATCCTTCGACGACGGATCGCACGGGAAGATACGGGCGTCGAAGGCCTTCTGGTCGACCTTGCAGCTCACCATGGTCAGGGCCACCCCCACCAGCCCCAGGGCCACCCCCATCCGACGGGCGATCACTTGATCATGCTCTTCACGAACGGGGCATCGGCGGCGTTCGGCGCCAGCTCGAGGTACTTCTTGTAGTTGTCGTTGGCCTCGTGCGCGCGGCCCGCGCGCATGTAGCACTTGCCGAGGAACTTGTACGGGGCGGGCAGCCGCGGATTCATGCGCTTGGCCTCCTCGCCGCGCACGCAGGCGTCGCCGATCTCGCCCTGGCCCAGCAGCTTGTCGGCGTCGGCCAGCAGATCGCTCGGGCCACGCGGGGCGGGCGGCGCAGGGGCGGGCGGCGGCGCGGGGACGACGGCCGCCGCCACGGGCGCGGGCGCGG
>CAZTZM010000199.1:0-2128 GCA_964618005.1 uncultured Myxococcales bacterium
AGCTGGCGCTGCGACGGCAAGCAGCCGGCCGGCCCGTTCGGCCCGGAGCAAGCCTACAAGTCGTCGTTCAAGATGAAGAAGGACATCGAGAACTTCTGGATCGGGTTCGAGTACGCCCAGAAGAAGTCGAAGGTCCACACCCTGCCGGTGACCGCCAAGGGCTACCTGGGCTACGACCCGGCGACGAAGAAGTACGTCACGATGGGCGTCGACAACATGGGCGGCTCGATCACCGAGAGCTCGACCGGCTGGGAGGGCGACAAGCTGGTGTTCGCCGGCGACGGCCAGATGGGCGGCCAGAAGGTCAGCTTCCGCGAGACCTACCTGAAGAAGGGCGACAAGGAGATGACCTGGACCGGCGAGGTCAAGATGGGCAAGGAGTGGATCCCCGTCGGCACGGACTCCTGTAAGAAGTAACCCGAAGAGTTGATCGCGTTGACGGAGCTGGGCTATGCCCAGCGAAGTCGTCGCGGGAGGGTCCGGGAACCCTCTCAGGGTTCCCGGAGATTAATGACGGCGTCCGCCTGGGTGGGGGCGCCGTCTTTTATTGTGACCTCGGCGGTCGACGTGACGCCGGGGCCGGTCCCGTCGACGGACTCGTGCCAGTACTCGACGGTGTAGTGGCCGGGCGGCACGTCCTTGATCTCGAACCGCCCGTCGGCGCCAGTCACGGCGAAGTAGGGGTGATCGAAGACGTAGACGTAGGCGCTCATCCAGGTGTGGCCGGCGTCGCACTGCAGCCGCACCAGCCCCGGCCGCGTCAGGCGCGCGGGAACGTGCTGCCCTTTGATCGGCATCGCCAGGTTGAAGGCCTGCGTGGGGCCGATGCTGCCGTGGACGTTGTGCAGGACGCCGTCGCTGTTGACCAGCGTCAGCTTCGTCCCGACGGTGACGGCCTGGACGTGCGGCTCGTAGCGGCAGCCGACCTGATCCACGACGGCGCTGGTCGTCGGGGTGGGGGCGACCGCCGGCTTCAGGCCGCGCAGCGAGACCACCACGTTGCGCAGGAAGCCCCTGGCCCCGGCCACCACCGCCTCGCTCGGCTTCTGGCTGCCGCAGACCGAGGCGTCCTTGGTGACCGGGCGGGCGGCCAGGGCGGGGGGCTTGCCCGCCAGCTTCACCTGGCCGACGACACCGCCGTTGGCCAGCGCCGCCGCCGGCGTCAACCAGAGCGCGGCGGCCAGCGCACGCGCGCGCCTCAACGCGCTTCCCCCTCGAGGCGGCCGACGCGCGTGCGCAGCTCCGTCACCGTGTCGGGGCCCAGCTCGGCGGTCATGCGGGCCAGGATCTCGGTGCGCAGCAAGACCAGCTCGTGCCCCAGCGCCGCCGAGGCGACGCGGACGAACAGCGTCGTGCCGGCCAGACGTTCGGGGCGGGTGCGCGCGCGGAACGTCTCGCCGACGGCGCGGGCGTAGCACTCGAAGACGCGGAACTCGCGCGCCCGGCCGGCGCCGCCCAGGCGGGCCAGCACCTCGCCCATCAGGTTCTCGCTGGTGATCGGCGCCGGCATCGCGGGGCGTGCAGGGCCACGGGCACGCGGGCGCGGATACGCCGGTTTCACACCGGGCAGGATACGGGTCCGCCATCGTCGATCGCAACGGCAAAGCGGGGACCTCGCGCTATGCTGGCGGCATGTCGCGGCAGATCGTCAACACCGCGGGCGCGCCCAGGGCGATCGGCCCGTACTCGCAGGCGGTGATCGTTCCGGCGGGGCGCCTGCTGTTTTGCTCGGGGCAGATCCCGCTCGACCCGCACACCGGCGAGATGGTGGGCGCCGGCGACGTGCGCGCGCAGGCCACGCGCGTGCTGGAGAACCTGGGCGCGGTGCTGGCCGCGGGCGGCGCGTCGTTCGGCGCGGTGGTCAAGACCACCATCTTCCTGGCCGACCTGCAGGACTTCGGCGCGGTCAACGAGATCTACGGGCGCTTCTTCCCGACCAACCCGCCGGCGCGGGCCACCGTTCAGGCGGCGGGCCTGCCCAAGGGCGCCCTGGTGGAGATCGAGGCGATCGCCACCGTCGACGGCTGAGCCGCGGCCGGATCGATCACCGGCGGCACCGGGACGTCGGCCAGGGCGGCCTTCCAGTCGGCGACGCGGGCGCCCGCGCGCGCGGCGACGGCGGCGGCGG
>CAZTZM010000200.1:0-1143 GCA_964618005.1 uncultured Myxococcales bacterium
GTCAGCCAGCTGCACCGCAGCCCGGGCGTCTTCTACGATCACGACAAGGGCAAGACCCACTCCTCGGGCAAGCTGCTCTACAGCGCCCGGATCATCCCCTACCGCGGCTCCTGGCTGGACTTCGAGTTCGATCCGAAGGACCTGCTCTACGTCCGCATCGACCGCCGCCGCAAGCTGCACGCCACCGTGCTGCTGCGCGCCCTCGGCTATTCCACCGAGGAGCTGCTGAACTACTACTACGACACCGAGACGATCTTCCTCGAGCCGAACAAGAAGTACTCGAAGTCGGTCGAGTACGACCTGCTCCCGGGCCAGCGCGCCAGCCGCGACATCCGCCATCCGGACAGCCGCGAGATCCTGGTCAAGAAGAACCGCAAGTTCACCAAGCTGGCCATCAAGAAGCTGAAGGACTCGAACGTCGAGCGCCTGGCCGTCGAGGTCTCCGACCTGGTCGGCAAGGTGGCCGCCAGCGACGTGATCGACGAGGCGACCGGCGAGGTCGTCCTGCAGTGCAACGAGGAGCTCACCGAGTCGAAGCTCGACGAGCTGCGCGAGCACGGCATCAACGACATCAAGGTCCTGTTCATCGACAACCTGAACGTCGGGTCGTACCTGCGCGACACCCTGATCGCCGACAAGCTCCAGACGTCGGACGAGGCGATCATGGAGATCTACCGCCGCCTGCGCCCGGGCGATCCGCCCACGCTGGAGACCGCCCAGAACCTGTTCAACAACCTGTTCTTCAATCCGGAGCGCTACGACCTGTCGAAGGTCGGCCGCCTCAAGCTGAACTACAAGTTCAAGCTGGACGAGCCGCTGGACAACACGGTCCTCACCAAGCGCGACATCCTGGAAACCATCCGATACTTGATTGACCTCAAGAACGGCAAGGGGTCCATCGACGACATCGATCACCTCGGCAACCGCCGCGTGCGCGCGGTCGGCGAGCTGATGGAGAACCAGTACCGCATCGGTCTGGTCCGCATGGAGCGCGCCATCAAGGAGCGCATGAGCATGTCTCAGGAGATCGAGACGCTCATGCCGCACGACCTCATCAACGCCAAGCCGGTCTCGGCGGTGGTGAAGGAGTACTTCGGGTCCTCGCAGCTGTCGCAGTTCATGGACCAGACGAACCCGCTCTCC
>CAZTZM010000201.1:0-4862 GCA_964618005.1 uncultured Myxococcales bacterium
GGCGTCATCACCGTCGAAGAGGCCAAGTCGATGGAGACGACGCTGGACGTGGTCGAGGGCATGCAGTTCGACCGCGGCTACCTGTCGCCCTACTTCGTGACCGACGCCGAGCGCATGGAGGCTGCCCTCGATGACGCCTTCATCCTCGTGCACGAGAAGAAGCTGTCGAACATGAAGGACCTGCTGCCGGTGCTGGAGCAGGTGGCCAAGGGCGGCCGCCCGCTGGTCATCATCGCCGAGGACGTCGACGGTGAGGCGCTGGCGACCCTGGTCGTCAACAAGCTGCGCGGCACGCTGCAGGTGGCGGCGGTCAAGGCGCCGGGCTTCGGTGATCGCCGCAAGGAGATGCTGAAGGACATCGCCGTCCTCACCGGTGGCCAGGCCATCACCGAGGACCTCGGGCTCAAGCTCGAGAACGTGACCCTCAAGGATCTCGGCCGCGCCAAGCGCATCACGATCGACAAGGACAACACGACGATCGTCGAGGGCGCCGGCAAGAAGGCGGACATCGAGGGTCGCGTGAAGCAGATCCGCGTCCAGATCGAGGAGACCACCTCGGACTACGACCGCGAGAAGCTGCAGGAGCGGCTGGCCAAGCTGGTCGGCGGCGTCGCCGTCGTCAAGGTCGGCGCGGCCACCGAGTCGGAGATGAAGGAGAAGAAGGCCCGCGTCGAGGATGCGCTGCACGCCACGCGCGCGGCCGTCGAAGAGGGGATCGTCCCCGGCGGCGGCGTCGCGCTCATCCGCGCGCTGTCGTCGCTCGACGGCCTGAAGTTCGGCGACGATCGGCAGTACGGCGTCAACATCATCCGCCGCGCCGCCGAGGAGCCGCTGCGGCAGATTGCCGCCAACGCGGGCGTCGACGGGTCAATCGTCGTGGACAAGGTCAAGAACGGCAAGGGCGCCTTCGGCTTCAACGCGGCGACCGAGGAGTACGAGGACCTGGTCAAGGCCGGCGTCATCGACCCGACCAAGGTCGTGCGCGCGGCGCTTCAGAACGCGGCTTCGGTCGCATCGCTGATGCTGACCACCGAGGCCCTGGTGGCCGAGCGCCCGAAGAAGAAGTCCCCGTCGGCCGGCGGCGGCCACGGTGGCGGCGGCGGAATGGGTGGCATGGGCGGTATGGGCGGCGGCGACGACGACTTCTAAGTCGACCACGCCGAACTGACAAAAAAGGGGGCTCGGGAAAACCGAGCCCCTTTTTTTGTTTAGCTCGAGAGCGAGCGCACGAAGGCCCGGAAGGCCGGGTTGGTCTGGTCGAGGACGACGATGAACTCCCCGCCGGGCTCGACCCGGGTGATGCGCCCCTCGGCGGTGCAGGCGCTGCCGCCCGCGACGATGAACATGAACGTGGCATGCAGGCCGGTCTCGACCTTGATGTCAGTCATCGGTCGGAAGCGCACGCCAGCCGCCGCGATGTCGACCAGCTCCACGGTCACGGCGGCGTTGCGGCCGGACACGTGGACCTCGACCGGCAACCCGACGCCCACGCGCGGATGTTGGCGGCGGTTGCCCGGCTTGGTTCCGGAGTTCGCATTCACCTGCGGTCTGGCGCCGGTCATGAGTTCCCTCCCTTCTGTGTAAGGGAGAAGTGCCGTCAATTGTCATCGAGCGGCTCACTTTTTGACGCACGGCGTGCCGCGCTGCGCGAATCGACGCGCGGACGGGCGTCAGCCCGTCAGCTCGGCCGCCAGGTCGTACTCGGCCGAGTGTGTGACGCGCGCCGCAACGAACGTCCCGGCGGCCGGCGGCGCCGTGTCGGGCGGCAGGGACAGGTAGACCTGCCCGTCGATCTCGGGGGCCTGGCCCTCGTGGCGGCCCATCAGCAGGTACTCCGACTCGTCGGAGACCCCCTCGACCAGCACCCGCAGGGTCTGGCCGCGCAGGGCGCGCATCTTCTTCTTGGCGATGTCGCGCTGGATCCGCAGCAGCTCGCGCCGGCGGGCGTCGACCTCCTTCTGCGGGACGCGCTTCGGCAGCAGCGCCGCCACGGTGCCCTCTTCGCGCGAAAAGTTGAAGACGCCGACGTGCTCCAGCTCGGCCTCGCGCACGAAGTCGCACAGGCGCTGGAAGGCGGCGTCGGTCTCGCCCGGGTGGCCGGCGATGAACGTGGTGCGGAACGTGCCACCGGGGACGCGCGCCCGGAAGCGCTCGACCAGGTCGCGCACCTGCCGCTCGCCGTACCCGCGGCGCATCGCCTTGAGCACGTCGCTGTCGACGTGCTGGATGGGCACGTCCAGATAGCTCGCCACCCGCGGCTCGCCGGCGATCGCGTCCAGCAGCTCGTCGGTGCAGGCGGTCGGATAGGCGTAGTGCAGGCGGATCCAGCCCAGCCCGTCCACGGCCGCCAGCTCGCGCAGCAGCGACGCCAGCCGCGGCGCGCCCGGCTCCTTCGCGCCCGGCAGATCGGTCCCGTAGGTCGTGAGATCCTGCGCGACCAGGCAGATCTCCTTGGTCCCCCCGGCGACCAGGTCGCGCGCTTCGCGCAGCACCGACTCCCGCGAGCGGCTGCGCTGCGGGCCGCGCAGCTTGGGGATGATGCAGAACGCGCACGGCCGATCGCACCCTTCGGCGATCTTCACGTAGGCCGTGTGGGCCGCCTGGGAACGGCGGCGCGGGGCCGCGTCGTCGTACAGATAGGCGGGCGTGTCGACCACGTTCAGGCGCGTGATGTCGCCGGTGATCGCCTTGGCGATCGCCCCCACCTCGTCGGTGCCCAGGAAATGGTCGACCTCGGGCATCTCGGCCGCCAGCTCTTTCGGGTAACGCTGCGACAGGCAGCCGGCCACCACCAGACGCTTGCAGCTTCCGGCCTGCTTGAACCGCCCCATCTCGAGGATGGCGTCGATCGACTCCTGCTTGGCCTCGCCGATGAAGCCGCAGGTGTTCACCACGATGACGTCGGCCGCCTCGGGCGCCTCCACCAGCTGGTGGCCCGCCTCGGCCGTGTGGCCGAGCATGACCTCGGTGTCGACGCGGTTCTTGGGACAGCCGAGGGAGACGAAGTGCACGTTCATCGCGGAAAGTCGCGAAGACTAGCACGGCGTCGGCCCGCCCGCTGGCTCATGGAAAGAACAGCACCTCGCGGGCGCCGTATTTGCCGATGAGGTCGTGAACATAGCGCTGGATCAGCTGCCGCCGGCCGACCACCGCGTCAATCTCGGTCGGGGTCAGGATCTCGTAGTTGGCCCCCGGCTCCTGGGCCAGCGCCCGCTGCAGCATCGGGACGGTCACCCGGTCCAGCGCCGCCACCAGCTCGCGCGAGAACCGCTGCGTCCGGTACAGCACGTCGCGGTTCTTCTCCGTCCCCTGCGGGTCGACGAAGAACGACATCGTGTTGTCCATGAAGAACAGCTCGGTCCCGTCCGGCGACATTTTCATGTTGCCGCCCGAGTAGCGATCGGGGTTCGAGGTCAGGAAGTCGAACAGGATCAGGTCGGAGATCTGGCGCGCGAGCGACATCCGATCGGGCGGGATCGGCTCGCCGCCGACCGACAACCAGGCGGTGCTCTGCCGCTGCCCTTCGGGTGTGTCGAAGCCGGAGTCCTTGATGACCGGGATCCAGTACGAGGCGGTCCCCATCGTGACGCCGTTGGGGCCGAAGATCGTCTCGGCCTCGATGCGCGGCAGGTACTCCTGGCTCTCCGGGTGCAGGTGGGCGAGGAGATCCTCGCGCGAGACGGCGCGCGGCGCCGCGGGCGGGACGGCGTTCAATCCCAGCAGGCGGTTCAGGCGGTAGGCGGCGATCTCCTTGCGCGGGATCGTCTGGGTGTTGGTCTGCGTGGGCTTCCAGGCGGCGCGCGAGCCGTCGGCGAAGTCGACGCGGAACGAGATCGACGACCCGCCGTGATTCAGCTTGAAGCGGACCATCGGCTGGGTCCGCACCCGCGCCAGTAGCAGCTCGTCGGACATCCCCATGAACGTCCCCGACGACTCCAGCGAGACGCGCAGGTCGCCCAGGTCCGAGAGGTCGGTGTGCGGTTGCAGCGCCTCGGACGCGACGGCGGACGCCGAGCGCGCGGCGAACGACGCGCGGGCGTGGCGGATGCCGTAGAACGCGCCGGTCCCCCCGCCGGCGACGAGCGCCGCCGCGACGGTCAGCTCGGCGAAGACGTAACCGGGGAGGCGCACGACGCGGCAATTTTATAGCAACCGCCGCCGTCGTTCCGGTACGTTACGGCCACATGTCGGCCTCTACGTTCGTCTGCTCGATGTGTCGCAAGCCTATCCCGGTGGGAAGCAAGCTCATCAAATGCTCGGTCAGCACCTGTAACTCCGGCCGCGTGAAGCTGGTCTTCTGCTCGGCGAGCTGCTGGGACAGCCACCTGCCCAACGCCCGCCACCGCAGCGCCTACTTCACCGAGGAAAAAGCAGGCCGCCCGGAGGGCTAACCCCGCCCGGCCAGCCGGTAGGGGCCTAGTTGGTGCTGACCGCGTCCCGGATCGCGTGGTCGAGCGCGCTCTGGGTCGTGTAGCCGATGAAGCTCTGGCGGAGCGTTCCGTCGCGGCCGATCACGATCAGGCTGGGGAGCGCCTCGACCTTGTAGAGGGCGCCCACGGACCCGTCGTCGGCGACCACCGGGTAGGGGATGCGGTGGTCGTGAAGAAAGGCCTCGATCTCCTCGCGCGTGGCGCCGCCGCCGTCGGAGTTGATGCCCACGAAGGTCACGCCGCGGGGCTCCCAGTCGTGGTGGACGTCGTCCAAGATCGGCAGCATCGCCACGCACGGCGGGCACCAGGTGGCCCAGAAGTCGAGCACGACCACCTGGCCGCGCAGGGCCCCGAGATCGATGGTCCCGGCCGTTCCGTCGATGCGGGCCAGCGCGAAGCCGGGGGCCGGCGCGCCCCGGCGAATGGGCTGCA
>CAZTZM010000202.1:0-5328 GCA_964618005.1 uncultured Myxococcales bacterium
CTTGTCTGTGGTGTCTGGGGGTTGGGATGTGACGCGGGACCGTTGGGCGAACGGAAACGCCGGTCACCCCGTCCCAGAAGAATGAGGTAGTATCTTCGCCGTCGTTCACCTCGTCAAGGGCCGCTCCCGACGCCCGATCGACCTGCCGAACAGCCAAATCCCGCTCATCTGCGTGACGTGGATGGCCCGTTCCGGTCTTCGTTCCAATTCTCCGTTTAACCCGAATTCTACTTTTCCTAATTAAGGAGGCTTCGATGTCCCCCCGCGCCGCTGCTTTGATCGGATTCATGGTTGGGCTTCCGCTGGCCGGCTGTTTCCCCTCCGGCGGCGGCTCCAGCACGGGGACCGGCGGGACGACGGGCGGCTCCGGCACGGGCGGGTCGCCGCCCATGACCGTGATGAAGGACCCTTCGAACTACCCGAACACCGCCGGCGCGGCGTTCCCCTACCCGCAGGGTCACGCGTCGGCCTATTGCACGTTCCCGATCTACAACACCGACGTGATCGAGACCGCCTACGCCAACTGGAAGATGAAGTTCTTCGACGGCAGCAAGGTCATCCGTCCGGAGAACGGCAACGACACGGTGTCGGAAGGGATCGGCTACGGCATGTTGTTGAGCGTGTTCATGAACGACCAGACGACGTTCGACGCGCTGTGGTCGTTCGAGTCGTCGCACAAGGACGGCAACGGGCTGATGAACTGGTGCGTCGCCAGCAGCGGCAGCGGAAGCTGCTCCGGCTCGGGCGCCGCCACGGACGCCGACGAGGACATGGCGTACGCGCTGGTGATGGCCAGCAAGCAGTGGAGCGGCGGTTCGTACGCCAGCGAGGCCACCACGCAGATCAACGCCATCATGAGCCACGAGGTGGAGAGCGGCTCGAACGTCCTCAAGCCGGGCGACAACTTCGGCGGCGCGAGCGAGATGGATCCCTCCTACCTGGCGCCGTCTTACTACCGGACATTTGCCAGCTTCACCGGCAACTCGAAGTGGATGGACGTCTTGAACGAGAGCTACACCATCCTGGCCGCGGTCTCCGGGCAGTATGGCCTGGTGCCGAACTGGGCGACCTCCAGCGGCACCGGCATCGCCGGGACGTCGACGAACGGCACCGGCCCCGACTTCTCCTACGACGCGTGCCGCACGCCGTTCCGGATCGCCATGGATTACTGCATCAACGGCGCGTCGCAGGCCCAGACCTACGCCAACCTCATCGCGGGCTTCTACGCGTCGAAGGCGACCACCACGGTGTCGACGTTGCGCGACGGCTACACGCCGACGGGAACCGCGCTGGACGGGAACCCGGCCGGGATGTCGTTCACGGGCCCCGGCGGCGTCGCCGCCATGGCCGCCGGGCAGAACGGATTCCGCGATCTCGTCTACACCACGCTGGTGGCCGACACCACCGAGGGCGGGCTGAAGATCGCGGGCGTCTTCACCTACTACGACGGATCCTGGGGCGTCCTGTCGCTGCTGGCCATGAGCGGCAACTTCTGGGACATGACCCAGTAACGATCGCAGATCGCGTCGAGCGTAGGCCGGCTTTGCCGGCCGGAGCTCATCGCGGGAGGGTTTGGGAACCCTCCCAGGGTTCCCATCTTTATCGCAACTGCGTGTAGTCGAGGAAGTTGCCCGACATCATCAGCATCGTGACGACGCGCAACGACTGCGGGAAGTAGGCGTCGTTGCCGTTGCCCGGGTTGCTGACGCCGAAGTTGAAGGCGCCGTCGGTCAGGTTCGACCAGCCCGCCATGCCCGCCACGCCGGCCGTGCCGATGAAGGCCATGTTGTGGTTGCCGCTGGTCTGCGAACCGCTGGGCGAGTATCCGTCGCCGATGTTGGCGGCGCCGATGTTGTTGAAGAACGGCCCGATGAGCTGGAGGTAGGTCAGGGCGCGCGGCTCGCCGTTGAAGCAGTAGTCCATGGCGATGCGCCACGGGGTGCGGCAGGCGTCATAGGTATAGTTGGGCTGCAGGGAGGTGTTCTCCAGCGTGATCTCGTCGGGGACCAACCCGTAGCTTCCGGAGGCCTTGGCCAGCCGCTTGTAGTTCTCGTCGATGACGAAGGTGCTCCAGAACGTGTCGGCGGTGGCGGTCGCGAACACGCGGTAGTACGCCGGCGAGAAGTAGTCCGGGTTCAACATGTCGCCCGTGTTGGCGTTGTCGCCGTTCTGCAGCGTCCCGTCCGAGAACAGCGAGTTCGCCTTCATGACCGCGATCATGTTCTGCGCCGTGGTCAGGTAGCTGGTCGAGTTCCACTGATCCGAGGCCATCAGCAGCGCCCAGATGATGTCTTCGTCGGCGTCGCTGGCCGAGAACTGGCCGACCGTGGTGCCGCCCGAGTTGATGCACCAGTTCATCAGCCCCTTGGAGTCGAGGTGCGCGTTCACGTAGGCCAGCAGCTGGTCGAACGTGCTCTGATCCCCCATGTAGACGGCCGCCAGCATGCCGTAGCCCATGCCTTCGGAGACGGTCCCGTTGCTCACGCTGGTGCCGGCGCAGCTCAACGTCTGCGGATCCTGCACGCGCAGCGCGCCGCTGGGCGCGCCGTTCGACGTGACGTAGGTGCTCTTCCAGCTGCTGTAGGCGGTCGACGTGGCGCTGGCCGCGTTCGCGACCGTGGTCAACGTGCAGGCGCCGGAGGCCTTGTTTTGCGGGAACGTGAACGGCCCGCCCATGCCCAGCCCGGTGATGCCTGTCGAGCCGCCCGTCCCCTTCGACCCGCCCGTCCCCGTCCCCTTCGACCCGCCGGTGCTGCCGCCCGTATTTTCCGCGGCGGCGCAGGCAAGGAACGGAACACAGGCCAAAGCCAAGAGATGACGCCGGACGATCATTTTGCTCTCCTTGATTCGAAGTTAGGCCGAATACGGTATCACACCCGAGGTACGGGCCGCTCGCCCGCCGCGCGCTACTCGTTCTTGTCGGCGGTGGTGGGCGGGCGCGGCTTGGCGTGCGGTTTCAGGTGCGCCTTCACCTCCGCCTTCTCGTCCAGGAACGCCGCCACCCAGGCCAGCGGCGCGTTCCAGTTGATCGCCTCTTCGTTGGCCGACCAGGCCTCGATGTTGTCGACGTAGCACTTCTGCGGCGCGCAACCGGCCAGGCCGGACGCCTGAACGTAGGGGTCCTGCAGCCCCGAGTTGGGCCCGCCCGACAGCACGCCCGGCGGCGGCGACGGGAACGTCGCGTTGGCCTGGTGCGCCCAGAACCGGTGGTGCGGGTTCTGCAGCGGCCGCTCCCCGTAGCCGGTGACGTACGACTTGTCGAGCGGGTTCCGCCCGAGCAGGTAGTTCATCGCCTCGGCGGCCGCCGCCACGTAGCGCGAGTCACCCGAGAAGTCGCTGGCCAGCGCCAGGACGATGGCGTTGTTGAGCACGGACGAGTTCGATCCCCAGGGATAACCCTTGGCCCCCGGCTTGAACGGCAGCCGATAGCCCTGCTGGTCGACCAGCGCCAGGAACGCGTCGGCCGCTCCCTCGACCGCCACCTTGCAGTCGTCGATCTCCTGCGGCGAGAGCAGGTTCGGCACCATCGCCAGCGAGAGCGTCCCCAGCGCGGCCACGTTCCCCCAGTCGAACGCCTCCGGCAGGCCGTCGCCGGGCATCGCCACCGGCACCTTCTTGAAGTGGGGCGACTTCTCCAGCGACGCTTTGTAGGCGTCCTTCTTGGTGGTGATGAACAGCTCGGCCGCCGCCCAGTAGAACTCGTCGCTGACGTTGGTGTCGTCGTAAGGGCCGCCGCCGACCGCCGACGTGCCGGCGTAGACCGCCGGGTTCGCCGCCGCCGCGTTCCAGGCCTTCTCCGCCGCCGCCAGGCACTTGGCTGAGAACGCCTTGTCCAGCTTCTCCCAGATACGCGCGCACTGCGCCGCCACCGCAGCCAGGTTCAGCGTCGCCGCCGTCGACGGCGGCCACAGGTAGCGCGGCTGCGGATCCTGATCCGGGCGCGTCGCCAGCGCGGTCCATTCCTTGTCGTGGACCTTGTGGTGGACCATCCCCGCCTTGGGCTGGCCGTCGGGGACCTGCATCTTCAGCAGGAACTCGACCTCCCAGCGCGCCTCGTCCAGCAGATCAGGCTGCCTGTTCTTGTGCTCCGGGATGTTCATCTTCCCGTCGGCGAACTCGCCGGCGGTGCCGCGCGCGGCCGCGCGCTCGTACTGGTTCATCAGCGTCCAGGCGGCGATGCCGCCGTTGACGACGTACTTCCCCTGGTCGCCGGCGTCGTACCAGCCGCCCGCCACGTCCAGCTTGTAGTCGCAGCCAGAGCCCGGCAGGCAGGCGACGCTCTTGTCACCCTGGTTCGGCGCCACGCCGACGTGGCCGGCGGGGCGCGTCCACTGCTTGCCGCCCGCGAACGGCATCTTGATCTCGATGCCGCTGCGGGTCTGATAGAAATACGCCAGCGCGTCGTACTTCAGCTTCTTGTACACGTCCGCGCCGATGTCGAACGGGTGGCTCACGTCGGCGCCGACCGCCAGCGTGTAGTCCTTGCCGCGCGTCTTGAACGTCGAGAAGTCGATGATCTGCACGTCATCGCCGGAGGCGGCGTCCTTGCCGGCCGGCTTGGCCTCGCCCGACGCCACCACCGCGCCGCCGCGCTTGCGCAGCTCCCATTTCACCGGCGTCGCCTGGGTCGTCTTGACGACGGCCAGCTTGGGGAGCGCGGGCAGGTAGCCGGTCTGGTTGACCAGCACGTTCGGGATGGGCGCCTCCTCCGCCGCCTTGGCCTTCACGAACTGCGGATCGTCCAGGTGGACGTCGTCGAGGCAGACGGTGTACGGCGCGAGCGTCTCGCCCGCCAGGCCGCCGGCAAAGTGAAACGCCAGCTCGGCCGTCGGGTCGTCGGCCGCCTCCATCGTGAACGTCCCGACAAACGTCTGCGGGTGGGTCGTCAGCGCGACGGTGTCGCTCCAGTACTCTTTGTACGGCGGCCCCGACATCCCGATCTTGGCCTTCATCTGCACCGGCTTCGTCGCGTGGGCCAGGTACGCGATCGAATAGGTGTGCCCCTTCTGGATCACCATCTGGCGGTGCTGGGCCTGGGCGTCCCAGGCGTTGACGCCCTTGTTGCTGACGTCGACGCAGAACTGGCCGTCCTTGACGGCCGCCACGCCGGCGCCCGGCGCCGAGAACGACGTCATCCAGGGGAGCGACTTGCCACCGTCGAACGTGCTGTTGCCCAGGAGATCGTTGCCCGAGAGCTTGGGCGGATGGACGCCCGGCGAGCCGTTGGTCGGCGGCGCGGTCCAATCGGAGACGGGCGGCGCAGAGGGCGGCGGTGGTGCCGGCGGCGCGCTCGCGGCCGGCGGCGCGGCGGGCGTCGCCGGGGCGGCG
>CAZTZM010000203.1:0-12992 GCA_964618005.1 uncultured Myxococcales bacterium
AGCTGCTGGAGACGCTGCAGGCCGCCCACGTCTCGGTCCACAACGCCGAGCGCGGGCGAACGGTCGATCTGGGCGGCGGTGCGATCCTGACGCTGCTCGGGCCGCCCGAGCCGGCGATCACCGGCTCGCGCTCGGACGTGAACGCCAACAGCGTCGTCGCGCGCCTCGACTTCGGCCGGGTGGGGTTCCTGTTCGCGGGCGACGCGGAGGCGAAGACGGAGGACTGGCTGCTGCGCGCGGGCCTGCCGCTGCGCGCGCAGGTGCTCAAGGTCGCCCACCACGGCAGCCGGTATTCGTCGACCGCCCGCTTCCTGCGGGCCGTGCGCCCGTCGCTGGCGGTGATCTCGGTCGGCGCGCGGAACGACTACGGCCACCCGGCCGAGCGGACGATCGAGGCGCTGGGGCGGCTGCCCGCGCAGGTGCTCCGCACCGATCGGGACGGAACGATCACCGTCGAATCCGACGGCGCCCATCTCGACGTGCGGACGACCTCTGGAAATCGCGAGATACTGGCGGCCCCATGAGCACCCGAACGACGCTGGTCTTCGTGGACGCGATCGAAGACGGCCAGGCGCGCCTGCTGCTGGGCGAGGAATCCTTCTCGCTCCCGCAGTCGTTGCTCCCCGAAGACGCGCGCGAGGGAACCTGGCTGCGGCTCTCGCTGGCCATCGCGCCGCCGCCGTCGGATCCCGACGGGTTGCGACGCAAGCTGGGCCAGAACGACCCCGGCGGTCCGATCAAGCTCTAGGATCGCGGCCGAGGTCGCTGCAGTCTGCGACTGGGCCTGATGTTCCCGTGGTTCCTGCGAAGCCCCAAGCTGTGCGGGATCGATGGGGAGCGCCGCGATCGTCCTGCTGGCCGTCTGGATGGCGCTCGACGCGTCGCAGACCCAGATCGGCGCGACGCCCGCCACCAACGCGGCCGAGGAGGCGGGCGAGGCGGCCGGAGAGCCGAAGGGCGGCGCCGGTGTCAGCCCGATCGAGCTGATTCCGCGCCTCGAGCTCCGGCAGTCGTTCGATCAGCTGGGTGGCGGAACGTCCCTACACGACACCACCGCCGAGATCGACATCCAGTTCCTCGATCGCGTGCTGCTGCGGTACGAGGGGGCGCTCCGCGTCCTCTCGACGCCGACCGGGCAGGTGTCGGGGCTGGCCGACATCCGGATCCAGGCGATCGGCATTCCCGCCTCCGGTCCGCGCTATGTGGTCGCGGCGATCGCCGGCGCGGTGCTCGACACCGCCAGCCAGCCGGCGCTGGGCGCGGGGAAGCAGCAGGTCTTCTTCGGCGCCGGCGCGGCCGTCAAACCGCTGCGCTGGTGGCTCCCCTACGCCGTGGTCGAGGAGCAGCTCTCCGTCGGGGGCGACAGCGCGCGGCCCGACGTCAACCAGCTGACCGCCGACCTGGGGAGCATCCTGTTTGGCCGCGGCTACGCGTGGATCAAGATTGACCTGACGCCGGTGGCCGACTTCCAGGGCGACACCGTTCGCCTGTTCGGGATGCTGGAGGTCGGGCGCTTGCTCGTCGGCCGGGTCGGCCTGTTCATGCGCGCCAATACCCAGCTGGCCGGCCCGCGCCAGGCCGACTACGGGCTGGAGGTCGGCATCCGCTATCTTTTCCACCTGGGTCTGGGACCCTAGCGTGCTGCCCGATGGGCGGCCCAGGCCCAGGCCGTTCGCGAATCGGGAAATGGCCTACGCCGGGGCCGGCCCAGAGCATCTATCCTCTCGCGGCCGAGGAGGCTCCATGGCTGGCGAGACCCGCGCGAACCCGAGCTCCGCCCCGTTCGACCCGACCGCGCCGGGCGTCCTGATCGTCGGGGCCGGCCCGGTCGGCCTGGTGCTGGCGATCGAGCTGGCGCGCCGGGACGTCCCGATCCGGATCGTCGACCGGCTGCCCCGGCCCACCACCGAGTCGCGGGCGGTCGTCGTCCACGCGCGCAGTCTGGAGATGCTCGACGCGCTGGGCGTGGCGGAGGAGGTGATCGCCACCGGCCAGAAAACCATCGCGGCGGCGCTGTACGGCGACGGCAAGCTGCTGGCGCGCCTGCCGCTGGACAGCGTCAGCACGCGCTTTCCGTTCAGCGTGACCACGCCCCAGACCGAGACCGAGCGGATCCTGACCGCCCGTCTGGCGACCCTGGGTGGGGCCGTCGAGCGCGGGACCCTCTTCGTCGGCTTCGATCAGGACGCCGGCGGGCTGCGGGCGCACCTCAAGCGGGCCGACGGCGTCGAGGAGACGGTGCGCCCCGACTGGCTGGTCGGGACCGACGGCGGCCACAGCACCGTGCGCGGGGCGATGGGCCAGCGACTGGACGGCTCGTTCCAGGGCGAGCGGTTCCTGATGGGCGACGTCGAGGCGGGCCACGACCTCGATCGCGGCACGATGCAGCTCTTCTTTTCGTCGACGGCGGGACCGGGGTTCGTCTTCCCGATGCTCGGGCGCCGCGTCCGCGTCATCGCCGAGATCTCCGACGAGGCCGACGCGACGCGGCCGGCCAGCTTGGCCTGGCTGCGCGACGTGGTGGCCGAGCGGCAGCTGGGCGTGCGGATCGAGACGGCCCACTGGCTGACGACGTTCGAGATCCACCACGCCCAGGTCGATCGCTACCGCGCGGGCCGCGCCCTGCTGGCGGGCGACGCCGCCCACGTGCACAGCCCGGCCGGCGGCCAGGGGATGAACACCGGCATGCAGGATGCCTTCAACCTGGGCTGGAAGCTGGCGCTGGTGGTGTCCGGAGCGGCGCGCGAACAGCTGCTCGACAGCTATCAGCGCGAGCGCCACCCCATCGCGGCGCACGTGATCGCCACGACCACCGCCATGACCCAGATCGGGACCGCCGAGACGCGGCTGCAACGAGAGCTGCGCAACCACCTGGTGCACGCCGCGGGCAAGCTTCCGTTCCTGCGCCATCGGATGGCCAACGAGACGGAGGAGATGACCGTCGCCTACCGCGACAGCCCGATCGTGCGGGCCGGCCGGCGCGGCCCCGTGGAGGCCGGCGACGCCGCGCCCGACGTGCGGGAGGTCGGCCTGTGGCGGCTTCTCGGCCGGGACGGCGCCGGCACCGACGGCAACCACGTCATCCTTCGCGTCGCCGACGCCGCGGATGCGATCCCCACCCCGCCCCCGATGCGGGGCGTGCGGTCCGTGGTGGTGGCCGCCGCGCCGCCCGAGGCGCTCGACACCCTCCACGATCCGCAGCGCTCGGTGGCGGCGGTCTACGGGTTGGGCCGCGCGGGCGGGATGGTCGTCATTCGGCCCGACGGCTACGTCGGCACGATCGCCGACGGCGACGATCCCGCCCCCGTCCGCGGCTACTTCGAGCGCCTCCTGAAGGGCGCCTGACGGCGCTCCCTCCGGCTCTCTTTGAACGGCGGCCGGCGTCGCAGAGGTTCGGTCAACGCGGCGTTCCGGGCAGCGAAAACTCCGCGGCTCTCAAACCACGCCCCGGCGACGGACCGGTCTCGGCCAGGTGACGGCGTTCAGCGGAGAGCGCGAAACACGTGAGCGGGACTGCAATTCCCCGGAAGAACAATCGGACCATCGAAAATTATTGGGACATCCCAGACTGCAGGTAGAGTGTTCGACAGATGGCGACCACGCACACGCAATCCGATCCGTCCTTCCAGCTGCTCGCAAACATCACGACCCGTCTGGCGTCAATGTCGAACCTGGACGACATCTCGGTGGTCGTTGCCAATGAGATCGCGGCGCTCGGTTTTGGCGCGGTGTGGGTCGCGGTCCTCGACGAGCCGACCGGGCACTTGATCACGGTCCGCGAGCTGATCGACGGGCGCGACACCACGCAGGAGATGCCGCGGATCTCGATCCTCGACATGCGCCAGCCGATCGGCCACGGGTTCCGCGAAGGGCGCATGATCAACGTCAAGCGTCCCGAATCGCTGCTCATCATCGAAGATCATCCCGAAGGGATCCCGCGCGGCCAGATGGCGCTGCCGCGCATCGTCTTCGAGCACCTCCGCGGTCACCCGTTCGCCTGCGGGCCGCTGCTCGGCAGCCGCGGGCAGGCCGTGGGCGCGCTGGGCCTCTCGTCCTACCGCGGGCGCGAACCGCTGCCCGACGAGCTGTTCGACGCCGGGCTGCTCCCCGCGTTCATGAGCCACCTGGGGATCGCCATGGAGCGCGCCCTGCACGTGAAGCGCCTCGAGTTCCTGAACGCGGACCTGATCCGGGCCCAGGACCTGCTGATGAACGAGTCGCGCATGCGCGCGGTCGGCGAGCTGGCCGCCGCGGTGGCGCACGACCTCAACAATCTCTCCGGCATCGCGCTGATGTCGCTGGGGTTCCTCAAGGAGAGCGACACGCAGTCGCAGCAGGCGCTCTCGCGCGCCGAGCGCGCCAACCACGCGATCGGCGAGCTGTCCCGCCGCCTGCAGCGGGTCGCCCGCACCGGCGGCGAGGCCGGCACCGGGGCCACCGACCTCCGGCAGGTGGTCGAGGACATCGTCGTCCTGATCCGGCCGACCTGCAAAGAGGACTCGATCGCGGTCGACCTGATCGACGACGGCCATCCCGCGATCGTGCGCGGGGACCAGACCCTGGTGCGCCAGGCCGTCATGAACGTCGTGCTGAACGCGCGCGAAGCGGTGAAGAAGGTCCCCGCCGACCGCCGCAAGATCGCGATCCGGCTGGTGGGCGACGATCCGGTCTCCCTGGAGGTCCGCGATCGCGGGACCGGGATCGCCCAGGACGTCCTGCCGCAGATCTTCCTGCCCTTCGTCACCTCCAAGGAGGGACACGCGGGGCTGGGGCTGGCCACCGTGCAGGCCTCGATGCGGCACTTCGGCGGCGGGGTCGAGGCGACCAACAACCCCGACGGCGGGGCCTGCTTCCGCCTGACGTTCTCGGCGGCGCCCGAGTCGCGCGCCGCGGCCGCCGAGACCCGCGCGCCCAGCCTCCGGCGTCTGTCGGTGCTGGTCGTCGACGACGAGCCCGACTTTCTTTCAGGCGTGCGCGACGCGCTGACGATCGAGGGGCACGACGTCGCGGGCGCGGCGGACGGAGACGAGGCGATCGCCAAGGTCGCGCAGCGGAACTTCGACGTGGTCCTCATGGACCTGGGGCTGCCGCGGCGCAACGGGCTGGAGGTGATCCGTGCGCTGCGCGGCGAGGGCGTTCAATCGAAGATGGTCCTCATGACCGGATGGGACAGCGAGACGGCGCGCGCCGACTCACGCGCCGCGCTGTGCGACACGGTGCTTCAGAAGCCGTTCAAGATGATGGAGCTGCGGCAGGTTCTGACGTCGTTCTTCGGCGCTTAAAGTGCGATTGCGCTTCCGTCGATTCACCCGAAACGCGTTACGGGCCTTACGCGGGCCCACAAACCTGGAGGGTGAGCATGCGCAGATCGCTGATCTCTGCATCGTGGGTCCTGGTCGTCGTTCTCGCGTTGGCGCCGAAAGGGGCGGCCGCCGGAGAACCCGCGCAGGTTCGGTTCAACCTGCAAGACGGCAACGTCATGGTCGGGTACTCGTACGCGCCGCCGCGGCACGTCGCGTTCCCTCGCCACGGCCACGCGGCGCCGCCGGTGCTGGTGATGATCCACGGCGCGTCGGACACCCACACCGTCTTCGACTTCAGCCCGGGCTTCCGGGCAGCGCCCGAGCTGGCCGACCTGGGGCTCCCGGTGCTGACCGTCGATCGCGTCGGCTACGGCGCCAGCAGCCACCCGAACGGTGACTCCCTCGACTACCCGACCAGCGCGGGCTACGTCCATGAGGTGATCCAGGCGGTCCGGGGCGGCGCGCTGGGGTTCGTGCCGTCGGCCGTCGTGCTGCTGGGCCCCTCGGCCGGCGGCGACATCGCGCTGGTCGAGGCCGGCACCTACCATGACGTCGACGGGTTGATCGTCGTCTCGAACACGTCGCAGCTGCAGCCGGCGTTGTTCGACGTGGACTTCGACGCCCTGTTCGCGCAGGGCCCCTACTTCGACTTCGGCGTCGATTTCAGGACCAACTTCTTCTATTACAAGCCATACGCGTTCCAGTACATCATCGATCTGGACAACGCGACCCGCGCGCTGGTGCCGCGCGCCGAGATCGGGAGCGCGCTGGCCAACTTCGCGGCGCCGTTCCGCGGCCAGGTCGAGTCGCCGGTCCTGTTGATGCAGGCGGACCATGACGCGATCTTCATCCCGATCGACGACACCGCGCTGTTCGTCTCGTCGCCGGACGTCAGCTACCGGCTGCTGCACTTCACGGGGCACAAGAGCTTCGAGCACCCCGCCAGCCACCCGGTGGCGGTGGCCAACATCGCCGCCTGGATGGCCGAGCGCTTCTGACCGCTCCCGCCGCCTGAGCCGCGGCCGGCGCGCTCCTTCTTCGCGCCGGCCGCGCGCAGGCGGTTGTTCTTCGGGTTGTGCTCGACCTCGGCCAGGCCCAGCGCCTCGAGCACGGGCCGGACGTACATGCCGAACCGGCCGCGCAGCCCCTTCCTCAGGCCGTACCAGCCTTGACCGGGTTGCCGGGCGAGCGTCCCCAGGCCCCCCCGCTACGATGGCGGATTCGATTTTCGTCGTCGTCGGCGGGCGTCGTCGTCATTTTTGCCTCCACCGGGACGACGTTTCAGCCCGGCGAAAGGATGCGCGACTGTTGCAATCTATCGGGTGCGCCCCGAATGGATCTGCCGTAGCCTCAGGCGTCGTGACCATCGAACCCGCGGCCATTCCGTCGCCCGCCCCGAGCTATTTCCGCCGGCACCGCTGGAAGATCCTGCTGTTCGGGTTCCTGGGGTCGGTGGTGGGGGCCGCTGCCCTCTGGACCACCATCACCCTCACCTACAGCTACTCGGACGGGGACCGGATCGGCTACGTGCAGAAGTTCTCGCACCGCGGCTGGATCTGTCGGACCTGGGAGGGCGAGCTGGCGATGACGCCGGTCCCCGGCGCCCAGCCGACCATCTTCTCCTTCACGGTCCGCGATCCGGAGGTGGTGAAGAAGATCAAGGACGCCGAGGGGAAGCGCGTCGCCATCCATTACAAGGAGAAGCGCGGCGTCCCGAGCTCCTGCTTCGGCGACACGAACTACTTCATCTCCGAACTGCGCGTTCTCGGCGCGCCTTGAGCCGATCGATCTGGTCCAGCTGGCACTGCAGCGCGTTCAACGCGCGCCGCTCGTCCGGCTCCAGCTTTTCGGGCGTGTTGTATTTGAGCAAGACCCGCAGCGCGTCGCCGATCTGACCCAGCTGCTTTCCGTAGGTCCCGACGTCGTCCAGGATCTCCTGCTCCAGGTCGGGATCCGATGAACGTCCAAGGTTGATGTTCACCAGCCCCAGCTGGCTGCCCACGGTTCGAAAGAACCAGGTCCAGGGGTTGATCGACTGGGTGACGTCGCCGGAGAGCGGAAGACGAAGCGCGGGCATCGGGGCCTCCTGTCGAGGGGTGAGGCCACAACATGGGGCCGCCGGCGCTCAGCGAAAGTCGGTCAGGTGGCGGCGCCCGGTCTTCTTGTGCGGGCCGTCCTCGGCCTGCTGGCACTCGACGCACAGCTCGACGTACGGCATCAGGTCCAGCCGCTTGGCGGCGATCGGCTCGTCGCACTCGGCGCACAGGCCGAACGTCTCGGGCGCGTCGTCCAGACGCGCCAGCGCCGCGACCACCCGGCCCAAGACGCCGGCGCGATTGCGGTTGCGTGACGAGGCGATCGATTGCGACATCTCGGCGAGCGGCTGCGCGTCCTCGTCGTTTCCGACGGCGGTGGCGTCCTGCCGCGCGGCCTCGGGCTCGATGTCGCCCGCGGCCAAGATCTCGGCCTTGAGCGCGAGCAGCCGCTGGCGGTGGTGGCGGCGAGCGGCTTCGGTCATCCGCCTATTTTATGTGCACTTCGGCGCCGCGTCCGAAATGCGCCCGCCCAGGTCTGCCCGTCCAGGGGCAGACCCAAGCGGAGGCCCAACCCTCACGCTGCCGTCAGTGTGAAGGCGAGTCCTGGTCCATGCCGCTCTTGGTCTTGTCGTAGCCGCTCTTGGCCGCGTTCTGCGTCTTGTCGGCCGCGTTCTTGGTCGCATCCGAAGCCGACCCAGCCGCGTTCTTGGTCGCGTCCTCGGTTGAGCCAGCCGCCTTGCCGGCCTCATCCGACGCGCCCTGAGCCGCGCCCTTCACGTCGCTGCCGGCGCTGGAGGCCGCGTTCTGCGTCGCATCGCCCGCGCTGTTCGTGTCTGCCGGAGACGGCTCTTCAGCCAGCGCACGCGCGGCCGTGAACCCCACCCCGAACGTCAGCGCACCCGCCAGGCCCAACTGGATCAGCTTATTCCGCATGAGACACCTCCCGGATGGCCCTCTGCCACCCATCAGGGATGTTGGATACGCCGATGGCGCGATCCAACCCCTTGGCCGCTCGGAGGCGGTCTTTGCGGATCGGGCGCATAGGCGCGCGCCGATGTTCGCGCTATGAGGTGGCGGCGATGCCGGGCAGCGGGGTCTTGCTGGTGCCGGTCAGCATCGGATCGCCGAAGCCGGTGAAGCTGTTGATCCCCATGGCCTCGCAGCAATTGAGCAGGATCCGCTCGTGCCGCTCGGTCGACGTGAGGTAGCGGCCGTTGGCGGCCGTCTGCAGGTAGCCGCCGTTGCCGCTGGCCAGCACGAACCGCATCGACTGCTGGTTGTGGTTCTGCGCGTCGCCCATGTCGCGCGCCCAGATCATCAACGTGTTGTCGAACAGCGTCTTGCCGGAGGTGTCCAGCGGATCGGGGATCGCCTTCAGCGCGTTGATGAGGTTCACGAACTGCGTCGCCAGGTAGGCCTCGAACTTGACCAAGTTGGCGTAGTTGCTGGCGGCGCCGCTGTGGATGTAGCCGCCGTGCTGGTCGTCGTACGGCAGCGAGAAGCTGGCGGGCGCGTTGACCATCAGGCGCTGATCGTTGCCGTACTCCAGCGCGCAGACCCGCGTCATGTCGCAGCCGAAGGCGGCCACGATGATGCTCTGGTGAATCACGTTGGCGGCCAGCGCGTCCAGGTCGCTCATGTACTGCATCGTGCTGTCGGCGCCGGGTTGTGACGGCGGCATGCAGCTGCTCGCCGAGCTGCTGCCGCTGGTCGTCAGCTTGTTCTCCAGCTGCCGGATCGAATCCAGGTGCTGATCCAGCTTGGCCTTCTCGGTCGCGCCCAGCGTCGACTCGAGCGAGTTGATCTCGCCGGTGATGGTGTCGAGGATGCTCTGGCGGCGCGCCAGCAGCGACGAGGTCGACATCCCCATCGGCACCGCCTTGCCAAACACCGTGGTGTAGGCGGTCAAAGGCGATCCGGTCGTCGGCAGGTTGCCGCCGTCGGCGCCGCCGTAGAACTGCGACAGCCCCATGTTCTCGTTGGTGTTCGCGCCGAGCAGCAGCGACTGGATCGGCCGGTTAACGCCCGAGGCGACCAGGTTGTTGGCGATGAACTGGTCGACGGAGATCTTGACCACGCCCTGGCCGTAGTAGCCGAACCCCTGCCCGGTCAGGCTGTCCGAGCTGCCGTGGTTGTCGTTCGGGTTGCCGGACGGCATCCCTTCGATCAGGACCACGTTGCTGGCCACCTGCGACAGCGGCTGGGTCATCGCGCTCCAGGTCGTGATGCTGCCGTCGGAGGCGATCTTGGTCGGCGTCCAGAGCGGCGGGTACGTCCCCATCGTGCAGAAGAAGAGGATCCGCTTGGACTGGTGCGCGGCCGCGCCGCGCGCCTCCTTGCGGAGGCTCAGGTTGATGAACGGCGCGAGCAGGAGACCGGCGCCGACGCTGCCCACGAACTGTCTGCGGCTAGGCTTGATGAGCATGGGGGCGGGTCTCCTTACTGATCTTGAACGCGCGCGGTGAAGTTGGACGCGTGGATGATGGCCATCAGCGTGCTCTGCAGCCCGAAGTTGTTCGTCTTGGCCTCGTTGTAGATCGCGTCGTAGGTGCAGCCGTCCTGCGCCCACGAGCTGGCCCCGTACGCGTAATAGGTCCAGTAGCGCTGCATGCAGTGCCGCACGTCATCGCTCTGCGCCAGGTAGCTCGAAAGGCCGCTCGCCCCCGACAGGCCGGTGACGTTGTCGTTGTTCCCCTCCGGATCGGAATAGACCGTGGCGGTGTCGTCGACCGGCAAGCCGTTGTCGGTGGTGCGGTACCGCCCCCAGCCGTCGTAGTTCTCGAACGCGAACCCGATCCAGTCCATCAGCCGGTGGCAGCCGTAACAGGTGCTGGGCGCCGCGGCGTCGCCGGGCCCCGAGTGCTGCAGCTCGAACTGCTGCCGCGTGGTCTCCGGCATCGTCGGCGCCGTGAACGTGGTGTTCACGCCGGGCGGCGGCGGCGGGATGTCCTGGCAGAGCAGCCGCGACCGCACCAGGTGGCCGCGCTGGGTCGGCGAATCGGTGTCGGGCCGCGCGTAGCCGTTCAGGATCGTCCCGGTGGCCAGCAGGCCCGGATCGCGCGCCGTGGTCCCCGCGTACTTCACGCTGGTGAAGGTGCCGCTGGTGAGACCGCTGGCCGAGATGCCATAGAACGTCGCCAGATCGGAGTTCAGCCAGGAGTGATCGGCCGTGAGCACGCTGCTGAAGCTGCCCCCGTTGTTGAACGCCTCCATGATCAGGTCCTGGCTCTCGGTCGCCATGTCGTTCTGCAGCGCCGTGCTCAGCATGTACACGGTGTTGTCGTGCGCCGTGGTGTAGAGGCGCGGCAGCCCCAGCCAGCCGTTCATGAAGCCCATCACCGCGGTCGTGGCGCCGGTCGACAGCAGCCCCTGCACCTGCTGCGAGATCATGGAGGAGATCGTCGCGCCGCCGGTGCCGTTCGCGACCGCGTCGGCGGCGGTCAGCAGCGCATCGCTGGGCATGTTGCCGGTCAGCAGGTACGACAGCTCGCTGGCGACCTCGTAGGGCGTCAGCGTGAACGTGCTGCCGTTCTGGACGCCCAGCTCGCTGCGATAGAGGAAGTACGGCGACTGCAGCATCGCCGAGATCACCACCTGGGCGCCGTCGGCGTTCGAGCTGCCCGACATGAACAGCTTGGCATAGCTGGCCACGCGCGCGTCGCTGGAGCCGAGCGTGGTGCGGAAGGCGCGGCGGCCGAACGCCTGCACGAACGAGGTGGCGCAGGCCATCGTCGGCGCGCCCGACGTGCTGGCGGCGCAGCTCGCGAACTGCGAGAGCTGGTTGTTCGAGGCGGCCCAGGCGGCGATCGCCTCGGCGTTGTCCTCCAGCTGGGCGGCGTTCAGCCCCTGCACCAGCAGCGTCTCGGCGTCGATCGAGAAACCCAGGGTGACCGGATCGCTGAACACCGTCTCGATCGGGGCGCTGTTGCTGGTGTCGTTGAAGATCGAATGAAGGGAGGCGGAGAAGGCGGGCGCGCTCAACCGCCACAGCTTGCGCGGGCCGGGCGTCGCCGCGGTGGTGCAGGGATTCGCGGCGGCGAGGCCCGTCACCTGCTGCAGCACCGTGCCGCCGTCGGCCGTCCCGGTCGTCGAGCCGCCGCCCGTCGTCGAGCCGCCCCCGGTCGTCGAGCCATTGCCGCCCGAACCGGAAGACGAGCCGCCGCCGGTCGTCGAACCGCTGCCCGAAGCATCTTCATTGCGGCCAGCGCAGCCAGCGGCCAGCGCGAAAGCAAGCGGAACGACTAAGAGACGAGACCGATGCATCGGACCTCCTGGGGGGCGACTCAGGCGGAGGGTCAGGCGAAACGTTTCAAAGTTACCGTTCGTCATGCACGAGGTCAATCGATCGGCGGACGAACGACAACGATTTTCCCGTCGGTGAGGTGCCCAGATGCCCCTCGAAACCGGTCAGCGAATTGCGGATCACGGAACGACGCGCCGAGCGTGCCACAGCACCGCCGAGGGCCCGACAGACACCTACATTGCGGCGTCCGATCCGATGTGGTGGAGTCGCGCGGGAGGACGTCATCAAGGTGCAGGACCGCGAGCAGCCGACGACGGTCGTCGAGCGACCGCGTGATGGCGCAAGCCACGAGCCGGCCGGCGCGCTCGCCCACGAGCACGTCCCGGCCGGCTACCAGTATCTCGGCCCGATCAGCGCCGGCGGCACCGGCTCGGTCCACGCGGTGCGCGACCTGGATCTGCTGCGTATCGCGGCGATGAAGGTGCTGGCGCCCGACCTGGCCGAGCACCCGCGCGAGGTGCAGCGGTTCGTGCGCGAGGCGCAGATCACGGCCCAGCTCGATCACCCGAACATCGCCCCCGTCTACGAGATCGGCACCGACCGGTGCGGCAACCGCTTCTTCACCATGAAGCGGATCGAGGGGAGCACGCTGGCCAGCTGGATCGCGACCGTGCGGCGGCAGCGCCCCGACGACACCGACGCGCTGACCGAGATGCTGGCGGCCTTCGTGAAGGTCTGCGACGCGGTCGCGTTCGCGCACAGCCGCGGCGTGCTCCACTGCGACATCAAGCCCGGCAACATCCTGGTGGGGCCGTTCGGCCAGGTCTATCTGGCCGACTGGGGGATCGCGCTCACCGGAACGGACCGGGGCGTGGCCGCAGGCGGGGCAGGCCCGGTCGTGGCCAGCTCCTCCGACGGCGAGTTCGGCGGCGGGCCGTGCGGCACCCCGTCATTCATGTCCCCGGAGCAGGCGATGGGCGCCCGGGCGCGATTCGACGAGCGCACCGACGTGTTCGGGCTGGGCGCCGTCCTCTACAACATCCTGACCGCCGCCCCGCCCTACGACGCGGAGGACGTCAGCGACTGCCTCGCCCGCGCGACCGCCTGCGTGGTGACCTTCCCGCCCCCCGACCCGGCGGCGCCGCTGCCGGCCGGCCTGTGCCGGATCGCCCAGAAGGCGATGGCGCGCCACCCCGAGGACCGCTACCAGACCGTGCTCGATCTCAAGCGAGAGGTCGAGCTGACGGTGCGCGGGTTCCCGCTCCGGACGGAGACCTACCCGAAGGGGACACGCATCGTCGTCGAAGGTGAACCGGGCGACACCGCCTACATCATCGTGCGCGGCAGCTGCGTGGCCTTCAAGACCGTCGACGGCCAGCGGGTGGTGCTGCGCCGGCTGACCGGCGGCGC
>CAZTZM010000204.1:0-18544 GCA_964618005.1 uncultured Myxococcales bacterium
CATGTCGCACCTGCCGCCACGGTGTGGCGGGCTAAGCTGCCAACGGTTCAGGCACGCCGTGGCAAGGGAGGAACTCGCGATGGCGAACGGGATGAAGGCAGGGGCCGCGGCGCTGGCGCTGCTGGCGGCGCTGGCCCCGGCGCGCCCGCTGGCGGCGGCGCTGGCGTTCGGCGCGACGATGGGGCTGGCGGCCTGGGTGCGCGCGGTGGCGCTGCCGCTGTCGGCGCTCTCGATCTTCTACTGGCTGGCGCGCCGGGCGTCGCTCCGGCGCGCGCTGGTCTACACGGGCGCGGGGCTGGCGGCGGCGCTGCTGGTGCTGTTGCCGTGGGGGATTCGCCACCTGCGACAGAGCGGCGCGCTGTATTTCACCGACGATCACGGCGGCATCACCGCGCTCATCGGCGCCAACCCCAACTCCGAGGGGACGTACACCCGCGCGCTCAACAGCCTGTTCAAGGACGTGACCGGGCGGGGCGTGCTGGACGAGCCGCACCACGCGACCGATCAGGCGGCGTACGCGATCGTGCGTGAGTGGACCCGCTTCGAGCCGCGTTACACGCTGGGGCTGGTCACGCTGAAGGCCGATCGCCTGTTCGATCCCGAGGATCGGCTGCTGTACTGGCCGATCTTCCGGACCGGCGTCCTGGTCGGGCCGCGCGCCGGCTGGTTCGCCGCGCACCACGACGCGATCGCCGCGCTGGCCGTGGCGTTTGGGCTGGCGATCGCCGCCCTGGCGCTGGCCGGCGTCGCCATCGCGCTGGTGCGGCGGCGCTGGGGGCTGCTGGCGCTGCTGCCGTTCCAGGTGGCGCTGGCCGCGACGTACACGCTGTTCTTCGCCGAGCCGCGCTACCGGCTGCCGATCGAGATGCTCGCCTTCCCGTTCGTCGCGCTGGCGCTGGGCGAGCTCGGCGGGCTGGCCGGTGCGCTGGCGCGTCGATCGCGCGGCGAGCTCTTCGCCTCGTTGCGCGCGCTGGGGGCGGCGCTGGCGCTGGTCGTCGTCTGGCGGCTGGCCTGGCCGGCCGTGCTGGCGGTCGGTGACGGGCTGCGGGCGCGCCACCGCTGGGCGGCTGTCGAGGTGGCGACGAACGCCGGGACGCGGCTGCTGATGTGGAGGCCGGCGCCGCCGCTCGCGCCGCGCTCGCCGGTCGAGGGGGCGCCGAACGGGCTCCACCTGACGACGGGGGACGCGGGGACGTCGCGCCTGCACGTGCGCGCCGGCGGCGGGGCACTCCCGGCGGGTCCGCAACGCCTGACCGCCGACGTCACGGGCGAGGGGACGACGGCCGTCCGGCTCACGATCGCAGGGGTGAACGTCGAGGTTGCGCCGGGCGCGCACCTTCCGGTCACGGTTCCGCTGGCGACGACGGACTTCGACGTCGTGCTGGAAGGTGCCCCGGGCGGGCGCATGTGGCTCGAACGATTTCACCTCGATCCGCAAGCGCCATGACGCGCTGATCGGACGCAGGCAATCGGTTCACCGCCGGGGCCGGCGCCGTGTTAATGCTCGATCCGGGGAGGGCAGCGGATGAGCTCCGATGCGTTCGATCCCGAGCAGCCCCCGCAGCCGCCGCCGAGCGATGATTGGTCGGCGCGGATCGAGGTGCTCCTCGCGGAGGCCGAGGCGACGCCGGCGGGCGCCGAACGGACCGGCGCGCTCTGTCAGGTGGCCGAGATCTACGATCGCCGGCTGGCGGATCCGAACGGCGCGCTGCTGACGCTGCAGGCGGCGCTGGCCGACGATCCCGCCAGCGGGCGCGTGATCCAGGAGATGGAGCGGATCGCGCGTGGCCACGGCCTGTGGGGCGAGCTGGCCGACACGACCGCCGAGGTGGCGCGCGCGCTCGAGGATCGCAAGCTGGCGGCGGATCTCTGGGTGCAGATTGCGTTCTGGAACGAGACCGGACGCGCGCAGCTGGACGCCGCCACGGTCGCGGCCGAGACCGCGCTGGCCCTGGAGCCGGCGCACGGCGGCGCGCTGGCGCTGCTCGAGAACCTGCACCGGCGGCTGCGCAGCTGGGATCGCTACGTCGAGATCCTGGGCCGTCGCGCGCAGGCGGGCGCCGATCCGGCGCGGCTGGCCGACGGCTACCGCGAGGTGCTGCGCTACGAGCCGCGCCACGTGCCGGCCCTGGAGGGGCTGGCGCGCGTGCAGGAGGAGAACGGCGAGTGGGAGGCGGCGGCCGGCCTGCGTGAGCGGCTGGTCGCCGCGCTGCCGAGCCCCTCGCCGGAGGCGATCACGGCGCGGTATCGGCTGGCGCATCTGCTCAAGGAGCGCCTGGCCGATCCGCGCGCGGCCGAGGAGCAACTGGCGCTGGCCATCGCGCTGCCGGGCGGCGATGTCGACGTCCCCAGCCTGCTACTGCTGGCCGCGATCTACCGCGAGCGCAAGGACTGGTTGAAGGCGCGGCAGCTGCTGGGGCGGGCGGCGGCGCTGGTCGCGGAGAACGGCGCGCGCGCGCGCATCCTGGCCGAGGCGGCGGAGATCTGCGCGACGGCGCTGGACGACGAGGCGCAGGCGGCCGATCTCTACGCCGAGATCATCGCGCTCGACGGGACGCGCGCCGATCTGATCGAGAAGCTGGCGGAGATCAAGCAGCGGCGGGGCGACTTCGTCGGGCTGTTGCCGCTGGCGGAGGCGCTGGCCGCCGTCGATGACAGGCCGGCGGCCGAGAGAGCGCGCGCGCTGCACCGGCTGGGGCGCGCCCGCGTGGCGACCGGTGACGAAGCCGGGGCGCTGGAGAGCTACCGAGCGGCGGTGGCGGTTGCACCGGCCGGCGAGGCGCGCGCGGCGCTGGCCGATCTGGGCGAGCTGGCGTTCCGCCAGCAGGCCTGGGACGAGGCGGCGGGCGCGCTGGAGGCGCTGCTGTCCGAGCCGGCGGAGCTGCCGCGCGAGGCGCAAGCGATCGGCTACGAACGGCTGGGCCTGGCGCGCCTGCGCGCGGGCAGGCCCGCGGCGGCGCTGGAGCCGCTCGAGAGGGCGCTGACGATCGATCCGAAGCGCAATCAGGCGCTGGAGGCCCTGGTCCAGGCGGCGCACGAAGCGGGGAACGACGACACGGTCGTGCGCCACACGCAGGCGCTGCTGGCGGTCACGGAGGATCCCAAGACCAAGCTGGCGCTGCTGGAGCGGGTGGCGGTGATCCACCGCGATCGCCGGAACGATCCGCAGCGGGCGATCGCCGCCTATCTGGAGGCGTTGCAGCTTTGGCCCGACGAACGCGCGATCATGCACCGCCTGCTGGAGCTCTACAGCGACACCAAGCAGTGGAAGCAGGCGGTGCAGCTGCTGGCGCGGCTGGCGGCGCTGACGGAGGGGGCGCTGCGCGCGCCGTACCTGGTGGCGGCCGGCAACATCCTGATGGAGGAGCTGGCGACGCCGGGCGAGGCCGTGGAGGCGTTCGAGCAGGCGCTGGACGCCGATCCGCACGAGCGCGCGATCTTCGAGCGCGTCGACGGCATCGTGGTGGCGTCGCGCGACTGGAAGACGCAGGAGCGGCTTTATCGCCGGCAGATCAAGCGTCTGGGATCCGACGTGCCGGCGGACGAGCGCCCGGCGTTGCTGGCGCTGTGGCAGGGGCTGGGCGACATCTACCTGACCAAGCTGAAGGACGGCCCGGCGGCGATCGCCGCGCTGGAGGTCGCGCAGGGGCTCGATCCCGAGTCGATGGATCGCCTCCGCACGCTGGCCGAGCTCTATCGGCTGGCAGGCGTTGGGCACTACGCCAAGGCGATCGCCGCGCACCGGACGCTGGTGGTCCACGCGCGTGCCGCCGCCGAGACGGAGCCGGATCTGAAGGCGCTGGTGCGCCTGTTCGTGGAGAGCGGCGCGCTGGAGGAGGCGCACGCCGCCGCGGCGGCGCTGGCGCTGATCGGGCGCGCCGACGCCGACGAGCGCGCGCTCTATCATCAGTATCGAGCGGCCGGCGTCGTGCGCGCGCAGGCCCATCTCAACGAGGACCTCTGGCAGCGGCAGGTCTTCCATCCCGAGCAGGACCGGCTGCTGTCGCAGATCCTGGGGACGCTGGCGCCCGTGGTGTCGACGCTGCGCGCGCGGCCCTTGAAGGATCTGCCGCTGAAGAAGAGGCAGCGGCGTGAGCTGGCCGGCGATCCGGCGTTGCCGTGCAAGGTGCTGGCCTACGCCGCCGGGGTGCTGGGGCTGTCGCCGCCCGACGTCTATGCGGTGCCGGAGGCGCCGGGCGAGGTCGACGTCGTCAACATCCGCGGCACCAACGGCAGCCACGCCGCGCTGGTCCTGGGCCGCGGAATCATGGAAGGGCGCTCGGATCTGGAACTGGCGTTCGTGGCCGGGCGCGTGCTGGCGGCGCTGCGCGCCGATCACCTGCTGCGCTGGCCGGCGTTCGTCCCGACGCTGGCCGAGCTGGAGATCGTCGTGCGCGCCGCGATCCACGTGAGCGCGCCCGGCGCCGGGCTCAGGGGCGGCGACGAAGCGGGCGTCGCGCAGTACGCCACGTTCCTCGACGGACATCTCTCGTTGCAGCTCCGCGAGCAACTCTCGCTGCTCATTCGCCGGTTCCTCGCGGCGGCGGGGCCCGAGCCCGAGATCGGCCTCGCCGTCGGGCGCTGGTCCCGCGCGGCCTGTTTCACGACGATCCGCGCCGGGCTGTTGCTGTGCGGCGACCTCGAGATCGCGGCGCGTCTGGGGCAGGCCGCGGCGGCGCCGGCGGGGATCGATCCGGGCGACATCGTGCGCGATCTCACGGCCTGGACGGTTTCGGAGAGCCACTTCCAGCTGCGCGCGCAGCTCGGATTGCGCGCCGTCAATCTCGGCTTTCGCGGCTGATCCCGCGGTTTTTGCGGGAATTTGGCACGCGCGCAACGCCGCAAGTCCGCGCCGCCGGTTGGGATCGGGGCAAGTTACATACATTTCCGCTGCACGAAACCTGACGTTTACCGCGCGTTGATAGCTTGCTCGCACCACCCCAACACCACCATGCGAGGAGCACACCATGCCAGATGGAGCAACGACCGCTGAGGCGGGACAACCGTCCAGCCGGGCCACCCTAGGGCTCACCGGGCTCACGATCAACGCGATGGCGTTGATCGCGCCCGGCGCCTTTTTGTGGTTGACCTATCAGATTCAGGCGCTGTACGGCGCACCCATGGCCGGCTCGGCCATGTGGTTCGGAATCATCGCCGCGTTGCTGCTCTGTTTCGCGACGGCAATCAGCTACGCGGAGCTGTCGAAGCTGTACCCGGGCGCCGGCTCATCGTACTTCTTCGCCGAGCAGGCCTTCCTGAGCAAGACGCACGCGTACAAGTTCGCGCGCATCGCCAAGTTCATCACCGGCTGGGCGAGCCATCTCTATTACTGGGTCTACCCGGGTTGCATGGTCGGCGTGACCGCGCTCTTGAGCGGCTACCTGCTGAACCAGTTTTTCCCCGATACGTTCAGCGGCAGCTACAACAGCTTGCCGTTCATGGCGATCTTCTGCGTGCTGTTCGCGCTGGGCGTCGCCTACATCGCGTTCCGCGGCGTCACCGGGACGACGGGCGTGAACATGCTGATCAACATCGTCCAGATCACCGCGCTGCTGGTGTTCTCGGTGATGGCGATCTCCTACCGCGTGAAGCACTCCGAGGGGTCGCAGGGCCTGCAGCTGGTGAACGGCACGCCGGTCGACTTCCAGGTCGCGCAAGAACCCGTGATGGAAAACGGCGCGCCCAAGAAGGACGCCACGGGCGCCGTCGTCACGCAGAACAAGATGGATGCGAGCGGCAACCCCGTCCCCGACATGAAGGACGGCAAGCCGATTCCGTTCATCCTCTCGTACGCCGCCGATCAGGCGACGACGATGGCGCCGGTCGACAACGACCACCCGAAGGACCTGACGCCGCACTTTCAGTTCCACCCCACCGCCGGGTCGGTGGTGGCGACGCACGGCATCTCTTACATCTTCATCCAGGCCTGCATCGCCATCTTGATCCTGGTCGGGTTCGAGTCGGTCACCTCGATGGGTGAGGAGGCCAAGAACGCCAAGCGCGACATCCCGCGCGCGGTGCTCCTGTCGCTCGCCATCCAGGGGATCGTCTGTTACCTGATCGAGTACTTCGCGGCGAACTACTTCCTCAACCAGGGATATACGTTATCCAGCGCCGCGGGCTCGGGCGCGCCGCTGGGCGACATGATGGTAATGGTCGGGACGTGGCTGTTCGGCAGCTACTCCGCCGGCCGCGCCTTCATGCTGGTGCAGGCGTTCACCGTGTTCCTGGCGCTGATCGGCACGACGCTCTCCTGCCTCAGCACCGGGGCGCGCGTGACCTACGCGATGGGGAAGGACGAAGAGGTCCCCGGCCACTTCGGCATGCTGCACGGCAAGACGCTGACGCCGCACCGCTCGATCTGGACGCTGGCGATTCTGTCCGCGATCATCGGCATCGTCACGGTGTCGTTCTACCTGGGCGGCACGACGCCGGCGCCGCTGGACCCGAAGTACCACAACTTCTGGTACAGCTTCGGCGTGTTCAGCGATCCGGCGACGTACACCAAGCTGCCCAACACGCTGGTCATCGTGACGCTGGTGAGCAACTTCGGGACGTTCCTGCTCTACATGCTCACCTGTTTGACGGCCATCGTGGCCTTCCGCGAGCACCACAGCTTCAGCGGCTTCAAGCACATGTTCGTGCCGTTGTTCGGCCTCGTCGCCAACCTGCTCTGCATGCTCTTCTACTTGATCGGGCCGTTCGCCGTTTCGGGGATGAGCGTGAAGGAGCCGTACATCGCGCTGGCGGTCGTCGCCCTGTGGGGCGGCTACGGCGCGATCTACTTCCTGCGCACCAGCAAGGCGAAGTCGAAGTCGGTGTTCGTCGAGAAGCCGGTCACCTCGCCCGCCGGGGTGTAACGGCGTCGTCGGTTCGAGGCCGCCCGCCCGGTCAGCCGGGCGGGTAGGCCTCGGAGCCCATCTCGGTCGAGTCGAGGCCGGACCACTCGACCTCGGCGTTGACGCGGTTGCCAACCAGCCGCTCCGTCAGACGAAAGAAGCCGAACGCCACCGGGAAGACGAAGGCCACGTTGGTGATGACCCCGATGACCTGCGCCACCAGCTGGCTGGCGTCGCCAAACAGCAGGCCGCGCACCGGCCCGGCCACACCGTTCCAGCTGACGCCGTACGTGCCGTCGGCGAACAGGCCTAGCGCCAGCGCGCCCCAGGCCCCGCACACGCCGTGAACGGAGACCGCCCCCACCGGATCGTCGACGCGCCAGCGCATCTCCAGCCAGGAGACGGCGCGCACGACCAGCACGCCCGCCACCAGGCCGATCAGCACGGCGGCCGCCGGGCTGACGAACGCGCACGGCCCGGTGATCGCCACCAGGCCGCCGAGCAGGCCGTTGCAGGCCATCGCCACGTCGGGCTTGCGCAGCGTGTACCAGACGAACACCAGCGCCGTGAACGCACCCGCCGCGGAGGCGAGCATCGTGTTGACGGCGATGGTGGCGATGCGCGGATCGGCCCCGGCCAGCGTCGAGCCGGCGTTGAAGCCGAACCAGCCGAACGCCAGGATCATCGTCCCGAGCGCGGTCATGGGCAGGTTGTGCCCGGGGATGGCGCCGACGGTTCCGTCGCGCCGGAACTTGCCGGCGCGCGGCCCGACCACGATCGCGCCCGCCAGCGCGGTCACGCCGCCGGTCATGTGCACCACCGACGAGCCCGCGAAGTCGACGTGCCCGTGGCCGAGCCCCCAGGCGGTCCCCATGGCGGCCAGCCAGCCGCCGCCCCACACCCAGTTGCCGTACAGCGGGTAGAGGACCATCGACATGAACAGGCCGTAGACCAGGAACGAGGCGAACTTCCAGCGCTCGGCCAGCGCGCCCGTCGGGATGGTGGCGGCCGTGTCCATGAAGACCGCCGAGAACAGGAACATCGCCAGGTTCCCCGGATCGTGCGGCGCGCTAAGCAGCGCGAAGCGCGCGGCGCCGAACAGCCCCAGCTTGTGGCCGGCGATCGTGGGTCCGATCTCGTGCGCGCCGGGGAGCAGGCCGCCGGTCAGCGACGGCCAGCCGGCGACGCCCCCCAGCATGAGGCCATAGCCGACCAGCCAGAAGCCGAGCACGCCCAGCGGATAGATGACCAGGTTCATGGCCATCGTGTTGACGGCGTTCTTGGCGCGCGTGAAGCCGGTCTCCACCATGGCGAAGCCGACCTGCATGAACATGACGAGAAAGCCCGCCATCAGAACCCAGACCAGGTTCAGCGCGAGGTCGGCGTGGTCGTGAGCCATGGCGCGTCCTCGTCAGCGCGCGCCCGGCGCGGCCGAGGGGGGCTCGACGTGCCGGTTGCTGAAGTAGATGAGCGCGCCCAGGCCGGCCAGCACGCCGACCACCAGCGCGAGCTTGCCGACCCGCCGCACGGCGCGGGCCATCCCACGCCGCGGCGGGCGCGGGGCGTCCGGGGCGCGGCGGAGGGCCGACGGCGGATCGCGCAGCTCCGCCAGCAGCTCGGCCGCGTCCGCGTAGCGGTCGCGCGGCACGCGCTGGATCGCCTTCAGGATGATGGCCTCCAGCGCGGGGTCCAGGTCAGGCACGAAGTAGGACGCCGGCTTGGGCTCCTCGTTGGCTTTGGCCCGCAGGAGCGCGTTGGCGTTGGCGCTCTGGAACGGGAGGTTCTTGGTCAGCATCTCGTACAGCATCGTGCCGACCGCGTAGACGTCGGTGCGGGCGTCGCCGCGGCGGCCGCCGATCTGCTCGGGCGCCATGTAGTCCGGCGTGCCCAGCGTCGCCGACAGGCCGGTCCAGGTGAGGCGCCGCTTGGACTCGTCGAGGGCGATCCCAAAATCGAGGATCTTCACTTTGCCGTCGGCGGTGAGGAGGATGTTCTCGGGCTTGATGTCGCGATGGACGACGCCCTTCTGGTGCAAGTAAACCAGCGCCTCGGTGATCTGACAGGCGATCGACAGCGCCCGCTCGGCGGACAGCGGCGCGTCCGCCTGGATGATGCTGCGGAGCGAGCGCCCGTCGACGTACTCCATCGCGATGTACATCCGGCTCTTTTCGCGGGGCTTCATCACCTTGACCACGTTGGGGTGGTCGAGGCGCTGCCCCATCTCCTCCTCGCGTTTGAACCGTTCGAAGAAGACGACGTCGCTCTCCAGCTGCGGGTGCGGGATCTTCAGCGCGACGGCGGCGCCGCTCTCGGCGTCGACGGCCTTGAAGATCGACGCCATCCCGCTGCGGGCCAGGAGCTCACCAAGCTCGTATTGATCGAGCCTCTCGCCGGCCACGGGCTCGCGCATCAGCGGGCCGCCCGAACTGACATGACCGGCACCTTAGCATGAACGGTCCGGACGAGACCCGATTCGAGCTGGCGGTCGCCTCCGCGACGGACACCGGGACCGAGCGCGCGCACAACGAGGACAGCTGCGGCCACGTCCTGGAACAGGCGGGGTGCGGCCTTTTGGTGGTGGCCGACGGCGTATCGAGCGCCGAGGCCGGCGAGACCGCCAGCCAGACCGCCGTCGCCGCGACGCTGCGCGCCTTCCAGGAACAGCCGCCCGGCACGGCGACCCCCAAGCGGCTCTACCGCGCCGTGCAGCAAGCCAACATGGAGGTCTACGACCTGGCCACGGTCGTCCCGGAGCTGCGCGGCATGACCACCACCCTGACCGCCGTGGTGGTCGACCGCGGCGAGCTGACGGCGGCCCACATCGGCGACAGCCGCCTGTACCGGCTGCGCGACGGGCACCTGACCCTGCTGACGAAGGACCACACCGTGGCGGGCGAGCGGGCGCGCATCGGCCTCATGAGCAAGAGCCGCGCGCGCCAGCACCCCGACCGGTCGGTGCTGACGCGCAGCCTGGGACGCGAGCTGATCGTCCCCATCGACCGGATCTCCAACCGCGTCTACCGCGGCGACGCGCTGCTGGTCTGCAGCGACGGCCTCTACAACGTCCTCGACGAGGCCGAAATGGCCCCCCTGGTGACCGCCGGCGACGCGGCGGCCGCCTGCCGGGCCCTGATCGACACCGCCAACCAGCGCGGGACCCTGGACAACCTGACCGCCGCCGTGCTGCGCGTGGTCAACGGCCCCGACCGCCCCGCCGCCTCAGCCGGCCTGGGCGGCAAGCTCCGATCGCTGTTCGGCCGACGAGGCGGTTGAAACTCTCTCCGACCTCGCGTAAGGATCCGGCCCGCTTCACAAAGGGTACTCGCGTCGAGGGCGGAGGGGCTTAGCCCTGCCGACCTCATCGCGGGAGGTGCCAGGAACCCTCTCGGGGTTCCTGATACGACTGGAGAGGTGGCTGAGTGGCCGAAAGCGCCTGATTCGAAAGACGCTGATCGTGTGTGGTTTCAATAGCTTACGGTTTCAGTCGGTTTCAGATTGTCCGTCGAGAACCCGTCGCGGTTCCGGACCGCAGGGCACAATAGAGGCACAATGGGAACGGGCCCGCCCGATGCGCCGAAAGGGCCTGACTCGGCGCCAGCTGTCGGGCCGAGGCGAGGGTGGCGGATCAGTATCCCATGACGGACTCAGGTCGCTGCTCGCGGCTCGACGACATGGTCGGTCCCATCCACGATCGGCCCCCGAGCTCGCGAAAGGAGCTCCAGCGATACGTCGATAAGGGGTGAGGTGATCGAACTCGGCGTCTACACGTCCGCTGAGTCATTCGCTTTCCCGGATCGCGAATCGGACTCGGATCTCTTGATCACCAGACCCTGAATCCGAATAGCCCCTGAATCACCGACGAGAAGTCCGGCCGTGGGCGGGGCCCACCCGTCACACGGGGTCACGGAGCGCCACGCTCCGCCACGGCCAAGTGGGGGGAAAAGTGGGGGAGAGGGAGCGCCAGAAACGGTGTCCTGGAGCAGGGCGTTGCTGGCCAGAATGACGGTAGGGGGAACGGCCGCCACTTGGCTGAGCCGCAGCCCCCTGCTGGAAGCGGTCCGATGGATGTGTAACAATATGTCGGTAGTTATAAACAAATGCCGACGAAACGTAACGGACGACACGAGCGTGGCCAGGCCGAGACGCGCGATCTCCCTCGGGGCCTCGCGAGGTCGCGGGATCTTGAGGCGGCCGGCACGTCGCGTCCCGCGATCCGGCGGCTGGTCGGCGCCGGCCAGCTCCGACAGGTGGCGCGAGGCCTCTACGCTCCCGCCGGCTTCGAGACGACAGAGCATCACGGTCTTGCCGCCGCGGCCGCCCTGGTTCCCGAGGGCGTCGTCTGCCTGCTTTCGGCTCTTCAGCTCCATCGTCTCGGAACGCAAGCCCCCTTCGAGGTGTGGCTCGCGATCGGGACGAAGGCACGCAAGCCGACGGTCACGGATCCGCCCCTGCGAATCGTGCGGTTCTCGGACCGCGCGCTGAGGGACGGCGTCGAAACCCGAGCCATCGAGGGGATCGCGGTCAAGGTGACGACGGCCGCGCGCACAGTTGCCGACTGCTTCAAGTACCGGAACAAAATCGGTCTCGACGTGGCGCTCGAAGCGCTGCGCGAATACCGTCGAGCGCGGCGATCGATGGACGATCTGTCGCGGGCCGCCCGCGTCGTCCGCGTGTTCAACGTGATGCGGCCGTATCTCGAAGCGGTGCTCGCATGAAGTCGAAACCGCCCCGCGATCGCGCCGCGTCCGTGCGCCAGCGTCTGCTCAACCTCGCGAAGGAGCGAGGCGAGGAGTTCAACTTCGTTCTGCTCCGCTACGGGTTGGAGCGGCTGCTCTTCCGACTCGGAGAGTCTCGCCACGCCGGGACCTTCGTTCTCAAAGGGGCGATGCTATTTCCGCTGTGGTCGGGTAGCCCTCACCGCGCCACGAAGGACATGGATCTGCTGGGTTCAGGCCCGCCCGACATCCCTCGCTTCGTGGACGTGTTCCGCGCGAGGTGGCGGGCATGACCGTCGACGACGGAGTCATCTTCCTTCCAGATACCGTCGCCGGCGCGGCGATCCGCGAGGAGGCGGTCTACGACGGCATTCGCATAACGCTGGAGGGCCGCCTCGGCGCTGCCAAGCTGCCGCTGCAGGTCGATGTCGGCTTCGGAGATGCGGTCACGCCTGCGCCTGTCGAGGCGTCCTACCCAGTGCTTCTGACCGATATGGCCGCTCCGCGGTTGCGCGTCTACGCGCGCGAGACGTCGATCGCCGAGAAGTTCGACGCGATGGTGACCCTCGGGATCGGGAACAGCCGAATGAAGGATTTCTTCGACATCTGGTACCTCGCACGCACGTTCGAGTTCGACGAAGCGACGCTACGCGCGGCGATCCGCGCGACGCTGGCGCGGCGTCAAACCGAACTACCAACAGAAGCGCCTGTCGCCTTGACGACGGCGTTTGCAGGGGACCCCGCGGCCGACGCCGGCGCGCCCGACTGAGACCAAACGCGCGACGCCGGCCGAATGTAACAAGCGCCAGGCCGACGGCGATGGCCAGCGACCGGTACGGCGCCGGCGGGCGGCTCTGGAGCGGTCGCATCCGGATGCTGCTGCCCCTCCGCTTCCTTCGTTCGAAGGGTCGTTTGGGTTGCGGGTGGTTGCTTCGCTGTCGTGCGAGTTGCTGCCGCCGGTCGCGCCGCCGTCGTCGGTCTGGCCATCTGTCGGGGCGGAGCGTCGCCGGCGGTGCAGGTCGACGACCGGTTGCCCGGTGTTATCGTTTGGGCGAGGCTGTGGTTCGCAAAGACCGGATCGAAGGGCATGAGTGCTTGTGATACGGCCGCGACCGCGACATTTAGGCCACTCGGGGCGGGTTTGCGCTACGGAGAACTCGTTCGGCGTGCCGCAGCGGGCACGATCCGCGGCCGGCCGATCTTCGCTGCAAAGGGAAGGGCCCATCAGCAGGCTGCCCGCAAAGAGCCCACCTACCTCGACTTCCTCAATGAGGTGCTCGGTGACGAGCTCGATGCCAAGCAGAAGAAGCGCGTCGCGATGGCCGTCCCGATCGCGCACTTCCCGACGTGAAGCTGCTCGAGGAGTTCGATTTCAAGTTCCAGCCGTCGGTGGATCAGCGCCTGGTGCGCGAGCTTGCGACAGGCCACTTCATCGCGGGCGCCGAGAACGTGCTGCTGTTTGGTCCGCCTGGCGCCGGCAAGAGCCACCTCGCGATCGGTCTCGGCCGCGCCGCCCTGAGACTGCACACCTAGTCGACGACCGCGACTACCTGGATGGCAAAAAATTGCGCTGTGTAACCCCCGTACGTTTCGACGGCAAACAGTCCTAGAGACGACGAATCTGTCAGGTAAGTACCCTTGCCGTTTTTGAGCATGAATGTGCCATAGCTGTTGCCGTACGGTGTAATCGTCCATTGCTGCGAGGTCGAGCTCGGATTGCAGGGCCGAATTGTGATCGGCGTCATGGTAACGCCAGTCCCTGCGTCGAGGCACTTGGTCGGCGAGTCGTTCAGCGAAATGCTCCAGTTCGCGCCGTTCGCCGTGAAGATGAACTCCTCTGAGGTCTTCAACGAAGATATCGGTTGCGGCAAGACTTCGCTGGTCTCTGCGTCCAGGACCATCGGGTTCGCATGGGTCGAGAGCGGCTGGATGGTGTAGCGATATCCCTGATCGAACACCGGCGTGTAGTTCGGGTTGCGCCACACGGTGATTGCGTTGCTCCATGTAGCATTCGTGGTTGTGAGCGTTTTGTAACCATCCGGAGTCCTCAAATCGCCGTCGTTGTCGTACATGCCCGCGCTCCACTCCCCGACGACGCCGGGGCTATTCTTACAGAGCACGCCGTTGCCGAAAGGATTAGAGTAGGGCGAGTTCACCTGATTCGAGCCGAGGCGTCCCGCCACCTCGCCGCTGCTTCCGCCGGTGAAGCCATCGCCATCGCAGTAGTACGCGGCGGGGCCCGTGACGTTGGGCTTGCCGGTGTCGGTCAGAGGGCCAGTGTCGATGAGGTTGCCGAAGAACGTCCCCTCCTGATACGGAAAACTAGGGTTTACTCCCCATCCGATTGCAGGATTTTCCGCGTCGAGCCAGAGCGGAATGTGGATGCCAGCGGTGTTGACGTGCGCCATCAAGCAGGCTGAGATCGACTCGACACAGGTAGAGTTGCCCTCCACCGCCCCGTTCTTCCACCCCGGGCATAAGCCGAAGCTGCCGGTGAAAGTATAGGTGTTTCCGTTTTGGTCTTGCTTGACGAGCGAGTCACCCGACGACAAAGCGCACCTGGCGAGGTACGAGACAGTGCGACGACCGGCCGCGGTGGTCATCAGACCGTTGACTGAGCTCAACCCGCTAACCGACGACAGGCCGTTCATCGCCGACAAACCGTTCACAGACGACAATCCGTTGACGGCCGACAGGCCGTTCATGGCACTGAGACCGTTGACGGAGCTAAGCCCGTTTATTGCCGACAACCCATTGATCGACGACACGGCGTAGTCCCCATGGCTGGCGGTCTGCACGTCACCTGTTTCTTCACCGCACCCGACCAGGCCGAGGATGGTGCCTAGCGTTAGACTGAGTTGAGTGGTCCTTTTCCCAAGACTGATCATGAATTTTTCCTCGCAAGACTGGCGTCTGATAGGTCGTGCTTAGAGCAGTAAGCGGGCCAACTAGTTTATCGCGGTCTGCTGTTGAGTCCTGGCCTCCATGTGGGATGGTTTAGGCCCCGGGCCGTTGTCGAGCGAACAACACACTGTTGCCGGGAAATCAACGCTGCTGTGGTGCGCGGATCGCCCGTTTAAGCCTGTTGAGTTGTCGAGTGATCCTTGGTTGCTGCATCTCGGAGACGGTCAACGCCGCGCGCCTCGCCAAGCGGTTCGCCGAGACAACCGATGTCTTCATCAGAACCGCATTTCGGTCGCTCCTGGCCGACGGGCGGCTGCACGCGCAGTTCGGGTTCTCCTATCTCGAGAGCCGACGCGGCTGGCTGGACGCGCCCCGAGGTGCGCACCGCCTGGGCCGCTATCTTTGCTTCGCTTTGGCGGAGCTTGAGCGCCGCATGGGCTCGGTTCCCATCGCCGCACAACCACTGGCGGGAGCCGAGCGTGCGATAGGCCTGCCCGATCTCACCGACTTGTCACAAACCTTTCAACTGACGGTGCTAAACGCCTGCATTGTACAGTCGAACCGATACAGCGAGACCGCTCCGAAGCGTCGTGCTGCGTCCGGAACACGCGAACTGGTCCATGACCGGGCGCGGCATGCCCTTGGCCGCGACCGTCACCGGTGAACGCGTCGCGCGCAAATGCCGTCAGGTTCAGGTTCCGCTTAGCCTGTTAGCGTAATCGAAAGGGCGGTAACTACCGGCCGCGGATACTAGGGCGACTCCCTCTCCGACGAGGAGCTCGAAGCATGAAACGCCTCGAACCGATCCTGCAATGTTACTGCAGCACACAAGTGCCGTGGTTCGCGCTGTTCGCGGCGTTGACGATGACCGCTGGCGCTGCTGCTTGCGTAGGAACGATTGGAAACCCACAGTCGGCACAGCCCGGCGGGAGCGGGCCGCATTCCGGCAGCGGCGACTTGGGTCCGGAAACCGTCGCCGATGGCGGTATAGCTACGAGTGCCGACGGGGGCGCGGCCATGGCCGGCGACGCTGGCACGGGCAGCAATCCAGCACCGCTCGGTACCCCTACGATCGCGCGGCTCAGTCAGGTCCAGTATGCCAACAGCGCCCGCGACCTGCTGGCGCTGCCGAGTTCGACCGCGATTACGCTGTCGACTCCCGACGCGGTAGTTCGTCTCGACAACGAGGCCGATTCCCTGTTCGTGAGCCAAGACCTGCACGACGATCTGCAGGCTTCGGCGGAGAGCCTCGCCGCGCAGATCGCCGGCAGCACGACGGCGATCAACAAGCTGATCCCTGCGAACGCGCCGACGGACGCGACCGGCAAGGCGACCGCGTTCATTCAATCTGTCGGCCGTCAGGCGTATCGCCGGCCGCTCACTTCGGACGAGGTCCAGAGCTACCTCACCCTGTTCAACCAGGGCCCCACGCTGACCACTGGATACAGCACGTTCGCGGCCGGCGTGCGGGTCACCCTCGAGGCGTTCTTGCAGTCGCCCTACTTTCTCTACCGCACCGGATTCGGTGGCGCCGCTACCAACGGCCGGTCACGCCTCACCGACTACGAGATCGCCGCCAACCTGGCCTACGCGCTCACCAACACCACCCCCGATGCCGCGCTGGCGACCGCGGCCGATGGGAGCCAGCTCGAAACCACCGCGCAGATCTCCGCCCAGGCGATGCGGCTCCTCGGAACGACCAACGGCCAGGCCGCGGTCGGCCACTTCAATTTTCAGTTTTTTGGGCTCGGTCAGTACGACACGCTGGAGAAGGATCCCACGGTCGCGCCGCAGTTTACCAGCGCTGTGGGGCCGATGCTCGACTCCGAGTCCGCGCAGTTCCTCCAATACATCTTCAGCCAGCAGGGCACCTGCGCGACATCTTCACCTCCCGCGTCAGCTTCGTAAACAACACTGTCGCTGGCCTCTACGGCCTCACCGGCAAGTTCTCCGCCACGACCTGGACGCAGGTGCAACTCGACGCCACCCGGCCCGGCATACTGACACGCCTCGGCTACCTGGCCTACTACGGCCACGACGGCACGACGCAGGACTCGATCCACCGCGGCGTCTACATCAACAACCGGCTGTTGTGCAAACAGATGTCGCCCCCGGCCGGGGTGGTGCTTCCGGTCATTCCGCCGGCGGCGGGGACCGACGAGACCAATCGCCAGATCGTGACCAGCATTACCGGGCCCGGCACATGCGGCGCGAGTTGCCACGGCGTGTACATCAACCCGGCGGGCTTCGCTTTCGAGAACTTCAACGGCCTCGGGACCTACGAGACGACCGAGAACGGGCTGCCGGTCGACGCCTCCGGAACCTACCCGTTCACGGAAGGTCCCAAGAGCTACACGAACGAGGTCGACTTCAGTAGCGCACTGTCGGAGAGCGAGCAGCTCCACGACTGCTACGCCGTCGGTTGGGCCGCCGACATCTACGCGCGAATTCCGCGCCCCGACGACTTGACGGCGGCCAGCGCCGTGGCCCAGAGCTCGCTCACCCAAAATATATCTAGCGCGGCGATGTTGCTGGCGCTCGTGACCAACGATGCCTTCGCGACCCGCGTGGAGGCGCCCCAATGAGCACGAAACCCTGGATTACCATCGGTCGGCGCACCTTCCTAGTCGGCGCGGGCGCCACGCTCGGCCTCCCTATCCTCGAAGGGCTCCTGCCCAAGAAGGCCAAGGCCGCGACGACTCCGCCGTTCCTCGCCATCGTCTGCAGCGACAACGGCGTCGTGCAGGCCAAGACCGGCGAGGCGGAGGCGTGGTGGCCCACCCAGATCGGGCCGCTCACCCAGGCGTCGATGACCGCCGATATGCCGACCCGTTCGACCGGGGTGCTCAACAGCTACGCCGACAAGCTCCTGATCGTCCGCGGCGTTGGGCACAGCCTCTCCGCCACAGGGTGCAACCACGCGTCGGCCTGCTCTCAGATCTTGACCGGCACCGCCAAGATCAACGGCACCGGTAGCCAGGCCCAATCGTCGAGCGCTTCGGTGGACACCGTGATCGCCCAGGCCGTCAACCCGCCCGGCGTCGACCCGTTGTTCTTGCACGCCGGAATGTATCAAGCGGGCGGGTCGGGCTTCAACATTCCTTCCTACATTTCCTATATCGGCAGCAACCAGCAGCGCCCGGGCATCGATTCGCCGCTAAAGGCGTATCAGCGCATGATCGGCTCGCTCGACACCACCGGTGGTTCGGATCCGAACCTCAGCCTGCGGCGCAAGAGTGTCAACGACGTGCTGCGCGACCAGATCAACGCGCTGCTCGCTCGCCCCGAGCTGACCGCCGACGACAAACAGCGGCTGCAACAGCATCTCGCGACGATTCGAGATGTTGAGGTCGCGATCAGTGCTGTCACCATGCCGGCCGATAAAGTCGCGCAGATGACGACGATGGACGCGGCACCCTATGCCAACGCCAATCATGAGACGATCCAGACCCTCCACATGGATCTTATGGTGTTCGCGATCAACTCCGGCTACACGCGAGTCGCTGTGCTGCAGGTGGGCGATCGCGAGGACGACCACGTGTACACCATCAACGGCACCAGCGTTCAGTTTCACACCGCCTCGCATCGCACACTTCCGAACTCCTATCAGCTGTGCCAGCAGATCGATCGAATCCAGCTCACCCATTTTCAATACTTGCTCGATCAGCTGTCGGCGATCTCGACGCCCAATGGCCCGCTCCTCGATCAGGGCGTGGCGGTCAACACCAACCAGTTGTCGACCGGGCCCGATCATGGCTTTCACCCGCTCCCCTTTCTCATGGCCGGCACGGCGGGCGGGTTCCTCAAGAAGGGGCAATATGTCGACGCCGGCAGCGCGTCGACCGCGCAGATGCTGAACACCCTTGCCAAGGCGGTGGGGGTGACAACCCAGATGGGCGGCCAAGCGGGCGTCATTTCCGCCATCGTCGCGTAAGCGACATGAGCGACGCGAGAGCATTTCTGCTGGCGACCGTCTTCGTCGCGGGCGGCCTCGCCGGTTGCAACGGCGGCCACGGGGCCGGCGAGGGTCCGGTCACAGGCGGCGCGGGCGACGGTGGTCATCCAGCGCCGGGCGAGTCGGCCGGC
>CAZTZM010000205.1:0-2842 GCA_964618005.1 uncultured Myxococcales bacterium
TTACAAGGAAGAGGGCACCATCACCACGGCCTTCGACATCAGGGTGCAGAACGAGCTGGACCGGTTCCATCTGGTTCAGGACGTGGTCGACCGCGTGCCCGAGTTGGGCGCCAAGGGCGCCTACCTGAAGCAGCAGATGCGGGACAAGCTCATCGAGCACAAGCACTACATCGACAAGCACGGGCAAGACCTGCCGGAGATTCGCGACTGGAAGTGGAGCAGCGACTAGAGCCGAAGCCAAGAGCCGAACTCAGGGCGGAGTCGTAGGGGGACATGATGCGCGTCGGTATCGCCGCCGATCACGGCGGGTTCGAGTTGAAGGCGCTCCTGACCGGCGTCATCGCGGCTGCCGGCCATGAGGTCGTGGACTTCGGCGCCTACGCGTTGCGGTCTGGGGATGACTACCCCGACGTCGTCGTTCCACTCGCGAGCGCCGTGGCGAAAGGCGAGGTCACGCGCGGCGTGGCGATCTGCGGCAGCGGGGTCGGGGCCTGCATCGCGGCGAACAAGGTCTCGGGCGTCCGTGCAGCGTTGATTACGGAATCATTCTCTGCGCACCAAGGGGTAGAGGACGACGACATGAACGTCATGTGCCTGGGCGGTCAGGTCACCGGAGGTGAGCTGGCGCGGGAGCTCGTCGAGCTGTTTCTCGGCGCGAGGTTCAAGAGGGACGAGCGGTTCGAGCGCCGTCTCGCGAAGATTGCAGAGCTCGAAGACAGGAAGGCCGGACACACATGAATGTAGACGATATAGCCAGAACGGCGCGGTCGATCGTAACCGGCGACAGGGGCCTGCTCGCGATGGATGAGAGCACCCGAACCTGTAACAAGCGCTTCGCGCGGCTGGGCATTCCTCAGAATGAGGAGACCCGACGCGCGTATCGGGAGCTCCTCGTGACGACGCCGTCCCTCGGCCAGTGTATCAGTGGCGCGATTCTGTTCGACGAAACGATCCGGCAGAGCACGAAGGATGGCAGGACGTTCGTCAACGTGCTCACGGACGCAGGAATCATCCCCGGCATCAAGGTCGACGCGGGGGCGAAGGATATGGCCAATCATCCCGGAGAGAAGGTGACGGAGGGCCTCGACGGCCTGCGCGAACGGTTGGTTGAATATTCTGGGTTCGGCGCTCGGTTCGCTAAGTGGCGCGCCGTGATCGCCCTGGACGATGGCCGACCGAGTCGCGCCTGCATCGAGGCGAACGCGCACGCGCTGGCGCGCTACGCCGCTCTGTGCCAGGAAGCTGGGCTGGTTCCCATCGTCGAGCCGGAGGTGCTGATGGCCGGCGACCACACTCTGGAGCGCTGCTCGGAGGTCACCGAGGAGGTTCTCCGGATGGTGTTCAACCACCTCTTTGCGGAGGGGGTGATTCCGGAGGGAATGATCCTGAAGCCGAACATGGTGCTTCCGGGAGCGACCTGTTCAAAACAGGCGACCGTCGAGCAGGTGGCCGACGCCACGGTGAAGTGTCTCCTGCGAGCCGTTCCGGCCGCCGTTCCGGGTGTTGCTTTCCTGTCGGGAGGCCAATCCGGCGAAATGGCCTCCGCCCGTCTGAACGCGATGAACGTGCGGTTCAAGTCCCGGTTGCCGTGGGCGCTGACCTTTTCGTTTGCCCGAGCCATCCAGCAACCGGCCTTGGAGATCTGGCGGGGCGTGGAGGCCAATGTGTCGGCGGCGCAGACGGCATTGTTTCACCGAGCACGGTGCGACGCGGCTGCGCGCCGCGGTGAATACGACGCCGCTTTCGAGCGGGGCGATCAAGAGATCGTCCGTGCGGAGTCATCCATCACCGGCGCCGGGAGGCTCTCATGACACCCTCGAGGCGCCGCAAGGTCATCATCGGCAACTGGAAGATGAACACGACCGCAACTGAGGCTAGGCGGTTGGCGCGAGCGATCGTAGACGGCGGGTGCAGGGACGACAAGGTCGTGGTGGCGATCTGTCCACCATTTCCCTATCTCGCTCTGGTCGGGGAGATCCTCAAGGACAGCCACGTCGCGCTCGGCGCACAGAACCTGTATCCGGAGAAGGAGGGCGCTTTCACGGGTGAGGTCAGCCCCCCGATGCTCCTCGATGTCGGCTGCCAGTACGTCGTCCTCGGCCACAGCGAGCGTCGGTACAAGCTGGGCGAAACCGATGAGTTCATCAACCGTAAAATACGGGTCGCGTTGGCGGCTGGGCTCGACGTGGTCCTTTGCGTCGGGGAAACCCTGGATCAACGCGAGGCGGGCCAGACCCACGCCGTGCTCGACCGCCAACTCAGCCAGGGATTGGCCGACCTATCGGCCGACGCCGTAAGCCGCCTGATCGTCGCTTACGAGCCGATCTGGGCTATCGGCAGGACCGGACATCAGGCCACCCCCGAGCAGGCTGAGGAGGCGCATGCCCTTATTCGTCGCCGTTTCGCCCGCATGTTCGGAGAGACCTCGGCTCGAGAGCTCGCCATACAGTACGGCGGCAGCGTCAAACCGGACAATGCCGGCGCGCTCCTTGGCCGGCCGGGTGTCGACGGCGCCCTGATCGGCGGCGCCAGCCTCATCGCCGACCAGTTTCTGGACATCGTTCGCGCTGGGATCAAATCCACGAACAGCGCTTGAGCCCACGACGTCTACAGCTCAGCACAACAGAAGGACATGCCATCATGCAAGCCACCAGCGACAAGCCGCCTGCTTCCGGACCGAAGCCGGGATCCAAGCCCGACGAGAAGGACGACCTCACATCCTTACCTCTCCCGGAGGTGGAGAAGAGGCTGCAAGCGTCGCCGGATGGATTGAGTGACGCCGAGGCGAAGAAGCGGCTCGCTCACTACGGACCGAATGAGATCACCGAAAAGAAGACCAGCG
>CAZTZM010000206.1:0-10824 GCA_964618005.1 uncultured Myxococcales bacterium
GGCGTCGACGGCTTCGAGGCAGGGGCCGATGGGGTCACCGTCGGCAGTGGTGCCCAGCGCTTCCGCGCGCGCTGGCTGGTGGGGTGCGACGGCGGCCGCAGCACGGTGCGCAAGCAAGGCGGCTTCGAGTTCGTCGGGACAGAGCCCGCGTTCACCGGTTATTCGATCCAGGTCACGCTCGCCGACCCGTCGGTGCTTCCCCTCGGCCGTCACCACACGCCGGCCGGCATGTACACGCAGTGGCAGCCGGGGGTGTTCGGCCTTGCCGACTTCGACGGCGGCGCCTACCACCGCACCCAGCCGATCACGCGCGAGCACGTCCAAGCGGTTTTACGGCGCGTCTCCGGCGCCGACGTGACCGTCGAGGCCTTGCATCTCGCTTCGACCTGGACCGACCGATCGAAGCAGGCCACGACCTACCGCCGGGGCCGGGTGCTGCTGGCGGGCGACGCCGCGCACGTCCATTCACCGCTCGGCGGCCAGGGATTGAACCTCGGGCTGGGGGACGCCCTGAACCTCGGCTGGAAGCTGGCGGCGACCATCCGGGGCGACGCCCCCGACGGCCTGCTCGACAGCTACACGGCAGAGCGGCATCCCGTCGGCGCGCGCATCCTCGAGTGGACGCGGGCCCAGGTGGCGCTGATGCGCCCCGAATCCCGCGCCCTGCAAGCCGTTGTCCGCGACCTGATCGATACCCGCGACGGCGCGACCTACTTCGCAGAGCGGGTCTGGGGTGTGTCTCTCCGTTACGACCTCGGTGGCGAACATCCCCTCGTCGGTCGCAGCTGCCCGGACTTCGAGCTGGCGGACGGAACCCGGGTCGGCGCGCTGCTCAAAGAGGGCTCCGGGCTGGTGTTGGACCTCGACCGGCAGGCGTCGCTGCAGGCGCTCGACGGCCTGTGGGGCGACCGGGTCAGGTACGTTCCCGGCAACGTCCGGGATCGCCTTGGATTGAGCGCGCTGCTCGTGCGTCCGGACGGATTCGTGGCCTGGGCGAGCGATTCGGCGGCCAGCCCCGCGGACGTCACCCGCGCCGCGGCCCGCTGGTTCGCATCAGCCGGTTGACGATCGATGTCGCGCGACCGCCGCCATCAGTGGTGGCCGCCGGCGCCGTGCACGTGGCCGTGGGCCAGCTCTTCCTCGGTGGCGTCGCGGACCTCCACCACCTCCAGCTCGAAGCGCAGCGTCTTGCCGGCCAGCGGGTGGTTCAGATCGACCGTCGCATAGTCGCCCTGGATGGCCTTCACCACGGCCACGATCGGACCGTGGTTGGTGTTCAGCTGCACGGCGCTGCCGGGCTTGATCTTGCCAGGCAGCTTGCGCACGGGGACGTTGCGGACGTTGTCGTCCTCTCGCACGCCGTAGCCCTTCTCGGGCGGAACGGTCACCTTGACCTCGTCGCCGGCGGACTTCCCCTCCAGCGCCTCCTCGACGCCTGGAACCAGGTTCCCGGCGCCGTGCAGGTAGGTCATGGGGTCGCGACCGTCGGTGCTGTCCAGGACGGCTCCCTCTTCGTCGCGCAGCGTGTACTTGATGGTGACGGCTTTCTTCTCGGCGATCTGCATCGGGCGCTCATATTAATGCCGAAGGGGGGCGATCGGCATGATCCGAATCAAGCGCGTCTACGAAGACGCCGCCCGCGACGACGGGCGGCGCATCCTGATCGAGCGCCTCTGGCCTCGCGGCATGAAGAAGGAGGCGCTGGTGGCGGAGGCCTGGATGAAGGACGTCGCGCCGACCACCGAGCTGCGGCGCTGGTTCAACCATCAGCCGGAACGGTGGGAGAGATTTCGCGAACGCTATGCCGCCGAGCTGGCCGCCAACCTCGAGGCGGTGGCGCCGCTGCGCGCGCTCGCCCGCCGGGGCACGCTCACGCTGCTTTACAGCGCGCGCGACGAAGACCACAACAGCGCGGTCGTGCTGCGCGACTTCTTGCGCCAGCCCGCTGCCCGCGGCCGGCGCTTGCGTTAACAGCTGATCGCGCACTACGACACCGGCGTCCCGGACAGCGTCTGCGCCGACACGTTCTACAGGCACGTCTCCGGGCTGTAGGCGTCGGCGCGGGCGGCGCCGACGGGAGGTGCTTGCGACGGCGGCACCTTGCTGACAAGTTTGATCGGCGCGGAACCTCCGATGTCGGCACACCAGCAGGAGGGGGAGTCGTGAACTTGGTCTCGGTGATCGCCGAGCAGGGCCTGCTGCTGGTGTTCGTGAACGTGCTGCTGCAGCAACTCGGCGTTCCGCTGCCCGCCGAGCCGACGCTGATCGTCGCCGGCAGCCTGGTCGTGCGCGGGCTGCTGCCGTTGCCCGGCCTGGTCGGGGTCACCTGGCTGGCCGTATTGATCGCCGATTCGACCTGGTACTGGATGGGCCGTCGCTACGGGAACCAGGTCCTGCGGGTCGTTTGCCGGCTGGCCCTCTCCCCCGATTCTTGCGTGCGGAACACCGAGCAGACCTTTGCCCGCTGGGGCCTGAAGTCGATCGCGGTGGCCAAGTTCATCCCGGGGTTCTCCATGGTGGCGCCGCCGCTGGCCGGGGCGATGCAGGTCAAGTGGACCAGATTCCTGCTGTTCGATCTCCTGGCGGCGGTGCTGTGGTCGTCGGTTGGAATCGGCGCGGGGCTGATCTTCTACCGGCAGGTCGATCGGGTGCTGGCGGCGCTCGCCAAGCTGGGCGGACGCGCGCCCATGGTCGCCGTGATCTTCCTGACCGTCTTCGTGGGATGGAAATGGCTTCAGCGGCGGCGGTTCTATCGCGCCCTGCGCATGGCCCGCATCTCGGTGGACGAGCTCAAACGCCTGATCGACGGGGGCGCCAACCCGGTCGTCTTCGACGTTCGGACGGCCGCCGCGCGCCAACGCGATCCGCTGCGGATCCCCGGCGCCGTCGCCTTCGACGTCTCGCAGGTGGACACCGTCGTGGCCGAGCTGCCCGACGGGCGCGAGGTCATCCTTTACTGCAACTGCCCCAGCGAGGCGTCGGCCGCGCGCATCGCGCGCCTGCTGATGAATCGCGGCGTCCGATCGGTCCGGCCGCTGGCGGGTGGCCTGCAAGCCTGGCTCGACGCCGGGTTCAAGGCGGACGAAGGGTGAGCCTACTCCGTGCCGGCGTCGCACCCGCCCGCGTCGGTCGGGGCGGCGGGTGCGGGGCGGCGCGTGCGTACAACCGAGGGCCGCGACGACGGGGGCGAGCTGGCAAACAGGCGCAGGATCGCCATGGTAACGATCCCCTAATCTTGCACGCCGATGGGGCGCACCCGCCTTTCCGACCGTCCTTCGCGCTGTCTGGCGCCGCGTGGCTCGCTCTGGTATGCGTCGAGCACCCTTGAATGAAGACCCCGTTGCGTAAGCCTTTGCTGTTGTCGTTCCTGGTCGGTCCGGTCGTGCTGTGGGCCGCGTGCGCGACGCACGCCTCCAACCCGAACGCAGCCAAGTACCCGCGCCGCCCGGCGGGCTGCAGGATCCGCGTGTTTCACGGCCCCGCGCCGGACGTTAAGGAATGGGACGATCTGGGCATGGCCCGCGTCGATTGTTACCTAGATGTAGGGGCCGTTCAGTGTCTCCGGCGCCTCCGTGAGGAGGCCTGTCGGCTGGGCGGCGACCTCCTCTATGACGTGCCCAAGAAACCGCTGCGTCCGACCGACGAGGGAATGGTCTTCCTGGGGCACGTCGCGCACACGAAGAACGGCGCGGACGAGAACAAAGGCGGCGGCGACGAAGACGCCGGCGTCGAGGAGGAGACCGAACCAGCCGCGCCTGGCAGCGTCGCCCCGGTCGAGCCCATTGCGCCCGGCACGGTCGCGACGCCCCCCGACGGAGGGACTCCGTCCGACGCCGGCCGATGACAGCGGAGGATGGACATGAGCGAGCGCAGGGTGATGGGGGGATGGATGGTGGCGGCCGCGATCGTGCTGGTCGTGTCAGCGGGCTCTTGCGCGGCGCGCGACGAGAACGCCGCACCGCCGCAGCGGCCGGCCCCGATGGTCACGCTGCCGCCCGTGCCGTCGGCCGCGGCGGCTCCGCCCGGCCCGGGGCCCAGCGCGCCGCCGACCGGCACCGTGCCGGTCTCGGCCGAGCAGCGCCTGGAAGAGTGGCGGCGTGCCCGCACGCGGGTCTACATGAATGACTTCGGCGAGCTGGCGCGCTATCGCGCCGCCAACGCGCACCTGGGCGCGCCGGCGCCGAACGAGTCGCGGGTGGTCTTCTTCGGCGACTCGATCACCGATCAGTGGCCGCTGCCGCTGTCGTTCCCGGGCAAGACCACCTACATCAACCGCGGCATCAACGGTCAGACGACGCCGCAGATGTTGGTCCGCTTCCGCCAGGACGTCGTGGCGCTGCAGCCCAAGGTGGTGGTGATCCTGGCCGGCACCAACGACATCGCCGGCAACACCGGCCCGATGACGATCGACGAGACGATGGCGAACTTCGCCGAGATGGTCGAGCTGGCGCGCCTGCACGGGATCCGGGTGGTCCTCTCGTCGGTGCTGCCGGTGCACGACTACACGGCGCAGTCGGCGCTGTCGTTCCCGCTGCGCCCGCCGGAGAAGATCGCCGAGCTGAATCAGGAGCTGAAGCGGCTGGCCGCGCGGACTGGGTCGGTCTATCTCGACTACACGCCTTTCATGTCGGACGGCCGCGGCTACATGAAGCGCGATCTGGCGATCGACGGGCTGCACCCGAACAGCGCCGGCTACGCGATCATGGCGCCGCTCGCCGAAGCGGCCATCGCCAGCGCGCTCGCCAGCCGATAATTCATCCGCTCCCGCACGCGGCGCGGGCGATCCGGCGGGTGTGTTTTTCCGGAGGTCCCCCGTACGAAGCGGCTGGCCTGGCTCGGCTTGGCTTTGGTTGCGTTAATGCCATGGCCGGTTCGCGGCCGTGTTGGAAAAATCAAGGCCTACGCATTGACGCTGATGCCGGTGATCTTCGGGGACCACTCGGCGATCAGCTTCAGCGTCGTGTCCTTGTCGTAGACGCTGTACCAGCCCTGCTTCTCGTGGGGCGGGTCGCCGATGAACGGGTCGCCCGGCTTCCAGAAGTCGCCCGGCCGCGGCGGCCGGCTGTCGCCGCCCCAGGCCCACGGCATGATCCCCGCCATCGGCGTGGTCGGGATCAGCGACGCCACCAGCGCGTACACCTCCTGAAAATACTGATCGCGGAAGGTCGTCGGCGCGGCGGGGTCGAAGCTGCCGCCGTCGCGCGGGAAGCCGAACTCTTCCAGCAGCAGGGGCTTCTGCGACTTGGCCGCCAGCTCGGCGTGCTTGGCGACGTACTTCTTGGCCAGGGCCAGCGCCTTCGGGTAGCCGGTCGGGATGCTCTCGCCGTGCACCCAGCCCCAGTTCTCCGCCCACATGTGAAAGCAGATGAAGTCGATGGCCGCGCTCTCGTGGTCCTTGACCGGATCGAGGCCGGCGTATACGGGCGTGGCCGTCAGCCCCTCGCTGCCGGTCGTCACCAGCTGCGCCGGCGCCAGCGACTTGATGAGGCGCGCGCTCTTGTCGATCCAATCGCGGTAGGCGGGGACGTCGGTCATCCCGCGCGGCTCGTTGGCCAGCTCCCAGATCACCGCCGGGTTGTTCTTCAGCTGCGGCACCAGGTGCTGGATATAGGCGTGGTAGAGGGCGACCGCCTTGTCGTTCTTGTAGAACGAGCCGACGAACTTCTGATAGCGGTCCCAGCTTCCCCCTGGCACCGGCGGCGGGTACGGGATCGGCCCCTGCCCCGCCCAGGCCAGGTACTGGCCGAAGCCACCCGACCACTGCCAGAAGTTGCCCAGCATGAAGATGCCGAAGAGGCCGCGCTTCTGCAGCTCCTCGGCGAAGCGGAGCACGCCCGCCACGCCGGCCGGATCGTACTGCCCGGCGGCGGGTTGGGTCGTGGGGACGATCCGCTCGGGCTCGGTGTTGGGCCCCTCGGTGGCGCCCACCGTCCGGACCATGTTGATCCCGGCGGCCTGGATGCCATCGAGATCGCGGCGGACCTGATCCCAGCCGGCGGCGTTCTCCGGGCGGGCCAGCGTCGTCCCCGCCCAGTAATTGATACCGCTCACAAAGAAGGGTTTTCCCTCCTTCGCGAAGCGCGTGCCGCGGACCTCCAGGCCGCCCGGCAGGTGGTCGTGCGGGGCCAGCGACGCGGCCGACGCCACCGGCGGGCCGGCGTGGCATCCGTCCATCATCAAGGCACCGGCCGCGACCCCGGCCCCTTGCAGGATTTCTCGACGGCTGGGAGCTGACGACATGGGGGACCCTCCGCGCGGTTTGTCGCACGACCGGGCGCCTGGTTCAAGCGGGGCTCGCGCCGGCGACGCCCCGGCGGCGCGCTCGGGCGCCACGAACCGATGGCGGCGAATTCTCGCGATGGTTGCGATCTCATGCGAGGCGCGCCTGGCCCGGCAGCCGGGATGAAGATCAAACTCAGGACGAGGCGCGCGTCTCGATCAAGAACCCGCCGCTCTGGCGCTTCCACAACCCGGCGTAGACGCCGCCGCGCGCGAGGAGCTCGGCGTGGCTGCCGTCCTCGACGATCTGCCCCTTCTCGATCACCAGTAGCCGATCGAGGTGCGCCAGCGTCGACAGCCGGTGGGCGATGGCGATGACCGTCTTGCCGGCCATCGCCTCGTTCATGCCCGCCTGGATCAGCGCCTCCGACTCGCTGTCCAGCGCCGACGTCGCCTCGTCCAGCACCAGGATGGGCGCGTCCTTGAGCAGCGCCCGCGCGATGGCGATGCGCTGGCGCTGGCCGCCGGACAGCTTGACCCCGCGCTCGCCCACCAGCGTCTGGTAGCCGTGCGACAGCGTCATGACGAACTCGTGCGCGTGCGCGCGCGCGGCCGCCCGGAGCACCTCGGCGTCGGTGGCGTCCGGACGCCCATAGCGGATGTTCTCCATCAGCGTGCGGTGGAACAGGATCACGTCCTGCGGGATGAGGCCGACCGAGCGACGCAGGCTGGCCTGCGTCACCGCGGCGATGCTCTGTCCATCGACGCGGATCGCCCCCTGCTGGATGTCGTAGAGGCGCATCAGCAGCGTCACCAACGTCGTCTTCCCCGCGCCCGAATGCCCGACCAAGCCCACGCGCTGCCCGGGTGGGATCACCAGGTTCAGCCCGTCGAACACCTGCTTCTTGTGGTCGTAAAGGAACCGGACGTTCTCGAACGCCACCTCGCCGCGGGTGACGTTCAGGTCGGCCGCCCCCGGCAGGTCGCGGACGTCGCGCGGGACGATCAGCATGTCCAGCGAGTCGCGGATGCTTCCGACCGTGTCGTAGGTGTCGGGCAGGCCGTTCGCCATGTCGAACACGTTGCGGATCAGCTGGATCATCAGCGTCGAGATGAGCAGGAAGTCGCCCACCGTGATCGCCCCGCGCACCAGCCGGTGCAGCGCCAGCGGCAGCAGCACCGCGTAGATCAGGAAGTTCAGCGCCTGCAGGATCATCCGCATTTGTACGAAGGCGCGGTACTGGGCCCGCTGCGCCTCGAACGTGTCGTTCACCGAGTGCGCGACGATGCGGTCTTCCTTCTCGTGCGCGGCGAAGAAGATGACGTTCTTGATGTTGGTGATCGAGTCGACGATCCGCCCCGTCAGCTGGGCCTTGGCCTCGCTGTGCACGGCGCCGAACGCGGCGATGCGCCGGCCCATGGTGGTGGTGACCGCCACGTAGATCGCCAGCCAGGCCAGCAGGATCCCCGCGAACGTCGGCTGCGCGCGGAAGAACAGCACCAGCAAGAGGCCGCACTGGACCGCCAGCGGCAGGTAGTCCCAGTTTGTGCGCTCGAACAGCGTGACGGTCTGCTCGGGCAGCAGCATGGCCCGGTGCGCCACCTTGCCGGTCAGCATGTTGTCGAAGTAGGTCGGGCTGTGGCGCTGTGCGTACGTGAACACCAGCTGCCGCGCCCGCGCCAGGACGGGAATGCGGCTGGAGTACGAGCAGTACCAGGCCCCCCACTCGACCACGACGAACACCGCCACCACCGCGAAGAAGTCGAGCAGCGGCGGCCGCAGCAGGCCCCAGGCGCCCGGCGCGTGCAGGTCGGCCCGGACCGCCGTGTCGACGATCCGCTTCATGGCGTAGAACTGCAGCACCGACAGCGCCCGCAGCGACAGCGCCGCCAGCATCATGAACAGCACCGTCACCCGGTGCGGGCGCGCGAACAGCCAGAACAGGCGAACGATCGACCGCGGCAGCTCGTCGGGCACCTCGGTTGAAGGCAGCTCGGCCGTGGTCGAAAAGCCCTCTTCGGCCGCAGCGGTCGTCATCGAGCGCCCTACTATACTTCCTCAACCGGAGAAGTCCGGCGGCGGCCGAGGCTGAACCGGCCGAGATCTAGCGCCGCGCGTGCGCCACGTCATCGAGGAAGGCCGCGTCCCAGGCGAGCGCGGCGTTCCAGTTGATGGCCACTTCATTGGTCGAGTACGACTCGATGTTGTCGACGTAGCAGGTCTCGGGCGGGCAGCTGCCCATGCCCAGCTTGCGGATGTAGGGATCCTGCAGCGCCGAGTTGGGGCCGCCCGCGACCGCGCCGGGCGGCGCCTCCGGCAGCGCCGGGTCCTTCTGGTGCGCCCACACGCGGTGATGGGGGTTCCGCATGGCGTAGGTGCCGTAACCGGCGACATAGCTGAACGCCAGCGGGTTGCGGCCCAGGATGTAGTCCAGGCAATCGGCCGCGCCGCCCGCGTAGCGGGGATCCTTGCTCAGGTAGTAGGCCGTCCCCAGCACGACCGCCGCGTTCAGCACGCCGCCGTTCGAGCCCCAGACATAGATGCTGTCCGACGAGATCGGCACGCGGTAACCGTGGCGGCCGATGGTCGCCAGCAGCGCGTCGGCCGCGGCGGTGAGCTGGCGGCGCTGCTCGGCGATCGCCGCCTCGCCCAGCGCGTTGGGCGCCACCACCAGGCTGATCTTGCCGAGCGGCGCGACGTGGTCCCAGCCGATGTTCCCGGCCAGCAGCGCGGCCCCGGTCCGGGGCACGTGCATCCGCGAGTGCTCCAGCTCGTCCTTGTACGCCGCCTTGCCGGTGGTGATGAACAGCTCCGCCGCCGCCCAGTAGCGCTCGTCGTCGAAGTCGCCGTCGCCGTAGGCGCCGCCGCCCTGCACCGCCGGCTCGGCGCGCACGGCCGGGTTGGCCTTGGCCGCCGCGAACGCCCGCTCCGCCGCCGCCAGGCAGCGCGCCGCGAACGCCGGATCCCACTTCGGCCAGAGGCGCGCCGCCTGGGCCGCCACCGCCGCCAGGTTCAAGGTCGCCGCGGTGCTGACCGGGCGCAGGTAGCGTTTGATGTCGTCCTTGGCGGGCGAGGTGGGGATCGCCGACCACTTCTCGCCGTGGATCTTGTGGTGGACCATCCCGGCCATCGGCTGTCCTTCCGGCACCTGCAGGCGCAGGAACAGGTCCAGCCCCCAGCGCGCCTCATCGAGCAGGTCGGGCCGCCCGTTCTTCGACTCCGGGATCTTCATCCGGCCATCGCCCAGCTCTCCGGCGGTCGAGCCGAAGCGCGACAACGTCTCGTACTCGTTCTGCAACATCCAGACGCTGAGGCCGCCGTTGACCACGTACTTGCCGTGATCGCCGGCGTCGTACCAGCCGCCGCTGGCGTCGAGCGTGTACGTGCAGTGAGCCTCGGGGGCGCAGCCGACGCGCTTATCGCCCAGGTGGCCGGCGGCGCGCACGTAGGCGGGCGACCCCGCGTAGGGCATCGCGATCGGGATGCCGCTGCGCTGCAGGTAGAAGAACGCCAGCGCGTCGTACTTGAGGCGCTTGTAGACGTCGGGGCCGATGGCGAAGGGGACGCTCTCCTCCGCCCCCACCTTCAGCCGCAGGCCGTCGCCCGGCGTCGTGACCGAGGAGAAGTCGATCTGGTGCACGTGGTCGCCCGAGGCGCGATCGGCGCCGAAGGGGCGCGTCTTGCCGCTGGCGCGCACGTGCCCGGCGCCGTCGACCAGCTGCCAGTCGAGCGGCGCGTCCCCGGCCGCCACCACCGTCGCGACCTTCGGCAGCCCGGGCAGGTAGCCAACCTGGTTGACGCGCACCTTGGGCGGGACGCGGGTGCTCAGCCGCTCGACCGGCAGCACCGCCTGGGGATCGTTCAGCTCGAGGTCGTCCAGGCAGACCGTCAGCGGCGCCGCGCCGGCCAGCGGGCCGCCCAGATCGATCGCCAGCTCGACGTTGTCGTCGTCGACCGGACCGTCGAAGCTCGTGGCCAGGACGCGGGGCTCGGCGGTCACCTCGGCGGTGCCGGCCCACAGCTCGGTGTAGGGGGCGTCGACCTTGCTCAGGCGCGCGCGGACCCGGGTGGGGTGCGTGGCGTGGGCGCGCAGCCGCAGCTGGTAGTGGTGACCGCGCGCGATGGCCAGCGGCCGCTGCCGGAGCACGATGTCCGAGGCGCTGGTCCCGGGTGCGTCGATCTGGATGCAGAGCTCGTGGTTGGCGATCGCGGCGTGGCCGTTGCGCGCGGACGCCACCCCGACGTTCCAGGGACGCAGAGCCTCGCCGTCGAAGCCGCCGTTCCAGAGCAGGTTCTTCCCGGCCGGCTTGGAGGGTTCAGACGAAAGGGCGTTCTCGGCCCAGGCCGAGAGCGGGCAGAGAAGGAGCGCGAGCAACAAGACGAGGCGGCTGGGTCGGGACATGGCGCCCAGCTCAGCAATGGGCGCGCCAATTGACTGGCGCCGGTTGCCGCGGTGACCGGCGCCCCTGGCTACCGCTGCCGGCGTCCGCGGACACCCGACCGGACGTCCGGGCGCGCGTCCGAGCGCACGTCCGGGCGCGCGCCGGTCAGCCGCGGGGGCGCCGGGCGGCGACGGCCCGTCCCGGGCGCGGCGCGTCCGGGGC
>CAZTZM010000207.1:0-4031 GCA_964618005.1 uncultured Myxococcales bacterium
TCGCCCCCTTATCCCCCCTACCGCTATCGCTACGCGCCGACCTACTACGCGTACCCACCGCCACCCCCGCCGCGCGACGTGCTCTATCGCCCGTTCACCCTGGGCGGCGGCATCGGCTTCGGCGGCCTGATCTTTCAGGACCTGAGCAACAGCAACTACAACCGGACTCACCAGAGCGGGCTCTCGTACACCTTCCGCCTCGGCTTTGGTCTCTGCCCGGGCCTGCTGTTGCTCTGGGATCTCGAGGGGGCGGCGGTCGAGCACGGCGCTTCGTCCCTGTCACAGACGGCCAACCTGGTCGCGCTGCAGGTCTTCGCGACCCGGCGCCTGTTCTTCAAGGGCGGCTTCGGCGTGGCGGCGGCGACGCAGGACAACTCAACGCTGTGGGGCGCCGCCGCGATGGGCGGCATGGGTTACGAGCTGGTGCAGGGCTGGAACTGGTCCTTCGACATCGAAGCGACCATCACCGGCGCCCACATCAACAGCAACGGCAACGACCAGACCTGGTCCAACTGGTCTCTCGTCAACTTCGCCCTCAACTTCTTTTAACGCCCGGCGCCCGGCGTCGCGCCCGCCGCCCGCCGCCCGCCGCCCCGCTGGGTGGCTTCTTATTGGACGTGACCGAGTCGGGGCTGCTTCGGGGGCTGGGAGCTTTTTTTGCGGTCAACGGGGCCTGAAGTGGCCTTCGGCCACCGGCCCCTCGGGCTCCGCGCTGGCATCCTCGCGCACACGCGAGGAGCGCGCTCGCACGTGCCCGCAAAAAAACTCCCTGCCCCCTCGCGCGCCCCTTCCCCATCCTTTCCGAGCCGCCCGTCGGTCTGGGGTCGAAGAAGTTTTTTAGGGTACCCCTCCCTATCTTTCGATCGGGTGTGGCGTCGCTCGGTCAAATCGAGCTGCGGAGGGAGCAGGGAGGGCCGCGCGAGGGGGCTGGGAGTTTTTTGGCGGGGGCGTTTGGTCGCGCGCCTCGTCGTCTGCGGCGAGGATGCCAGCGACCAAGACGAGCGGGCCGGTGGCCGCAGGCCACGTCAGGCCCCGTCCCCCGACAAAAAAGCTCCCAGTCCCCGAAGCAGGCCCGACGGGTAGCGCCCGAACGAGGAGAGCGATCCTATAGACGGTGACCGGTCTGGACGGCCGGGGGGAGCGGGGGCATGACGGGTTGGAAGGCGTCCATGACCGGGTGACCTATGGCGCCCGGGGTGTTGGGGTAGCCGAGGGCCCAGAGGGCGGTGGCGGCGGTGTCGACGGTGCTGATGGGGGTGGTGATGCGGTGGCCGGCGCGGACGCCGGGGCCCCAGGCGATCCAGGGGATCAGTCGGTCTTCCTTGATCTTGCCCGAGTGGTTGTGGCCGTGGCCGCCGTGGTCGGCCGAGATGATGAACAGCGTGTCGTTGTCCAGCCCGGCCGCCGCGGTGGCGTCGAGCAGCGTCCGCAGACACTTGTCGGTATGGCGGACCGCCTCGAGCTGCGGGTTCGACATCCAGCCGTCGGAATGGCCGAGGTCATCCGGATCCGAGAAGTGGATGAACTCGATCTGCGGGCGCTTCTTGACCAGGTAGTCGGCCGCCTCCTCGACCACCTTCTTGCAGTAGTAGCCGGGGCGCGAGAAGTAGTCGACCGAGCCGGGGTGGGCGATGTGCTCCAGCTTCTGCTTGCCGACGAACGCCGCCGTCGTGCCGCCGTATTTCTCGGCCTGGTCGAAGATCGTCGGAACCTGGATCCAGCCCCGGTCGGGGTGCCACGAGTTCCAGTACAGGCCGTGCTGCTTGACGTCGAACCCCGAGAGCATCGCGGCGTGCGCGGGCAGCGTCGAGGCGCGGCGGATGGTGCGTGCCGTCAGCGAGTACGCCGCCCGCTTCATGAGGTCGGCGTGCACCGGCGGCAGCACATCCATGAGCGCGTCGGGGCGCAGGCCGTCCTCGCTGATGATCACCACGTGCCGGTAGTGCGCGTTGGAGTTGGCCGGGGGGGCGACGGGCGGGCGCGGGGCTGGCGCAGGCGCCGCCTCGGCCACCGGGGTCGGCTTCGGCGCAAGGGGCGCAGCCTGGGGCGCCGCCGGGTGCCGCTTGCAGCCGGTGGCGAGCGTCGCCAGCGCCACCCCCACCATGAGCACCCTGCCGTGGAGGGGCTTCACCGCCCAGGAGCGTAACGGATGATCCTCTTGCGCGTTTTTCAATTTGCCTTAACCTTCCGCCATCCGACCGATTCGTTTTCCGCCGGTGAGCTCTCGCCCGGCCCTCTTGCTTCTCTGCTTCGCCGGTCTCTCTGTCGTGCTCACCGGCTGCGCCCACGTAGAGCCTTCGCCCTGCGCGAGCGACAGGGACTGCAAGCTCAACCGGCTGTGCGACGCGGGCCACTGCGTCTGGCCGGCCGCGTCGGCCCACGCCACGGGCGGCTTCGAATCGACCACCACCGCCGCGCTGCCGCTGCCGCAGTACGCGATCGAGCCGGCGCAGGCGATGTTCCGCTTCGGCCCGACCCACCGCGGCCGGTCGCCGTTCGCGCTCCCCGCCAACAAGCCCGTGATCTGGTGGGCATTTCCCACCGGCGGGCCGATCGTCTCGTCGCCCGCCATCGCCGGCGACGGGTCGGTGCTGGTCGGGTCGCAGGACGACCGGGTGTTCGCCATCGCCCGTGACGGGACGCTCAAGTGGTCGTATGCGACGGGAGACATCATCTTCAGCTCGCCCGCCGTGGCGCACGACGGGACCATCTACATCGGCTCCGACGACGATCACCTTTATGCGCTGACGCCCGCCGAGGGAAAGCCGCGCTGGATCGTCCAGCTGGGCGCCTGCCCGCAGCGGGTCGGGATCGGCCCGGAGGCCAGCCGGTGTGACGTCGATGCCGGTCCAACCATCGGGCCGGACGGCGTGATCTACACCGGGGGCGACGGCATCTACGCCATCAACCCGGACGGGTCCCTGCGCTGGCACTTCGTGACCAACGGACACGTGTCGTCGGCGCCCGCCCTGTTGCCCGACGGCACGGTGGTGGCCGGCAGCCAGGACAACATGCTCTACGCGCTGGCGCCGAACGGCCAGAAGCGGTGGGACTTCCGCGCCGGCGGCGACATCGAACCGGCGCCCGCCATCGGCGACGACGGGACGATCTACGTCGGCTCCGACGATCACAAGCTCTACGCCATCGGGCCCGACGGCATTCTCCGCTGGGCCTTCACCACCGGCGCCGACGTCCGCTCCTCGGTGGCGGTCGGCAACGGCATCATCTATGTCGGCTCGTTCGACGCCCAGCTCTACGCCATCCACCTGGATGGCACGCTGGCGTGGTCGTTCCGGGCCGGCGATCGCATCGTGTCGTCGCCTCTGGTCGACGCGCACGGCGCCGTCCTGTTCGGCTCGCAGGACGACCGCGTTTACTGTCTCGAGCCGGACGGCCATCTGCGCTGGTCGGTCGAGCTCGGCGGCGACGTCGACAGCTCGCCGACCCTGGCGGCGGACGGCACCATCTTCGTGGGGTCCGACGATCACAAGCTGTACGCGCTGCGCGCGCCCAGCGTGTCGGTGCCCCTCGGCAAACCTTAGAAGGAACATCAGTTGGAAAATTCACCTCACGGCCCGAGCTTTTCGGGCCTCCCGGTCAGGACCCTGTCCGGGCGAATCAAGATTCACCCCGTCGGCTACGGCTTCGTCGTCCCCGACGACAAGTCCGAAGACGTCCATGTCTCGGCCCGCAACCGCGGCGCCGCCATGGACGGCGACACCGTGGAGATCGAGGCCTGGTCGGCCGTCCGCGGCGTCGAAGGGCGCGTGACGCGCGTGCTGGCGCGCGGGCGCGCCAAGATCACCGGCCAGCTGGAGCGGCGCGGCCGCCATCAGGTGCTGCAGCCCGATGACCCGCGCATCGCCGGCCCGGTCACGCTCTCGGGGTCGATCCCCGAGGCGCGCGACGGCCTGGCGGTCGTCGCCGAGATCACCCGCTACCCCGACGTCGCCGACGGCCCGATCGAGGCCAAGGTGCTGAAGGTTTTGGGCGACCCGGACGACCCGCGCACCGAGGTCGAGAAGGTCCTA
>CAZTZM010000208.1:0-12434 GCA_964618005.1 uncultured Myxococcales bacterium
GCGCCCCGGCGTCGGGCGTCTGCTGGGCCCGGGCGACGGGCGCCAGCACCACCGCGAGCAGGGCGGCGAGCGCGGCCCGACCCGTCAGGCGCCGCAGCCGGGTCAACGCCGCTTGCGCCGCTTGGAAGCAGCGCGGGCGACGGCGGGCGCCGGCTCGTCCGCGCCGTTGGCGGTGGCCAGGGTCGGCGTCTGCCAGAGCCGCAGGCTGTCCGGATCGCGCCGGTAACGGCGAATCAGCGCCACCAACAGCCCCAGCCCCAGCACGACCGACACGATACCGATGAACTGCGAGGTCGACAGCGGCCCGACGTTCCCGCGCTGATCGTCGTCGTGCACGATCTCGATCAGCGGCCGCATGATCCCGTACCCGAGCACCCAGCCCAGGAAGACCTGCCCCGAGAACTGGCGGTGGCGGCGGATCCACATCAGCAGCCCGAACAGCGCCAGCCCGACCAGCGATTCGTAGATCTGGGTCGGGTGGACCGGGTACGACCACTCGGCGGCGCGCGACATCCCGAAGTCACGGACGTGGTGCTGCCAGGCCGGGCTCCCCTGCGCGCCGCCCTCGATGATGCCGTGCAGCGTGGTGTTCGGCCCCGGAAAGCGGATCGCCCACGGCAGGCTGGTGCGGGCGCCGTAGTCGCAGCCGAACAGGAAGCAGCCGATGCGCGTGATGGCAGTCCCGAGCACGACCGAGGGCGCCGACACGTCGGCCCACTTCAGCAGCGGGATCTTCCGCTTGTGGCAGCCGTACCAGCTGGCCAGGAATCCGCCGATCATCCCGCCGTAGGCCACCAGCCCGCCGCGGTTGACCATGAACATCTGCGTGACGCTGTCGAAGTCGCTCAGGTTGGTGACGACGTAGAGGACGCGCGAGCCGATGATCGACCACACCGCCGTCCACATGTAGATCGTGCCGGCCTCCTGCTGGTCGATCAGGTCTTCCTTGGCCAGCTTCATGGCCAGGAACCAGCCGACCACCAGCGACGTCCCCAGCATCACGCCGTAGGCGTAGATCGGGACGGGGCTCCACGGTTGCGCGAAGGCGGCGCCGCTGGGCGTCCAGGCGCCCGACTTCACGCCCAGCAGGATCTCCGCGGCGGCCAGCAGATAAAGCGGCGTCGAGGAGAACGGGATCGTTCGATCGCCGCGGCGGCGAACCAGGTCGCGCACGCCGATCGCGGCCGCGACGACGAGCGCCGCTATGAACAGCAACTTGGCCGGGATGTTCACCAGGATGGGGCGCATGCGGGCGGAACCGGAACGGGGGACGGCTTGTAGATATTCCGGCAAACCCCCGGCGTCAATCGGGCCTGCCCATGTGCCCGCTGATGAGGTGGCCTCAGCGCCGGCGGCGGGGCCGGGCGGCGAACCAGGCCAGGACCAGCAGCGCGCCGAACAGCCCGGCCGCGACCAGGCAGACGACGGCCAGCCGCGGCTGGTGCCGCCCGCTGAACACGGTCGCCAGCACGGTCGCGGTGGCGGCCAGCATCCCCCACAGCAGCTGCTGGCCCGCGTAGTAGAGCAAGCGCGTGTTCTCGTCCAGGTTGCGGAACCCGACCTCCAGCTCGCCGCGCAGCGCGCGGTCCATGAACCGCTGCAGCTCGCCCGGCAGCGACAGCGCCGAGAGCGCCATCTCGCGCGAGGCCTCCACCACGACCTCCGACCACTGCTTCTTCTCGCCCAGCAGGAAGCGCTCGAGGTAGGGCTCGATGATCGCCGCCGGGTTCATCTCCGGGTCCAGCGTGGTGCAGATCCCCAGCAGCAGCAGCAGCGCCCGCTCGAGCAGGATCCACTCCTTGGGGATGTGGAAGGCGTCGCGCAGGTCGGCCAGGCTGACGTTCAGATCGCGCAGGTCCAGCAGGCTGCCCAGGCTCTTCTCCGGCTCGAACTTCAGGTCCTTCAGCGAGAACCCGTCGGCCGAGACCTGCACGCGCATCTTGTCGTGGAAGTACTGGACCACGCGGTCGAACACCTCGGGGTCGGCCCGGCGCGAGATGAAGCCCATGTCCTTCATCGCGTTCACGATGCGGACCGTGTCGCGCGTGATCGCGCCCTGGATGAACGACACCATCCCCCGCCGCATCTGCTCGCTGACGGTCCCGGTGGCGCCGAAGTCCAGGAACACGATGGCCGGCGAGCCGTCGGGCGTGGCCTGGACCAGCACGTTCCCGGGGTGCGGATCGGCGTGGTACACGCCGTCGACGAAGATCTGCTGGCAGTAGGCCTCGACGCACAGGCGGGCGGCGGCGCGGCGGTCGACCTTCAGGCTCTCGAGGCGCTCCAGGTCGGCGACCTTCACGCCGTCCATCCACTCGGTCGTCAGCACGCGCGCGGTCGAGAAGCCGGCCATCACGCGCGGGAACTTCACGCCGGGCATCGCCTCGGCGCGGGCCGCGAAGTTGCCGGCGATCTTCTCGATCGCGGCCGCCTCGCGCCGGTAGTCCAGCTCGGCCAGCACCATCTCGCGGATCTCGCGGTAGATGGTGTCGAAGCCGTAGTCGGGCATGAACCAGCGCAGGACGCCGAAGATCCGCTGCAGCGCCCGCAGGTCGATGCGGACAATCTCCTCGATGTCGGGATACTGAACCTTGACCGCCACCGCCTCGCCGCTGGCCAGCCGGGCGCGGTGGACCTGACCGATCGACGCCGACGCCACCGGCTCGGGCGAGACCTCGGCGAACACCTCGGTCGGCGCGCGCCCGCCGAACTCCTCGCGCAGGCGGGCCTCGATGTCGCGGTAGGGGCGGGGGGGGACCTGATCCTGCAGCCGCTGCAGCTCCTCGCGGAAGGCGTCCGGCAGAACATTGGCCATGATGCTGATGAGCTGGCCGACCTTGATGAACAGGCCGCGCAGCTTGATGATCGCCGCCTCGATCCGGCGGGCGTTGCGGCGGTGCTTGGCCAGCGTCAGGCGCGCCAGCGCCTCCGGGCGGCGGAACCGGCGCGCGATCGCCAGGCCCAGATAGGACAGCGCGACCTGGGTGGTCACGAAGTAGGCGGTGAAGAGACGCGCGCGGCCGGACACTCGACGGAGGTCATCATATATGGGATTTCGCGGTAACCTTCGGGTGATGGCCGAGGACGCGAACAACAAGGGCGGCGCCGGGTCCCGGGACGATTCAGCGCCGGAAGAGGTCGGCGAAGAAGAGACCACCTCGCGCGGCGACGACCGCAGCGGCATCTCCGACTTCGTCCGCCGCGCGGTCTCGGCCGGCGTGGGCGCGGCCAGCCGGTCCAAGGACGACATCATGCGCGTCGCGGCCGGCGAGGTTCGCAGCTGGCTCGAGCGGCTGAACCTGCACGAGGAGCTGACCAAGGCGCTCGCCAAGATGGTGATCGAGGTCAAGACCGAGGTTCGGTTCCGCCCCACGGAGGACGGCAAGCTGGTCTCCGAGACGACGAACGAGGTGAAGATCAAACCCCCGGCGGGGAAATAGTTCGGAACCCTCGTCGCGCGCCCGGCATCTTGAGGCGACCAAACGAGGAGGCATTCATGTCGAAGTTCGTGGTTGCTGGAGTGACCGGCCACGTCGGGTCGGTCGTGGCGCGTGATCTGCTGGCCGGCGGCGACAGCGTGACGGTCATCGTGCGCGACGAGAAGAAGGGGGCCGAGTGGAAGGCGCGCGGCGCCCAGACGGCCATCGGGACGCTCGACGACGCGGCCTTCGTGGCGGCGACCGTCAAGGGCGCCGACGGCTTCTTCACGCTGATTCCTCCGCACTACGCCAGCGGCGACCTCTACACGGCGCAGCGGAAGACGGTCGACGCGCTGGCCGCGGGCATCAAGCAGAGCGGGGTGCCGCTGGTCGTGCTGCTGTCGTCGGTGGGCGCCGACCGCGCCGACAAGAACGGGCCCATCAAGGGGCTGCACTACGCCGAGAGCAAGCTCCGCGAGACCGGGACCAAGCTGGTGGCCGTGCGCGCGGGTTCGTTCCAGGAGAACGTCGCCGGCGCGATCGGGGCGGCCAAGCAGGCCGGCATCTATCCGAACTTCCTGTCGAGCGCCGATCTGGCGGCGCCGATCGTGGCCACGCGCGACATCGGCCACGCCGCCGCCAAGCTGCTCAAGTCGCCGCCGGCCGGCAGCGAGGTGGTCGACATCCTGGGCGTCGCCTACAGCTCACGCCAGCTGGCCGAGAAGATCGGCAAGCTGCTGGGCAAGACGCTGAACGTCGTCGACATCCCGCCGGCCGGCCACGCCGCGGCGCTGAAGCAGGCGGGCATCCCCGGCGACGTCGCCGAGGCGTTCGCCGAGATGTACGCCGGCTTCAACGCCGGTCTGCTCACGCCGAAGGGCGATCGCGCCATTCAAGGCACGACGCCGATCGACGAGGTGCTCCCCGGCCTGATCGGCTGAGGCGGGGCCGCACGCGGCGCCCGGGCGTGGCTTACTTTGCCACCGCGAGCGTCGCGGCCTTGGGCCTGCGCTCGATCTCGGAGAAGCAGACGGTGCGGTTGCGGCCGCCGTGCTTGGCCGCGTAGAGCGACTGGTCGGCGCGCGCGATGATCTCCGCTTTCTCGCGCGCGTCGTCGGGATAGCTGGCGACGCCGATCGACAGCGTGGCCTTGAACGGCCCCTGCGGCGACGAGAAGCCCTGTTGCGCGACCTCCTGGCGGATGCGCTCGGCCAGCTGGAAGGCGCCGGCCCGGTCGGTTCCCTCCAGGACGATGGCGAACTCCTCGCCGCCATAGCGCGCCGTGATGTCGATCTTGCGCGCGCTGGCCTTCAGGATGGCGGCCACCCGCCGCAGGACCTCGTCGCCGGTCGGGTGGCCGTAGGTGTCGTTGACCTTCTTGAAGTGGTCGATGTCGGTCAGCAGCAGCGACACGGCGAAGCCGCGCCGTTCGGCCCGCCCCAGCATGGCGGAGAACCGCTCCTGGAACGTGCGGTGGTTGACCAGGCCGGTGAGCCCGTCGGTGGTGGCCTGCTCCTCGACGATCTCGTACATGCGCGCGTTCTGCATGGAGATGGCGACCTGGTTGGCGATCACGCCCAGCATCTCGCGCCGGTCGGTCGGGAAGGCGCCGGCGCGCTGCGCGGCGACGGTGAAGGTCCCGATCACCTCGTCCTTCACCAGGAGCGGCAGTACCAGCAGCGACTCGTAGTCCTTGATCCGCATCGGGTGCGAGAACACCGGCACGTCGCGCTCGCGCCACTCGCCGCCCGCCGGGAGCGCCAGCTTGTTCTTGGCCGCCATCGAGGCGATCGACGACGGATCTTTGTGCGTGGTGCCCAGCAGGTGCTCCGCCGACTCGCCGACCACGCTGCGGATGGTGTGGCTGCCACGGCGCGCGTCGTACGTCGCGATCGCGGCGAACTCGAACTCGCACACGCCGCGCGCGCCCGCGATGGCGGCGGCGTAGACCTCGTCCAGCGTCAGCGCGCGGTTCAGCTCGGCCGACGCGCGATAAAACCGCTCGTGCTCGTGCTTGGAGCGTTCGACCGCCTGGAACACGCGCTCTGACTGCACCACGCGCACGACCTGCTCGGCGGCGCTGGTCATCAACGCCACCGCGGCGTCGTCGAACTTGTGGTCGTTCGCGCGGTCGCCGACCAGGATCCCGCGCGGCGCTCGCCCCTCGACCACCGGCACGCCCACGAAGCCGCCGACGGTGACCGGCCCGGCGTAGTAGGGGAGCAGCGACAGGCGCGGCGCCTCCAGCACGAACGGGTGCATCTCTTTCAGGATCGCCCCCAGCACGCCGCCGCCCGCGGCGATCGACCCCTCGACCACCTGGGTGGCGTCGGTGGCCAGCTCCTTGACCTTGAGGCGCTCGCCCGATTCGTCCAGCCAGAGCAGCGCGCAGGTTTGCAGCTGCAGCGACGACCGCAGCAGCGCCAGGTTGTAATACAGCTGCTGGTGGATGGTCTGGATCGAGCCTTGCGAGAGCTTCTCCTGCTCCTCGGCGCGGGTGCGCACCCGGTTCTCGGACGACAGCGCGGTCGTGATCAGGCGGAAGTCGCGCGCCTCTTCACGCATGGCGGCCACCTCGCCCTCCAGGCGCCTGCGCCGCTCGCGGCGCTGGCGCGCCACCTCGGCGTGCAGAAACACCACGTTCAGCAGCGCGAACACCACGACGAAGCTGACGTGGCCGGGAAAGGTCGCGGCGGCTTCGGGCGAGGCGCCCGGGCCGAACGACAGCACCGCCTCGAACCCGATGGCGGCCGCCGCCAGCGGCAGGCCGACCCACATCCGGTGGAACGTCACCAGGAAGCTGACCACCGCGTAGACCAGCGGGTAGATCGCCGAGGTCACGCCGCCCGAGAACGCCAGCAGCAGGTAGACGGTCGTCAACAGCAGGAGGCCCAGCTCGGCGTCCGAGACCGCCTCTCGCTGCGGCGTGCGCCGCCGCTCGGAGGTCCGCACGCGCGCCGAGATCTTGAGCGCCAGGAGGCCGGTTAGGACCGCCGCCGCCGCCACGCGCCGCAGGTCAGCGCCCGGCAGGCGCAGGTCCGGGAACCAGCCGCGCCAGAACAGCACGAGAAACGCGCCGCAGACCGAGAACGCCAGCATCGCGCGGAACGCCCGCCCGGCGTGGTACCCGATGCGCTCGCCCAGCGGGGTCTTCATGGGGCGCTCGCCGACGCCGAAGCCCCGAAGTCGACCACGATCTCGCCCGGCCGCACCCACCCGAGCTCCGCGCGCGCCACCCGCTCGATCGCGGCCGGGTCGTTGCGCAGCGCCTCGGCCTCGCGTTCGAGGCGATCGTTCTCGGCCGCCAGCTCGCGGTTGTGCGCGCGCAACGCCGCCAGGTCGTGGCTGAGCGCGATCGTCCTCGCCAGCCCCGATCGCGTGTAGAGGTGATACGGCAGGTAGGCGAGCACGAACGCCACCACCGCCGCCGCCGCGAGTCGCCCCGCCCAAGTCTTGGTCTCCCGGCGCATTGCGAGCTTCCCGCCGCTCTACTATCGAGCCCGGGAGCCACCCCGTCTATTTTCTGATCCGCTCACCGCGTCAGGCGACCGGAAATCAAAAAAGCCCCCGGCGAGCCCGGCCCGCCGGAGACCTTTTGAACGTTTCTTCCGGGCGCCGGGCCCGGGTGCAATCAGTAGGTCTTGCCGACCGCTTCGCTGGCGTGGCCCATCGCGGCGTTCACGGCGCCGGCGGCGTCGTTCGGGGCGCGGCGCAGGCGATCACGGATGTCGTCACGCAGCTCGCGGCCCGGCTTGGGGGCCAGGATGAGGGCGATGCCGGCGCCGACCAGGAGGCCGATGCCGAACGTCCCCAGCGTCCCCGCCAGCCAGGCGCCCGTCGAGGTCTTGCTCTCGAGGCCGATCAGCCCGAGCACGTCTTCTTTGTCGAGGTTCCGCAGGTCCTTCAGGTTCATGGTCTCATCCTCCTCCGATTAAAGTTCGCTCTCCGCCTTCGCAGACTTTCGACTCCGTCCCTTGCGCTCGCTCGGCTGTTGCTCGCCGGTCACGGCGTCCGCAATCGCGGAGATCTCTTCGCGCAGCATCGGCAGCAGCGCCAGCCGCACGCCGATCCGCACGCCCAGGGTCACGATGCGCGACGTGAGCGGCGTGAAGATGCCGCCGCCCAGCACGTAGCCGATCCCCACCGCCGCGGCGATCGACCCATAGGGGTGCCGGGCGACGCGCCCGTCGATGTCGGCGGCGCGCTTGATGTCGTCGACGGCGCCGCGCGTGCGCGACCAGGCCTCGTGCGCGGAGTCGTTCATCTGATCGACGCGATCGCCGATGGTCTTGCCGCCGTCGCCGCGGCCGTTGGCCGCTTCTGCCTCGTGCGTTTCCATGTCGCCCTTTCGTAGGTTCCGCCGGTGCCCGGTCACGCGTGGCGCGCGATCTTGCCGATGAGGAACCCGACCGCAATCGCGCCCAGCAGGCAGCGCCCCGGGTTCTCCTTGATGTAGTCCGTGACCGTGTCGTTCGCCGACGACAGGCGCCGGCGCGCCTCCTCGACCTGCGGCCGGACGCGGGCGCCGACCTCACGAACGGTGGCTTCGATCTGTTCGGTCATTTCCATGGTGATCTCCTGTGCCTCACGTTGGTGGCGTCGAACGCCGAAACCCCAACCAAAACCCCAGCGCCAGCGCCGCGCCCATGAAGGCCAGCGGCTCGCGCCGCACGAACCGCCGCCAGTCGACCTGGCGCACGACCTCCGTGCGCAGCGCGATCATTGACGAGGTGACGCGCTCGCGCGCCCGCTCGACCTGGGCCTCCGCCCGCGCCAGCTCGTCGGAGAGATCGACCGTGCCGCCGCCCGTGCTCATGACGCGCGCCCCTGCAACGGGCGCGTGAGCGCGTTCATGCTCGTCCGCGCCTCGGTCGCCGACCCGTGCATCAGCCGGGTCCGCTTCATCTTGCCGGCCGCCCAGGCGACCGCGATCCCCCCGGCCACCAGGTGCACGGCGGCGATGGCCAGGAAGGCCAGCGGCGCACCCCACAGCCGCCCCAGCGCCACAGCCGCGGCGAACCAGGCGAACGCGTAGCCCATCATGAGGACCAGCGCGGCGATCAGCATGGTGGCCAGGCCGCGGCTATAGCCCTGCACGTCCGCCACCAGCTCCAGGCGGGCCAGCTTGATGTGGTCGGCGACCAGGGTGCCGAGGCCCTCGGCCGTCTCCCGGAGGAGCCCGACGATCCCCACTTCCCCGTCATTCGGCCGCGATATCACGGCTTGGAACCTAAGCACGGCCGTTTGGGCCGCAAGGCGCTGGCCTATCGGCGTAACAAGCGTGTCGGAATGGGTTTTTGCGCGCTGTTTTGGTCGAGCGGCGCCGGGCAGACGTCACGCAGCCTGCAACCGCGGCAGGCTCGACCGCGCCAGACGTGGTCGATCATCTCCTGCGTGCGGTCGAGGAGGCCGTCGTCCGAGCCCGCGAAGCCAAGCTCGAAGTTTCGGCGGCCGGCCCCCTTGGCGCCCAGCCCCGCGCCCGTCCAGTTGGCGCTGCCGACGTAGATGAACGCGCTGTCCACGATCACGGTCTTGAAGTGGACCCGCGGGCAGGCCCGCAGCTGCAGCGCCGCGGCCAGGCGGGGGCTGCGCGCCAGCGTGTCGCGAAACGGACGCGAGGGGGGCGTGGCGTGCAGGATGCGGAGCTCGACGCCGCGTCCGGCCAGCTCGTCGAAGACGTCCAGGATCGACCGATATGTGCGGGCGCCCTGGCCGCCGACGCGCGCCGTGCGCCGGCGGCCGGGAGCCGCCCGATGGTCCTCGACCATCAGCTCCTTGAGGTTGGCGGTCGCGATCCAGACGCTGCGCCGGGCCTCCATCGCCGCGCGCACCACGCGCTCGTAGTGCCCGCGCCCGCCGACCAGCTCCAGCGCGAACGCGCGGGCCGGCTCGACGAAGTCCACGCTACGTTCCGTCGTTGCTGGCCGGGGCCAGCGCCAGCGCCAGCGAGCCCTGCGACAGGCGCGCGGGACGTTCCGCGGCCGGCTGCGCCGCGGCGGCGCGCACCGCGATCTCGTCGAGCTCGGGGAGCTCTTTCTTGCCGTGCGCGTCCAGATCCTCCAGGCGGCGCGCCGACACCGTCACGCGGGTGTTGAACGAGTGGATCGCCTTGTTGAAGTGCTTCACCGACTGGTTCAACGAGTTGCCCAGATCGCCCAGGTACTCCAGCACGGTGGCGATGCGCGTGTGCAGCGTGCGCCCCTCCTCGCTGATCCGCTGCGCGTTCTCGGCCAGCCGCTCCTCGCGCCAGCCCGCGCTGCTGCTCAGCAGCAGGCCCAGCAGCGTGGTCGGCGTCGCCAGCAGCACCCGGTTCGCGACCCCCTCTTCGATCAGCCCCGGCATTCCCTCCAGCGCGGCGCTGTAGATGGAATCCCCTGGCAAGAACATCACCACGTACTCGGTTGAACCGGAGAAGCTCTCCCAGTAGCTCTTGGCGGCGAGCTTGCGGACGTGGGCCTGCACCTGCGCGGCGTGCTGGCGCAGCTTGGCCGTGCGCGTCGCCTCGTCGGTCGCCTCGTGCGCCTCGAGATAAGCGCCCAGCGGCGCCTTCGCGTCGACCACCACCTGGCGCCCGCCCGGCAGCTTCACGACCATGTCGGGCCGCAAGCGCCCGTCTTCGCCCTCGACCGTGACCTGCTGCGCGAAGTCGCAGTGCTCCAGCATGCCGGCCAGCTCGACGACCCGCCGCAGCTGCATCTCGCCCCACCGCCCGCGCACGGAGGGTGACCGCAGCGCGGTGACCAGGCTGCCGGTGGCGTCGCGCAGCTTCTCCTGCGTCTCGGACATCGTGGTCATCTGCTGGCGGATGGCGCCGTAGGCGGTGCTGCGCTCGCGCTCCAGCGCGCGCACGTGCTCGTCGACCTTGTCCAGCGTGGCCCGCACCGGGGCGACCATCCCCTCGATCGCCTTCTGCTGCGCCTGCTGGCGCGCCTCCAGCTCGGCGGAGGTCTCGCGGCGCGCGGCGCCCAGCCGCTCGGCAGCCAGCGCCAGGAAGTCTTCCTGGCTGGCCCGCAGCGCCTCGCCGGCCAGGGCCTGGAACGTGTCGCCGAGCTGCGCCTTGGCCGCCTCCAGCAACCCGCGCTGCTCGTCCAGGCTGCGCGCCAGCCCCTCGGCCCGGGCGCCGAACGCGGCCCGCTCGCTGTCGACCTGGCGCAGCGTCGCCTCCAGCGCGTTGGCCCGTCCCTCGGCCTGTCGCCCCATCTCGGCCAGCGTCTCGGCCCGGGCGGTGGCCGCGCTGGCCTGCCGCTCCACGTCCCGCAGCGCCGCGGCGGTCAGGGCCCGCCCGCGCGCCGTCGCCAGCATCCAGGCCAGCGCGCCGCAGGCCGCGCCGCCGATCAGAAACGCCGCTGCGGCGATCGCCAGCCACGACTGATCCATGCCCGCATACTATCCACCCGTTCAGGTCGGGGCAAGAAATTCACTCGCCAAGGCCCCGCTTGGCCCCGTCGTGGCCCTCGACGTCTCGAGCACGCATACGAGGACGGGGCAGACCCCGGGCGATGCGGGAATTTTCAATTTATTTTGAAGAAAGGGCCGCCGACCCCTTGCCCGGGGCTGGGGCGGCGCTCTATACGCAAGGGCTGGCATGGCGGACGACGGAATCAGTCGGCGCAAGGCCGAGCACCTGACCATCGCGGCCTCGGGTTCGGCGGACTTTCGCCGGCCCACGATGCTGAGCGACGTGCACCTCCTGCACGCGGCGCTGCCCGAGCGGTCGGCGGCCGAGATCGAGCTGGGGACGACGCTGCTCGGCCGATCGATCCGGGCGCCGCTGATGGTGACGGGGATGACAGGCGGCACGGCGGAGGCGGGGGAGATCAACCGGTCGCTGGCGGCGGCCGCGGCCGCCGTGGGCATCCCGTTCGGGCTGGGCAGCCAGCGGGCGATGCTGCTGCACCCGGAGCTGGCGTCCACCTACGAGGTCCGCTCCGCCGCCCCGGACGTTTACCTGTTCGCCAACTTCGGGGCGGTGCAGCTGGCCGCGCTGCCCACCTCGGCCATTCGTGAGGTGGTGGCGCGCGTGGAGGCGGACGCGCTCTGCATCCACCTGAACCCGGCGCAAGAGATGGCGCAGCCGGGCGGCGACCGCGACTTCCGCGGGGCGCTGGACGCCATCGCGCGGGTCGTCGCCGAGCTGGGGCGCCCCGTGATGGTGAAAGAGACCGGGTGCGGGATCTCGCCCGCGGTCGCGCGCCGGCTGGTCGCGGCCGGCGTGCGCGCCATCGACGTCGCGGGTGGCGGCGGCACGTCGTGGACGGCCGTCGAATCGCACCGCGCGAAGGGGAACGAGAAGCGCGCCGGGCAGGAGCTGTGGGACTGGGGCATCCCGACCGCGGCGGCGGTGGCCTGGCTGGCGACCGAAGGATTGCCGGCGGCCGGGATCGAGATCGTCGCCTCGGGTGGAATCCGGTCGGGGCTGGACCTGGCCCGGGCGCTGGCGCTGGGCGCGCGGGTGGGCGGCCTGGCGCAGCCGGCGCTGCGCGCCGTGCAGGACGGCGGCCGCGCGGGCGGCGAGGCCTACTTGAAGCAGGTCATCGACGGCCTGCGCGCGGCGGCGCTGCTGACGGGCGTGGCCAAGGCCAGCGACCTGGCGGCCGCGCCGCGCGTGATCACCGGCGAGCTGGCGAGCTGGCTGGCCCAGAGGCCGCGATGACCGAGGACCCGGCCGCCCGGGGCTTCGGCCACGGCAAGCTGATCCTCGTCGGCGAGCACGCCGTCGTGCACGGCCATCCGGCGCTGGCCGCCGGGATCTCGACCGGCATCGCCGTCGTGGCGCGTCGGGGCGTCGGGCGCCTGCGCGTCCCGGCCTGGCAGATGGAGGCCGCCGTCGACGACGGGACGCCGGTGGGGCGCGCGCTGGGCGCGATCGTCCGCCGGCTGGACGCGCCCGGGCTGGACTTCGACGCCGACGCCGGGATCCCGTCGCGGGCCGGGCTGGGGAGCTCGGCGGCGCTGGCGGTGGCGGTGGCGCGCGCGGCGCTGGTGGCGCGGGGGCGGGTGGCGACGGATGACCTC
>CAZTZM010000209.1:0-17005 GCA_964618005.1 uncultured Myxococcales bacterium
GGCGTGCTCGTCCAGCAGCCTGACGACGCCGCCGCCGCCGTCGACGACCACGTCCGTGACCACCGAGACCTTCGCGGGCAACCACGACCTCGACGTCCTGTTCGTGATCGACGACTCGCCGGAGATGCTGGCCATGCAGGAGAAGCTTCAAGGGCAGATGGCCACGTTCTTCTCGCTGCTCGAGAGCTCGCCCACCGGTCTCCCCAATCTGCACGTCGGCGTGGTGTCGACGGACATGGGCGCGCCGGGCGACGCCGCCGCCGGCACCGACGGGTGCACGGCGAGCGGTGACGGCGGACAGTTGCTGGCTGCGCCGCAAGCGACCTGCGCGACGACGTTGGCGCCAGGCTCGACGTTCGTCTCGGATGTCGGCGATGTGGCCAACTTCACCGATCAGATCGGCAACGTTCTTCAGTGCATGATCGGGCTTGGCCAGGCAGGGTGCGGGTTCGAGCAACCGCTGGCGGCCCTCGACCGTGCGCTGGGCGCCGACGGCCTCGGGCCGCCGCCCGCGCAGAACGCCGGCTTTCTTCGCGCCGACGCCGATCTGGCCATCATCATCCTGACCAACGAGGACGACTGCTCGGCGCCCGCCGGCACGACGCTGTTCTCGCTGAACGGCGCGCCCGAGAGCTTGCAGAACCCTCTCGGGCCGCTGGCGAACTACCGCTGCAACCAGTGGGGCCATCTCTGCAAGGATCCGACAGCGGCCGATCCGAACCAATACGCGATGCCGCCGCTGAACCCGCCCGCCGACGCCCAGACCGTCGGCAACGTGCCGCGCCTCGACCTCGTCGACTGCAAGGACAACGACCAGGGGACCGGCCTTCTGACCCCCGTCAGCAAGTTCGTCAACGACATCAAGGCGCTGAAGACCGATCCCGATAATCACATCTACGTCTCGGCGATCAGCGGGAGCGCCGTGCCGTACACGGTGCAGTGGGCGCCGGGCTTCAACCAGGTCAGTCCGGCGACGGAGCTCTGGCCGGAGGTGATGCACGTCTGTGGGCCGGCCGGCGCGTCCGGGGTCAACCCTGCGTCGACCATGTTGACCACGGACGGCAGCTTTGCTGATCCAGCCGTCCGGGTGGCCGAGTTCGCGAACGCGTTTCGAAACAGCAGCCTGACGTCCATCTGCTCGCCGGACTATTCGCCGGCGTTCTCGCTCCTGTCTTCGTCGACGGTCGGGACCATTCCGCCGTGCGTGACCGGGCAGATTCAGACCGACGCGGCCGGCCAGCCGATCTGCACGGTCATCGACGAGGTGACCATCGGCCAGACCACGACCACCTTCCCGGTGCCGGCCTGCGACGACTCGGGTGAGCCAGCCCCCTGTTACATCCTGGCCCCCGCCCCCCTCTGCGACGGGATAGCCGTCGAGGTCAACGAGACGCACGTGAACCTGAACGCCGATCGGCTCCAGCGCACGATCGCGTGCTCGATCTGCGTCCCGGGATCGACGGCTCCCGGCTGCTGACGCTCGACGGCCGACGGGCCTGCGGCGGGCTGCTATCTTGCCCGCCCACGTGACCGACCCGGAAGCCGTCCCCGCACCCGAACAGCCGCCTGGCGCGGTCGGGCTGCTGGCCGCCATCGCGGCCATCTCGGTCGCGAACCTCTATTACGCGCAGCCGCTGGCGGCGATGCTGGCCGCCTCGTTCCGCGTCAGCGTGGGCGCGATCGGTCTGGCGCTGATGCTCTCCCAGCTCGGGTACGCGCTGGGCATGCTGCTGCTGGTGCCCCTCGGCGACGGGCGCGAGCGACGCGGCCTGATGATCGCGACCGCGCTCGCCAGCGCCACCGCGCTGGTGGCGGTCTCGCTGTCGCCCAGCTTCCGCGTGCTGGCCGTGGCCAGCCTGGTGCTGGGCTTCGTCACCTGCCTGCCGCAGATGGCGGTGCCGTTCGCGGTCGGGCTGGTGTCACCGGCCGCGCGCGGCAAGGCCATCGGCGTGGTGATGGGTGGGCTGCTGGGCGGGATCCTGCTCTCGCGCACGGTCAGCGGCACGCTGGCCGGGTGGATCGGCTGGCGCGCGACCTTCCTGGGCGCCGGCGCGGTGATGGCGGCGCTGGCGCTGGTGATCCGTGTGGCGCTGCCGGTGCAACGGCCGCCGGTCCCGCTCCCCTGGGTGCGCATCCTGGCGTCGCTCGGCCACCTGATCCGCAGCCAGCCGTTGCTGCGCCGCCACGCGCTGGTGGGCGCGTGCGGCTTCGCCGGCTTCAGCGTGTTCTGGTCGACGCTGGCCTTTCATCTGGCCCACCTGGGCCACGGCGCCCGGACCGCCGGCCTGTTCGGCGCGCTGGGCGTGGCCGGGGTGGCGGTGGCCCCGATCGTCGGCCGGCTGGCGGGGCGCATCCGCGCCACGCGCATCAACCTGGTCGGCCTGCTCGGCATCATCGCGGGCTTCGGCGTCTTCGCGCTGGCCGGCCCGTCGCTGTTTCTGATCGGGGTCGGCGTCGTCCTGCTGGACGCCGGCGTGCAGGCCAGCCACCTCGCCAACCAGACGATCATCTTCGGCCTGGCCCCGGAGCTGCGAAACCGCGTGAACGCCGTCTACATGGTGACCTGCTTCATCGGCGGCGCGCTCGGCACGGTCGCCGCCGCGCTGGCGTTCCAGCGCTGGGGCTGGTCCGCCGTCTGCGCCCTGGGCGCGCTCTCCGCCGCCGCCGGCATCGCGCCGATCGCGCGGCGCGCCGCCCGCTGAGCGCGCGAATCGATCAGCGCTGGGGGAGCTTGCCCTTCAGCAGGTCGCCCAGCGTCCCGAGCTGCCGCGACGAGCCGGAGGCCCGCGCCGCCGCGGCCCGCCCTTCGTCGTCGATCCCCTCGTTGCGCTCGCCCAGGCCCAGCGAGATGCGCCGCCGCTCCTGGTCGATCCCCAGCACGGTCACGGTCAGGACCTCGCCCGGCTTGACCGCCTCGCGGGCGTGGCGCAGCGGGCGCTTGGCGCCCAGCTCGCTGATGTGCAGCAGACCCTCGACGCCCGGGGCGATCTCGACGAACGCCCCGAACGGCTCGGCGCGCATGACGGTGCCGCGCACGACGCTGCCGGCCTGCAGGGTGGCGGCGACGTCGTCCCAGGGGTCGCGCTCGAGCGCCTTCATGGAGAACGAGATCTGCAGCGGGCGCTTGGGATCGTCGCGCTTCTCGATGCGCGCCACCTGGACGCGGATCGACTGCCCGACGGCCAGCACGTCCGCGGGGCGCGTTCCGCGCGAAAAACCAATCTCCGAGGCGGGCAGCAGCCCCTCGATCCCGCCCACGTCCACGAACGCGCCGAAGTCCTTCAGCGCCGTGACCACGCCGGGCAGCACGGCCCCCAGCGTCAGCTTGTCGCGGGTCTCGACGGCGCGGGCGCGTGACTCCTCCTCCAGCAGCGCGCGCCGCGACAGCACCAGGTTGACCCCGCGGCGGTCTTCCTCGTAGCGGGTGACCCGGAACGAAAGCCGCTGGCCGATGTAAGCGGCGGGATCGGCGACGGGGCGCAGCTCCAGCTGCGAGATCGGGCAGAAGCCCCGCACGCCCCCCACGTCGACGTCCAGGCCGCCCTTGTTCACGCCGGTGATGACGCCCTCGATCGGGAGGCCGGTCGTGGCCGCCTCTTCGAGCGCCGGTCGCCCGCGTCCGACCCCCGCGCCGCGCCGCAGGGAGACGAACCCCTGCTTCTCGCCCAGCGCCACCACCCGCGCCTCGAGCGTCTCGCCGGCCGCCACGATCAGCTCGCCCTTGGGATCCCGCAGCTCGATCGTCTCCAGCGTCCCTTCGCCGCCGCCGGCCAGCTCCAGCACCGTCACCTCCTGGCCGATCGACACGACCTTGCCGCGGACCAGGTCGCCGATCTCCAGCCGCGGCCGGCGTCCGCCGCCGGCGGCTTTCTCACCGCGCTCGGCGGCGGCGAACATGGCGGCGAAGTCTTCCTCGGGGGCGTTTCCGTCTCGTCGTTCGGTCATGGGCGGTGGAAGTGTAGCGCCTCGGCGGGCGGATGGTTGCTGTTGCGATTTTCGCAATACAGACTGGCGATAATAGACGCAAGCGCAACATTGGCGGGGCGGCCGCGGCGATCTATCCTGTCTCCTTCACGATGCCCCGAGGCATCAAAACCCCGAGGAAATAACCCGATGTCCCGACAGAACTACTTCAACACCCTCACGATGGCGCAGAAACTGGACCAGCTTGGCCGTTGCCGGTTCATGGAGCGCAGCGAGTTCAACGGCGTCGAGAAGCTGCGGGGCAAGAAGGTCGTCATCGTCGGCTGTGGCGCGCAGGGGCTGAACCAGGGCCTCAACATGCGCGACTCGGGGCTGGACATCACCTACGCGCTGCGCGCGGACGCCATCGCCCAGAAGCGGGCCAGCTACACCAACGCCACCGGCAACGGCTTCAAGGTCGGCACCTACGAGGAGCTGATCCCGACCGCCGACCTGGTGTGCAACCTGGCGCCCGACAAGCAGCACGCCGACGTGGTGCAGAAGGTGATGCCGCTGATGAAGAAGGGCGCCTGTCTGGCCTACAGCCACGGCTTCAACATCGTCGAGGAGGGGCAGCAGATCCGCAAGGACCTGACGGTCGTGATGGTGGCGCCCAAGTGCCCCGGCACCGAGGTGCGTGAGGAGTACAAGCGCGGCTTCGGCGTCCCGACGCTGATCGCGGTGCACCGCGAGAACGATCCGAACGGCGACGGCCTGGAGATCGCCAAGGCCTACGCCGCCGCCACCGGCGGCGATCGCGCGGGCGTCCTGGAGTCCAGCTTCGTGGCCGAGGTGAAGAGCGACCTCATGGGCGAGCAGACGATCCTGTGCGGCATGCTGCAGACCGGGTCGATCCTCTGCTTCGACCAGATGGTGGCCAAGGGCATCGACCGCGGCTACGCCAGCAAGCTGGTTCAGTTCGGCTGGGAGACGATCACCGAGGCGCTGAAGCAGGGTGGCATCACGCTGATGATGGACCGCCTGAGCAACCCGGCCAAGATCAAGGCCTTCGACCTGGCCGAGGAGCTGCGCGGCCTGATGCGGCCGCTGTACAAGAAGCACCAGGACGACATCATCACGGGCCACTTCAGCACGACGATGATGAAGGACTGGGACGCGGGCGACGTGAACCTGCTCAAGTGGCGCGCCGCCACCAACGACACCGCCTTCGAGCAGACCCCCGCCGGCGCCGCCAAGATCGGCGAGCAGGAGTACTTCGACCACGCGGTGCTGATGGTCGCCATGGTCAAGGCCGGCGTCGAGCTGGCGTTCGAGTGCATGGTCGAAGTGGGCATGAAGCCCGAGTCGGCCTACTACGAGTCGCTGCACGAGGTGCCGCTGATCGCCAACCTCATCTCGCGCAAGAAGCTGTACGAGATGAACAAGGTCATCAGCGACACGGCCGAGTACGGCTGCTACCTGTTCAGCCACGCCGCGGTCCCGCTGCTGAAAGAGTTCGTGGCCAGGCAGGCGACCGACGTGATCGGCAAGCCGTTCGCCCCCGGCGTCCAGCAGGTCGACAACCGCCGGCTGCTGGCCGTGAACCAGGCCACCGAGAACCACCCGGTCGAGAAGGTCGGCACCACGCTCCGCGGCCACATGACGGCGATGAAGCAGATCTCCGTCGGTGGTTGAGGTCCCGACCGAGCCCGGGCTGACGCTGCTCACCGGCCCCAACGGGTCGGGCAAATCGACCGCCGCGCGCGCGCTGGAGGCGCGCGTGGCGGGGGCGCGGCTGCTCTCGGCCGAATCGCAGCAGGCGTTCTACGAGGCGCAGCTGGCGGCGGACGAGAGCAACTTCCAGCAGGGCGTCGACACCAGCACCCCCGTCCGCGAGCTGCTGGGCGAGGCCGGCCGCCGCCACCCGCTGTTCGCCGCGTTCCGGCTGGAGCCGCTCTGGGCGCGCGGCTATCGGCTGCTCTCCACCGGCGAGGCGCGCAAGGTCCTGCTGCTGCAGGCCGTGCTCGCCGCGCCGTCGCTGCTGATCCTCGACGATCCGTTCGAGGGCCTCGACCGCGCCGCCGTCGCGGAGCTGGCCCAGGCCATCGTTCACGTGGCAGAGCGTCTGCCCACGCTGGTGGTCGGAACGTTCGGCGCCCGCGACCTGCCGTTCGCGCCCGAGGCGCTGCGCGAGGTGGTGGTGCTCGCCGATCGGCGGCCGGATCGTTCTCCAGTCTTCCGCGGCACGCCACAGGAATTCCTGGCGCGCGCCGCCGACCCGTCGACCCACCGGACGCTGCCGCCGGTCGATCTCGGAAGCTGGTACCCGCCGCTCGACCCCGGCGTTCCGCTGGTCGAGCTGGTCGACGGCCACGTCCGTTACGGCGAACAGGTGGTGTTCGAGCACCTCGACTTCCGTGTCGGGCCCGGCCAGCACACGCTGATCGAAGGCCCCAACGGCTCGGGCAAGTCCAGCCTGCTGGAGATGATCACCGGCGATCACCCGCAGGCCTACAGCAACGACCTGCACCTCTTCGGCCGGCGTCGCGGCAGCGGCGAGACGGTGTGGGACATCAAGAAGAGCATCGGCCTCGTCTCGGCGCGCCTGCACCGCGATTACCGCGTGGGCGGCAGCGTCGAAGAGGTTCTCCTGAGCGGCCTCTTCGACAGCATCGGCGTCTATCAGCGGCCCGAGCCGAGCGACCGGGCGCGGGCGCAGGCCTGGCTGGCCTGGCTGGAGCTGGGCCTGGCCCCCACGGCCGCTTTCCGCGAGCTCTCGTTCGGCCAGCAGCGCCTGGTGCTGATCGCCCGCGCGGCGATCAAGGTGCCGCCGCTGGTGGTCATGGACGAACCGACCGCCGGCCTGGACGGCGACAACCGCCTGCGCGCCCTGGAGCTGGTCGAATCGCTCTCTACCCAGCAGAAGAGCACGGTCCTGATGGTCACCCACCGCGCCGATGAACGCACCTTCTGGCAAGCGCGCATCGGGGGTGCCATCCTCACGCTGAGATGACGCCCAAGAACACGATCTGCCTGTGGTTCGACAAGGACGCGGAAGCGGCGGCGCGCTTTTACGCCGCCACCTTCCCGAACAGCCAGGTGGCCGCCGTTCACAAGGCGCCGGGCGACTTTCCGGGCGGCAAGGCCGGGGACGTGCTGACGGTGGAGTTCACCGTCTTCGGCATCCCGTGCCTGGGCCTCAACGGCGGTCCGCTGTTCCCGCACAGCGAGGCGTTCTCGTTCCAGATCGCCACCGACGATCAGGAAGAGACCGACCGCTACTGGAACGCCATCGTCGGCAACGGCGGCCAGGAGAGCGCCTGCGGCTGGTGCAAGGACCGCTGGGGACTCTCCTGGCAGATCACGCCGCGCGTGCTCACCGAGGCGATGGCCGCCGGCGGCGCGGAGGCCCAGCGCGCCTTCGCGGCCATGATGACGATGAAGAAGATCGACGTCGCCGCTATCGTCGACGCCACCACGGCCGCCCGGCGCGTGTGAACGGCGCGCGGGTCGCCCGCTCGACCCCGGCGAACAGCGCGTGCCCCAGCCAGGCGAACCCCACGCCCAGGAGCGTGTAGAGCGCGCGGTGTGAGATGACCGCGCGCTCCGGCGCCCCGGCCAGCGTCAGCAAGAAGACCACGTACGCCGTCAGGCTGGCCGCGAAGGCCGCGTAGTTGACGTAGAGGAGCAGGTAAGCCGCCGCGGCGAACAGCAGCACCAGCACCGCCAGGACCGCCGGCAGCGGGTGCAGCAGGTAGGCCACGGCGGTCGCGACGGCGGCGCCCGCCAGCGTGCCGGCCGAGCGCGCGAAGCCCCGCTCGACCGTCTGCTGCAGCTCGGGCCGTGTGACGATGGCCGCCGTCATCGGGATCCAGTAGCCGTTGCTGAGGCCGACGGTCCGGGAGAGCGCCATCGAGAGCGTCAAGACCAGCCCGGCGTGGACCGCGTGCCAGGCGCGCTGCCGCGTGGTGGTGTGCGCGTGATCGACGGCGGGCGCGGGCCCGATCCGCGGGGACGGGTCGCGGCGCGCCCAGACCGTCCAGATGATCGCCATCTGCAACAGGCCGCCGCCCATCACACAGGCGCCCCGGGTCAGCGCCGCCAGCCCCTGCGCCGGATAGGCGGTCGAGATGAGCAGCCAGATCGTGCACTGGAGCGCGATCCAGGACGCGCCGGGGCTCTCGGACCAGGCCACGCCGTAGGCCGCGCCCCAGATCCCCGCCAGCACGATCACCGCCGCCGGCGAGCGGCCGGCGATCGTCCCGATCCAGCTGGAGAGGCACATCCCGGCGGCCGCGATCAGCATGGGCAGTCGGCGCGAGCCGCGCAGCTCCTGAAACGACCCGAACCCGACCGAGAACGCGCCGCCGGCCAGCATCATCCCGATCCGCGGCCGGTGCAGCGCGATCCCCACCGCCAGCGGGATGGCCATGGCTGGCAGGCACAGGGCCGCCTCGCGCGGCTGGGCGCGCGCCCAGTCGAAGCTCAATGTTCCACGGACCAAGCGGCGCAGCATGTGATAGGCGCATCTTAGCGGGTCCGGTCGAATCCCGATTCAGGTCGTTCGCCGTCGTTGGTCCCTTGCCACGCTCGACGATGAACCCCACCTGTTACGGAGGGCTGACGATGGGCGCGACCACCACGGAACCGAGCGGCACCGAGCTGATTCAGGAGCTTCCCGAGCGCGCGGCCATCGAGCTGGCCCCCGTCCGCGTCAACCACGTCGCGGCCGGCCTCGTCGACACGTCCCTGTCGGCCGCGCTGGTCGGCCCGGAGCTCGAGAACCGCCGCGATCAGCTCCGGAAGACGCTGCCCATCCGCCGGGTGGTCAGGCCGGACGACGTCGCGTCGCTGGCCGTGCATCTGACGATCAACACGGCCCTCACCGGCGCGACCCATGACGTCGACGGAGGGCAGCAGTTCGTCGCCGCCTGAGATGGGATCGCGGCCGCAACTGCTCTCGGTGAATGTCGGGCTGCCGCGCGACATTCAGTGGAACGGCCGCACGGTTCACACGGGGATCTGGAAGGATCCCGTTGCGGGTCGCTGTCGCGTCGGCCGGCTGAACCTGGAGGGCGACGGCCAGGGTGATCTGGCCGGGCACGGCGGCGAGCAGCGCGCCGTCTTCGTGTATCAGATCGAGTCGTATCGCCACTGGCAGGAGGAGCTGAAGCGGACCGATTTCGTCCACGGGCAGTTCGGCGAGAACTTCACCGTCTCGGGACTCCCCGACGACGGGGTCTGCATCGGCGACCAGTACGAGATCGGCACCGCGCTGTTCGAGGTCACGCAGCCGCGGGTGACCTGTTATCGCGTCGGCATCCGGATGAACGAACCGCGGATGCCGGCGCTGCTGACGTCGAGCGGCCGGCCGGGCTTCTACCTCCGCGTGCTTCGGGAAGGCGAGGTGGGCGCCGGCGACGACATCGTGAAAGTCGGTGAGGCGCGCGATCGGATGACCGTCGCGGAGATCAACGCCCTTCTGTATTCGCCCCCTCACCCGCGCGATCAGCTTCAGCGCGCGTTGCGGCTCGAAGCGCTGTCGCCCGGTTGGCGCGCGTCGTTCGAGGCGCTCTCGCGCAGCCCCACGACCGGCGTCGGCGATGGCAACGCGGGGCTGGCGCCGGCGGCCGCCGCACACCCGGCCGCACCGGGGTTCCAGGCGCTGGCGGTGACCGCGATCGCTCGCGAGTCAGCGGACGTGATCTCGTTGACGATGCAGAGCGTGGACGGCGCGCCTCTGCCGAGCCCGCTGCCCGGCCAGTACGTGGTGGTGCGGCTCCGCGGAGCGGCCGGCGGCCAGATCGTGTATCGCAGCTACTCGCTCTCGAACGCGCCGTCGATCGAGCGCCGTCGCATCAGCGTGAAGGTCGAGCCGAACGGGGCCGCGGGGACGTACCTGCGCGATCGCGTCCGGGTGGGCGATACCCTCGACGTCAGCGCGCCGCGCGGAAGCTTCGTCCTGCAGCCCGGGGACGGCCCGGTGGTGCTGTGCAGCGCTGGAATCGGCGCGACGCCCGTGCTGGCGATGCTGCACGCGCTGGCGGCGACCGGTTCGATCCGTCCGATCCTGTGGCTGCACGGCGCGCGCGACGGCGCGCACCATCCCTTCGCCGCCGAGGCGCGCGCGCTGATCCGTTCGCTCGCGCACGGCCGCAGTCACGTCTGTTACAGCCGGCCCGGCTCCGGCGACCAGATCGGGCGGGACTTCGACCAGGCCGGCCACCTGTCACCTTCCGTCTTCGCCGACGTCGGGGTCCCTCGTGCGGCCGACGTCTACCTGTGCGGACCGACGCGCTTCATGGCGGAGATGAAGCAGGCCCTCATCACGTTCGGCGTGGCGTCGGGCCGCGTTCACCTCGAGATCTTCAACGGCGGCGAGTCGATGACGCCGGGGGTCGTTCGCGCGGCCGCGCGGGCGCCACATCCCCCGCCGGATGACGCGGACACCGGCCCGCTGGTGTCGTTCGCGCGCAGCGGCGTCGCCGCGCACTGGAAGGCGTCGGGCTACGGAAGCCTGCTGGAGCTGGCCGAGGCGTGCGACGTCCCGGTCCGGTGGTCGTGCCGGACCGGCGTCTGCCACAGCTGCGAGAGCGGGTTGATCGCGGGGACCGTCGCCTACCGGCCCGAGCCGCTCGACGCGCCGGCCGGGGGCAACCTGCTGGTTTGCTGCGCTCAACCCCAGCGCGACGTCGTCATCGACCTGTAAAGGAGGCTCGAGCATGCGCTTTGATATCGCGCCCGGCGGCACGTTCCCCGACTACGAGCTGCCTGATCACACGAACACGCCGCGGCGGCTCAGCGAGCTGCAAGGCGACGACCCGATGATCCTCACGCTGGCGCGCGGCCACTACTGTCCGAAGGAGCACCAGCAGCACCAGGAGCTGGCCGCGTTCTATCCGCGGATCGCCGTCGCCTACACGCAGGTCGTGACGATCGCGACCGACGACCACCACACTCTGCAGGAGTTTCGGGCGGCGGTCGGCGCGCAGTGGACGTTTCTCTCGGACCCGGGCCGAAGGATCCAGAAGGAGCTCGACATCCAGGAGTACACCGACCCTGAGCGCGACCCGATGATCCCGCACACACTGGTGCTCAAGCCGGGCCTCGTGATCCACAGCGTCTACAACGGCTACTGGTTCTGGGGTCGCCCGTCGATCGCCGACCTCTGGCACGACCTGCGCGTCGTGAGTGCCGAGATCCGCCCCGACTGGGACCTGAGCGCCCCCGGGCTTCGTGAGCGCTGGAACGCGGGCGACCGCTCGCCCTTCCACGGGTGGAACAAACGCTGAACGGCGCGGGCCTGCTCAGCCTATCGGCTGGACCACTGCTTCCGCCAGGCCGGCGCCGCGAACCGTCCGCGCCAGCTAAGACATTCCACCGATTCGCCGGCGCTCGGCCTTGCGTGAGCATGCTTCGAGCACATGCTCGAAAGCGTTCAGATCAGCGCCGCAACGGAAACGGGAGTCGTCAATGAACAGCGTGCAAGTCGGATCGAAGAGCTACGAGATGCCCCCGCGCGAGGGGTTCAGCGTGACGTATTTTCTCACGGTCGCCGACATCGATCGGTCGGCTCGTTTCTACGAAACGGTCTTCGGTGGTCGCACCCTGAGCAGGGGCGACAGCAAAGGGGCGCCCGGATACATCCAGATCGCGAACATGTGGCTCATCGTCAACGTCGGGGGCGGGCCAACCCCCGACAAGCCGACGGTCACGCTCAGCGCCCCCACCGACCCCGACAAGTTCAGCAGCTTCATGAACATCCGCGTCGCGGACATTCGAGCCTGCTACGAACTGTGGAAGAGTCGCGGCGCCGAGTTCATCACGGAGCCGAAGGACAAGTACGGCGAGACCCGCTGCTACATCCGCGATCCCGACGGTTACATCATCGAGGTCGGGCAGAGCAAGCCAGAGTTCACCTACGGTTGACGAGACGGTTGCCGGGGACAGGGACGGAGAGGAGTTGGCATCATGGCGAAGGTACTTTTCATAGTCAGCGGAGCCACCTACTGGGTGTTGAAGGACGGGACGAGGTACGCCACCGGCTACTGGGCCGAGGAGTTCGCGAACCCGTACAAGATCATCAGCGACGCCGGCCACGAGGTCGTGGTCGCGACGCCGAACGGCGTGACCCCCAACGTCGACATGATGAGCCTGCGTCCCTCGATGGTGGGCGGGGAGCAGGCAGCCCTCGACCTGGAGGCCATCATCCGGTCCGCGGAGGCGATGCGGCGGCCGCTCAAACTGTCGGATGTCCGCCTCGAGGACTACGACGCGGTCTATCTCCCGGGCGGTCACGGCCCGATGTCGGACCTGGCGTTCGACGCCGACGTGGGGCGCTTGCTGACCGCGCAGCTCGCTTCGGGCAACCCGCTCTTCATCGTGTGCCACGGTCCCGCCTCGATACTGGCCACCCGAATCCACGGCGTGTCGCCCTTCAAGGGTTACCGAGTCACGTGCTTCACCAACAAGGAAGAGGAGGCCGTGGGGCTCGCTTCCCGGGTGACCTGGCTGCTGGAGACCGACATCAAGGAAAAGATCGGCGTCAACTTCAGCTGCGGCGAGATCTGGAAGCCCTACATGGTCGAAGACCGAAACCTGGTCACCGGACAAAACCCCGCCTCGGCCGCGGTCCTGGCGCGGCGGTTGCTGGAGGTTCTCCGGTAAGAGCGCGATTCGCCCCTTTATTGGGGATAAAAGTGCGAACGGGCGCCTGCCGCTCCGTCTCTCGCGTCGCCGTTGGGCCAGCCTCCCGACCTCTGACCGACGCCCGCGGATGCGAGTCGCCCACCCCTCAGCCCGATTTGGTATAGTTAATGATCCCGTTGGCGGCCCGGGAGGCCCCGCGCGAATGTTTCGCGTCTGTGAACCCGGTTGTGCGACTCAGGCGCTCTCCTTGGAGAGGTTTCGCGTAATATGACCGCCTCCCATGCATCGCCAGCTGGACACCGATTCTCTGGAAACCAAGGAGTGGCTCGACGCGCTCGAGAGCGTCCTCGCCGTCGAGGGCCCCGAGCGGGCCCATTACCTGCTCGAGCAGCTCGTCGCCAAGGCGCGCCGGGACGGGGCGTACCTGCCCTACAGCCCGAACACCGCCTATCTCAACACGATCCCGCCGCACCTCGAGGAGCGGTCCCCAGGCGACTACGAGCTGGAGCACCGGCTCCGCTCGTTCGTGCGCTGGAACGCCGTCGCCATGGTCCTGCGCGCCGGAAAGCGCAACCTGGACCTGGGCGGTCACATCGCCAGCTTCGCCTCGGCCGCCACCCTTTACGACGTGGGGTTCAACCACTTCTGGCGCGCGCCGACCCCGGACTTCGGCGGTGACCTGGTCTACTTCCAGGGGCACTCCGCCCCCGGCGTCTACGCCCGCGCCTTCGTGGAAGGGCGGCTGACCGAGGAGCAGCTCGACTTCTTCCGGCAGGAGGTCGACGGCAAGGGGGTCTCGTCTTACCCGCACCCCTGGCTGATGCCCGACTTCTGGCAGTTCCCGACCGTGTCGATGGGCCTCGGGCCGCTGCAGGCCATCTACCAGGCGCGGTTCCTGCGCTATCTGCAGGGGCGCGGCCTCGCCAACACCGAGGGCCGCAAGGTCTGGGCCTTCATGGGCGACGGCGAGATGGACGAGCCCGAGTCGCGGGGCGCCATCAATCTTCCGCCGCGCGAGAACCTGGACAACCTGGTCTTCGTCATCAACTGCAACCTGCAGCGCCTGGACGGACCGGTGCGCGGCAACGGCAAGATCATTCAAGAGCTGGAGGCCGAGTTCGCCGGCGCCGGCTGGAACGTCATCAAGGTCATCTGGGGCGCGTACTGGGATCCGCTGATCGCGCAGGACAAGAAGGGGTTCCTGCTCAAGCGGATGGAAGAGGCGGTCGACGGCGAGTACCAGAAGTTCAAGAGCCGCGACGGCGCCTACGTGCGCGAGAACTTCTTCGGCAAGTATCCCGAGCTGCGGGAGATGGTGGCGAAGATGTCCGACCAGGACATCTGGCGTCTCAACCGCGGCGGCCACGATCCGCACAAGGTCTACGCGGCCTACGCCGCGGCCAGCAAGCACGAGGGACAGCCGACCGTCATCCTGGCCAAGACGGTCAAGGGTTACGGCATGGGCGCGGTGGGCGAGGGGAAGAACATCGCCCACCAGCAGAAGAAGATGCCGATCGAGGCGCTGCGCCAGTTCCGCGACCGGTTCGAGATCCCGATTCCGGACGACAAGCTGGCCGACCTGCCGTACTACCGGCCGACGCCCGACTCGGCGGAAGGGAAGTACATCCGCGAGCTGCGCGAGAAGCTGGGCGGGGCGTTGCCCCAGCGCCGGCGCAAGAGCAGCGCGAACCTCGAGCCCGCCAAGCCCGAGCCGTTCAAGCCGCTGCTGGACGCGACCGCCGAGGGGCGTGAGATCTCGACGACGATGGCCTTCGTCCGGTTGCTGACCGGGCTGGTGAAGGACCCGAGCATCGGCAAGCGGATCGTCCCCATCGTGCCGGACGAGTCGCGGACCTTCGGGATGGAGGGGCTCTTCCGCCAGCTCGGCATCTACTCGCAGGTCGGCCAGCTCTACGAGCCGGAGGACTCCGACCAGCTGATGTTCTACAAGGAGGACAAGAACGGCCAGATCCTCCAGGAAGGCATCAACGAGGCCGGCGCGACGTCGTCCTTCATCGCCGCCGGGACGTCGTACGCCAACAGCGACGTGCCGATGATCCCGTTCTACATCTTCTATTCGATGTTCGGGATGCAGCGGGTCGGCGACCTCATCTGGGCGGCCGGCGATCTGCGCACGCGCGGCTTCCTGCTGGGGGCGACGTCCGGTCGGACCACGCTGAACGGGGAGGGCCTGCAGCACGAGGACGGCCACAGCCACGTCCTGGCCGGCACCGTCCCGAACTGCGTCGCCTACGACCCGACGTTCGCGTACGAGGTCGCGGTCATCATCCAGGACGGCCTGCGCCGGATGGTCCAGGACCAGGAGGACGTTTTCTATTACATCACCCTCATGAACGAGAACTACTCGCACCCCGCGCTGCCCGCAGGGGAAGGCGCGCGTGAGGGGATCATCAAGGGGATGTACAAGCTGACCGACGGCGGCGCGCAGAGCAGAAAAGACGACCCGCGCGTGCAGCTGCTCGGCAGCGGCGTCATCCTGCGCGAGGTGATCGCGGCCGCCGACCTGCTCAAGAACGACTGGGGCGTCACGGCGGACATCTGGAGCTGCCCGAGCTTCAACGAGCTGGGGCGCGAGGGGCGGGCGGTCAGCCGCTGGAACATGCTGCACCCGACGGAGAAGCAGCGGGTGCCCTGGGTGACCCAGCAGCTCGCCGGGACGAAGGGGCCGATCATCGCCTCGACCGACTACGTCCGCGAGTTCGCCGATCAGATCCGCGAGCTGGTCCCGCGCCGCTACAAGGTGCTCGGCACCGACGGGTTCGGGCGCAGCGATTCGCGCAAGAACCTGCGGCGCTTCTTCGAAGTGAACCGCTTCTACGTCACGGTCGCCGCCCTCAAGGCGCTGGCCGACGACGGTGAGCTGCCCGCGGCGAAGGTCGCAGAGGCGATCAAGAAGTACGAGATCGACGCCGACAAGCCGGCGCCCTGGACCGTTTGATCGAGGAGAGACGTTTGGCCACCACCGAGGTAAAGGTTCCCGACATCGGGGATTTCAAGAACATCCCCGTCATCGAGCTGCTCGTCAAAGCGGGCGACTCGGTCAAGAAGGACGACTCGCTGCTCGTCCTCGAGAGCGACAAGGCGACGCTGGAGGTGCCGGCGCCCGCCGCTGGCGTCATCGCCGCCCTGAAGGTCAAGGTCGGCGACAAGGTGAGCGCGGGGACGCTGGTGGCGCTGCTCGAGGGGAGCGCCGCGCCCGCCGTCACCAACGGCAACGGCCACGCGAAGCCAAAGACGCCGGTCGTCGAGGCGGGGCCCATGCCGGCGGCGGCCCCCGCCGCCCCGAAGAACCTCGAGCCGGCCGTCCCGGCGCCCGCGCCGGCGGCGGCCCCCGCTGCCCCGAAGAACCTCGAGCCGGCGGCCGACGGTGAGGCCATCGCCCACGCGAGCCCCGGCGTGCGCCGGTTCGCGCGCGAGCTGGGGGTGCCGCTCGGCCAGGTCACCGGGTCGGGGCCGAAAGGCCGGATCCTCAAGGAAGACATCCACGGCTTCGTCAAGCAGGCGATGTCCGGGGGCGTCGCCGCGCGCGGCGGCGGCCTCGGCGATCTGGGGCTTCCGCCGTGGCCCAAGGTCGATTTTGCGAAGTTCGGCCCCATCGAGGTGCAGCCCCGCACGCGCATCCAGAAGATCTCGGCGCCGGGACTGGCGCGAAACTGGGTGATGATCCCGCACGTCACCCAGTTCGACGAGGCGGACATCACCGAGCTGGAGGCGTTCCGCGCCCACGTCAACGAGGAGAACGCCAAGGCCGGCCTCAAGGTCTCGCCGCTGGCCTTTCTGGTGAAGGCGGTCGTGGCGGCGCTGAAGAAGTACCCCGTGCTGAACAGCTCGCTCGACGGCGAGAACCTGATCCTCAAGCAGTACTGGAACATCGGCTTCGCCGCCGACACGCCCCAGGGCCTGGTGGTGCCGGTGATCAAGGACGCCGACAAGAAGGGGATCCTCGACATCGCCAAGGAGACCACCGAGCTGGCCGCCAAGGCGCGCGACGGGAAGCTGGGCCCGAACGACATCCAGGGCGCGACGTTCACGATCTCGTCGCTGGGCGGGATCGGCGGCACCGCCTTCACCCCGATCATCAACGCGCCCGAGGTCGCCATCCTGGGCGTCTCCCGGTCGGCGGTGAAGCCGGTGTGGAACGGCAAGGAGTTCTTGCCGCGCACGATGCTGCCGCTGTCGTTGTCCTATGACCACCGCGTCGTCGACGGCGCCCTGGCGGCGCGGTTCATCACCGCCCTCGGGCAGGTGATCGCCGACATCCGCCGGGTCATGCTCTAGCCATGGCCACCCGCGAGATCGCCGTCCCCGACATCGGGGACTTCAAGAACATCCCGGTCATCGAGGTCTTCGTGAAGCCGGGCGACGTCGTCGCCAAGGACACCCCGCTCGTGATGCTGGAGTCGGACAAGGCGACGATCGACGTCCCCTCGCC
>CAZTZM010000210.1:0-10978 GCA_964618005.1 uncultured Myxococcales bacterium
CGTTGAGCGCGCTCGGCCCCGACGCCGCCCGGCGCGATGCCGATCTGGCTCGCCTGAGCCGGCTGGCCGCGCACGTGACGACGCCGGCGAGCGACGATCCGATGCAGGCGTATCTGGACGGCCTCGCGGCGCAGCTGGACGGCGATCTGGCCAGGGCGGCGGACCGGTTCGGGCACGCGCTGAGCGGGCACGGCGACGCCTGCCGCGCCGCCGGCGAGTACGTCGCGGCGCTGCGCGCCCAGAAGCTCCGCCCGCCGTCGTCCGCCTTCACGCGGTTGCGCGCCGAGAACGCCCGCTGCGTGAACCTCCGCTGAGCGGTCAGAGCGCGCTGTCTTCGGGCTCGCGCTCGACCTGCTCCCCGTGCTCCGGGCCATGCTCGGTCCCGAGGTTGTCATCGCGGTCGCGCCCATAGTCGATCCAGGTCGTGAACTGATCGCGCACGTCGACGTGCACGAACCCGGAGACCGGGTAGTAGCCGATCCCGCGCACGCCCATCGACATCGCCAGGTCGCGCACCATCAGCGGCGTCATGCCGGGGATGCGGATGTCGGCGGCCATGCCGCGCGTGTGGTAGCTGAGCGTGGCCAGCGAGAACATCGGCGCGCGGAAGCCGGACACCAGGATGATCTTCTGGCCGGTGCGCTGCGAGATTCGATACAGCAGATCGATGAGGCGTGGATCGATCGGCGTCTCGGCGGTGGTGCGCTGGCAGCGCATCAGGTGGCGGAGGCGCTTGTAGCCCTCGGCCTCGATCTCGCCGGTCGCCAGATTCACCTTCACCTCCAGCTCCTCGCCGGTGTTGGCCGACTGGATGGTGAAGTGGCCGATCTGCCCGGTGGCCACGTGCAGCACGCCGGCGGGTGCTCTTCCCGCCGGCTGCGCGCCGCGGCCGTCGGCCTCCGCGCCCAGGGCCACGTCGTCCGCCGCGCGCGCCATCGCGAACATGCGTCGCTGGACGTGCGACAGCGCGCCGCTCAGCTTCCAAGACCCGCAGGCCAGCACGATCGTCGCGATGGCCAGCGTGCCGACCACCAGCGAGGCGATCAGCGGCAGCCGGCGGGGGAGCGAGATGGTGCGGATGGGCCGGCTGGGATCGCCGGCGATCATGATGCGGAGCCGGGCGCCGTGCCGCGGCTTCGCCTCTTCCTTGCGGACCCGTTCACGGATCCGCTCGAGGTCGACGCCCGGATCGGTTGTCGTCGACCGGGTCGCCATTCGATCGACGCGATCTACGCGGCGGAGCTGAGCTCGCCGCGCTTGTCGGCCGCCTCTTCGGCGTCGCCGCCGTCGCCCATGCTGCTGGTCCCGCGGAACACGCCGCCCGTCTCGACGCGCATGCTGCGGGCGCTGATGTCGCCTTCGATGCGCCCCTTGGCCAGGATCTCCAGGTGGCCTGAGCAGGTCACGTCGCCGATCACCTTGCCGGCCACGACGACGTCGGTTCCCCGCACGGCGCCGCGGACCACGCCGCTCTCGCCCACCACGACGGCGGCGCGGGACTCGACCGAGCCCTCGACCGTGCCGTCGATTCGAAACGCGCCCTCGGCGGTCAGGTCCCCGCGCACGGAGCACGAGCGCCCGAGCACGTTCTCGATCGCGTCGCGCGTCGCGCTTTCGCCGCTCTCAGGTTTGGGTCGCCATGCCATTTGGGATCCTCCCGCCTGCCAATCGGGCGAATGGCGGCGAAACTGAAGACTTTCGACGCGCCATGTTCAGGCCGCCGGCTGTCGCGGCCCGGAGGCGACCGCGTAGATCGCAGCGGCCAGGATCGCGGCGGACGGCACGGCGATTGACCAGGTGCCCCAGGACGGCGCGGCCAGCGCCCCGGCCAGGCCGCCGAGCGTGAAGGCGAGGGCAACCGTGAGCAGCAGCAGCGAGCGCACCGGGGCCGGTCGCGCGGGCGGGTTGCGGCCCGCGGCGCCGGCGCCGAGGCGCGTCGCCCGCCAGCGCAGCCAGCGGGCGATCTCGATCCCCAGGTCGGTGACCACGCCCGTCAGGTGCGTGGTGCGCACCACGGAGCCAGAAAGGCGCGTCACCAGGCTGTTCTGCATCCCCATGCTGAACGACAGCAGCCCGCCGGCGCCGGTGAAAATGAAGACGGCCAGCAGGGACCCCTGGACCAGCAGGGCGGCGCCGTACGCGCTCGAGGTCCGCCTGAACAGGTTCGACTCGACCAGGAGGCTGGCCACCACGGCGCCGCCGAGGAACAGGGCCACCAGCACGGCGGCGCCGGCAGCCGCGGCCGGTTGCCCCTGGGCCAGGCTGCTGCTCACGCGCCCGACGCTGCCGGTCACGTGCGACGTGAAGGCACCGATGAGCGTGAGGCCCGCCGTGTTCGTGAACCCGGCCACGAACGCCAGGTAGCCGGCCAGGATGCTGTTGCTGCGCGCGGTGCGCGCGGGTCCTTCATGGCTGAACATCTTCGCGCGTCGATAATGCAGCCGCCGGGCGAATTTTCCTCGGTGCTATTGTCGCCCCGGCGCGTGCGGCGCTGCCGGACCCATGCCGACAACGACTGCCCCCACGCAACGCGAGCCCTGGCGGCGGACCCTGCTGGCCAGCCTGCCGGTGCTGGCGTTTCTGCTCTGCTGCTATCCGATGGCGGACTACGACGTCTGGTGGCACCTGCGGACGGGCCAACTGATCCTGGAGACGGGCGCGGTCCCGCGTCTCGATCCGTTCACGTACACCAACGCCACCCGGTCGTGGATCGACGTCTACTGGCTGTATCAGGTCGGGTTGGCGCTGCTGTTCCGCGTGGGCGGGGCCACGTTGCTGGTCCTGCTGAAGGCGGTCACCGGCGCCGGGATCGTCTGCCTGTCGATGGTGGGGCGCCGCCCCGGGCATCGCGCGTGGCCGCTGGCCCTGGCCTGGCTGCCCAGTCTGCTGCTGGTGTCGGGGCGGCTGTCGGAGCGACCCGAGGCCGTCTCGCTGCTGCTGCTGGCGGTCTATCTGGTCGTGCTGGCGCGGGCGCCGGGCGCGCCCCTCTGGCTGTGGGCGCTGCCGGTCCTGCAGTCGCTGTGGGTCAACTGCCACGGCTTCTTCGTCTTCGGCCCGCTGGTGCTGGCGGCCTACGCGGCCGAGTGGGCGTTCGAGCGCCTGCGCCCGCCCGCGGTGCCGTCCGACCGCCCGCCGCTCCGGACGTTTTCGATCGTGGCCGTCCTGTCGCTGCTGGCCTGCTTCGCCAGCCCTTACGGCGCCGGCCCGATCGGCCTGGCGATCCAGCAGTTCCACAAGGTCGGCAGCACCGCGGGTGTCTACCGGGCCACCATCGGCGAGCTGAAGAGCGCGGGCGACTTCATCGCGACTGCCGGGGTCTGGAACCCGTATCTGCTGGCGCTGTTCCTGGCGTTTCTGCTGGGTGTGGGCAGCTTCGTGGCCTGTGCCCGGCGGGCGCCGATCCGCCTGTTTCGGGTGCTGATCTTCGGCGCCGGCGCCTACCTCGCCTGGGAGGTCACGCGCAACAACGGCCTGTTCGGCGTCATCGCCGCGTTCGTCACGACCTGGAACCTGGACGACGCGCTGGCGGCGCGGCCGGCCGCCGTGCCGGCGCGCGCGAAGGCGAAGAAGTCAGGCCGGCGTCCGCCGGCGCGCGCCCCGCGCCGGCTCGACCCGAACGCCGTGGTCCTGGCCGGCGTCGGCGCGCTGGGACTGGCCGTGGTCTCGGGCGGGCTCTACGCCTGGGCGGGTGAAGGTCGCCGCATCGGCGTGGGTGAGCGGCCGCGCTGGTTCGCCCATGAGGCCTGCGCTTTTCTGGCCCGCCCCGACATGCCGGCGCGGATCGTCGCCTACAACATCAGCCAGGCCGCCGTCTGTATCGCGCACGGCGCGCCGGCCCACAAGCAGTTCATGGATCCGCGGCTCGAGCTGAACACCGAGGAGACCTTCGAACGCTACCTGGCCGGGATCCGGCGCCTCTGGAAAAACGATCCCGGCTGGGAGCAGGCGCTGGGCATCGACTACGGCCGCCCCGACGAGCTCCCGGCCATCCTGATCGAACGCGGTCCGCTCGGGCGCGCCGCCGAGATCCTGAGCCACGATCCGCGCTGGCGCTGCGTCTACGCCGACCCGCAGGCGACCGTCCTGGTCTCAGCCAGCTTCGCCGACGCGCACCACCTGCCCGCGGTTCCGCTTCACTGAACGCCGGCGGGTCACCCACACCAGCGCCAGCAGGGTCAGCGCCAGGGCGGGCCCGCCGGGGCCGCGGGCCTCGGTGATCGAACACTCGATCTTGGTCTGGATCGGGGTGTTGTCGTTGCCGTCGGCCGGGGGCAGGTAGCCGTCGCCGGTGTCGTCGGGCGTGCAGGCGCCGATCACCAGATCGGCGGTCTCATGCGCGACGTCGAGGTCGGCCAGCGAGAAGTCGCGCACGTTCGAGTCCGACACGGTGACCAGATCGGTGCCGTTCTCGAACGCGCGGCGTGGGTTGCCGGGCAGCGGCAGCAACGCGTGCTTGATCAGCGTGTCGCCGACCCAGGAGACCAGCTGCACGCCGCCGCCGTCGTCGTCGCACGGCGAGCCGGTGTAGGTGTACGGGTGCAGCCCCCCGAACGGCACCACCACCAGCCCGTCGTCGAACACGCGAAACGCCTTCTGGATCCGGTCCTGGTCCTCGGAGACCTCGCTGTTCAAGATCTCGTAGTCCTCGGTGATGCCGACCGTGGCGAAGGCGGCCCGCGACAGCATGGCGGGCGCGTCGGGGTTGGTGACGTCGAACAGCGACACGTTCAGGCTGCCGTGCGGGTCGGTGCGGTCGATTCCCAGGCCGATCACGCGATCGCCGTGGGGCTCGAGGTAGTACATGAACCCGGGCATGTAGAGCGCGCCGCGCTGGAGCGGATTGGCGGGGTCGCTCAGATCGATCACGAACATCGGATCGGTCTGGTTGTAGGTGATCGCGTAGGCGCGGGTGGCGTCGAAGCGGACGGTGCGCAGCCCCTCCTGCGAGGGGAGCGTCATCGCCGCGTGGCCGAGCGGCGTGATCGTCTCGGCGTCGGTCACGGTGAACGTGTCGATCGAGGGCGCGGCCAGCCCGTTCCCGGTCCGACCGGCCCCCAGCTGGCTGATCACGCGGAAGACGCCGTTCTCTTCGTCCATCTGCCAGCGGCTCAGGACCGCGCCCGCGACCGACAGCCGGGCGCCCGTGCCCAGCCGCCCCGTTGGGTCGGTGATGTCGAGGACGTCGATGATCCCCTCGTTGACGGTGCCGAAGGTGCTCGGGTCGATGTCGGCGTGGCCGCCGATGTAGAGGCGCTGGTCGGTGACGAAGATGCTGCGCTTCCAGTTTTGGCCCCAGGGGAGGTTGTAGCCGTCGGGCGCGTTGCTGGCGAAGGAGACCTGCTCGACCTCCGTCATCGCCGCGGGCGACGTGACGTCGAACGTGGTCACCATCGTGCGCGGCGTGGGACCGCAGCCGTAGCAGGCGGCGTTCTCGTAGGTCGCCAGGTACAGCACCGTCCCGACCAGGCGCGAGTCGGCGATCTCGCCCGCCACCGGGTGCGCCGTCAGCGCGCGCGGCTGCGTCGGATCGCTCACGTCGACCGGCACGACCAGCGCGCCGCCGCCGCTGTCGGGGTCCTGGTAGCTGGTGGCGACGTTGCCGCTGGTGTCGACGCCGCCGTTCGACATGACGATCAGCGTGCCGCCCGAGAGGTACATCTCGAACGGCTGGCCGGGCAGCGTCGTCTGTCCGACCAGCACCAGCCGATCGGGCACCGAGACGTCGACCAGGCTCACCGTCCCGGTCTTCGACAGCGCGTAGAGCAGCCCGCTCTGGATCTGGATGATGTCCGCCTCGACGATCACGCGCGTGGCGTCGTCCGTCGTGTCGGTGGTGGTCGTCCCGGTCGTGGTGCCGGTCGGCGTGTTGGCGCCGGCCGAGTCGGCGGCGCCGGCGCAGCCGAGCGCCATCACCGCGATTCCCCCCAATCCAGCCAGCCCGGCAAGCCAAGATAGTCGGCGCATGACGCCCGGGAGTGCAGCGCACGTGCCAAGGCGGTACGCACGCGATCACGCTGGGTTGTGCCCCGCCCACGGCCGCGGGACGGCAAAAGCAGGGCAGCGGTGTCGCGGTCGCTCAGAACGGCTGAACGAGCAGGCGGAAGGTTTGGCCCGCGGTGGCGCCACAGGGTTGCGCGACCACGCCGGGATCGCCGCCAGCGCTGGTGATGGTCAGACCCAGACGGAGGCCGCCCGCCGTCTGGAACGCCCCGTGGCGTAACCCCAGCCATCGCGTACGATCACCGGCCTGGAGGTGACAGCATGACGACGCAGGAGATTGGGAAGCGGTATGTGGCGCTCGTCCAGCAGGGCAAAGGCGACGTCTGTCTCGACGAGCTGTACGCGAAGGACGCGGTCAGCGTGGAGGCGGCGATGCCGCCAGGCGGCGACCGGACGTCCAAAGGACTCGACGCGATTCGCGCCAAGAGCAAGTGGTGGCAAGAGAACCACGTCGTTCACAGCGCCGAGGTGAACGGGCCGTTCCCGCACGACAACCGGTTCGCCGTGCGGTTCAACTACGAGATCACGAACAAGCCCAGCGGCCGGCGCATGAAGATGGACGAGGTCGGCCTGTTCACGATCGAGAACGGCAAGATCACCCGCGAGGAGTTCTTCTACTCGACGGAGGGGTGAGAGCGCGCAGCCTCAGGCGCCGCCGGCCTTGACCGCTTGCGGCTCGGCCGGCGCGCGCGCCGCGATCTCACGCTTGACCTCTTCCATGTCGATCTCGCGGACCTTGCCGATCAGCTCATCGATCCCGTTCGCCGGCATCATCCCGGGAAACGCGCCCAGCAGCACGCCGTCGCGGAAGACGGCCAGGGTCGGAATGGCGCGGATCTCGAAGGCCGCGGCCAGTCCGGGTTCGGCCTGGGTGTCGATCTTCCCGAACACCACATCGGCGTGCCGCTCCGACGCGGCCTCGTAGATTGGCGCGAACGCCCGGCAGGGACCGCACCACGCGGCCCAGAAGTCGAGCAGGACGATTCCCTGCTCGATGGTCTTTTCAAAGGTCGGTTCTGTCACCTGCACCGTTGCCATCTTGGATGTCTCCTGCCCTTAAGACCCCGCGGGTTCGAAAAGGATTCAGCCGGATGAGTAGGAATTCATCGTATTCACGGCAGAGGCCGAGCTTGCCTGGCTAATCGCGCGAGCCATCGTCGCGCAGGACCCGCTGCACGGTCTCCGCCAGCGTCTCGAAGCCGTACGGTTTCCCCAGCCAGGTGATGCTCCGCTTCACGGCCAGCTCCGCGCGCTCGGTCGGCGCGTGGCCGCTGGCGACGATGACCTTTTGCGCGGGGAACAGGCGCTGGATCTGCTCGATGATCTGCAGGCCGTCGTGGACCTCGCCCAGCAGCATGTCCATGATGACCAGGTCGAACGGGCTCTGTCCCGAGGCGGCGGCGCGGCTGAAGAGATCGTAGGCGCGCAGGCCGCTCTCTATGATCTCGACCTCGTAGCCGAGGCGCACCAGCAGCCGCCGCCCGGTGCGGAGCTGGATCGGCTCGTCGTCGACGATCAGGATGCGGGCGCTCCCCCGCGGCGCCGCCAGCACTTCTTCGCGGCGCTCCGCGCCGTCGACCAGCGGGACGAAGAGCGAGATGGTCGTTCCGACGCCCGGCGTGCTGGTCACGTCGATGAACCCGTCGTGCTCCTTGACCACGCCGTGGACGATGGCCAGCCCCAGGCCCGACCCGGACATCTCCTTGGCGCGCTTCTTGGTGAAGAACGGTTCGAACACTTGCCCCAGCTCGTGCGACTCGATGCCGCAGCCGTCGTCGGAGACGGAGAGCGTCGCGTAGCGGCCGGCGGGCACCACCTCGTAGCCGGCCCGCGGCTCGCGGACCTCCAGTCGGCCGCTCTTCACCACGACCTCGCCGTCGCCGGCGATGGCCTCCAGCGCGTTGCGAATCAGGTTGTCGATCGCGCGCGCCAGCTGTGACTCCGAGCCGCGAACGACCAGCGGCGCGGGCGCCAGGTCGGACAGCATCGTGACGCGCGTCCCCTCCTCGACGAAGCGCAGCGAGGTGTTGGCCAGGCACAGCCGGATCACGCGGTTGATGTCGAGGTTGTCCTTGGCCGTCCGCCCCTGACGGCCGAGCGTGAGCAGATCCTTGATCGTTTGCGCGGCGCGCAGCGAGGCGACCTTGATCGTCTCGACGTCGGCGCGCAGGCCCAGCAGCGACTGCTCGTTCCCCTGCATCTCGGACAGCTGGGCCAGGATGATGTCGGGCAGCGCGATCAGCGGGCCGAGCGCGTTGTTGAGGTCGTGCGCAACGCCCCCGGCCAGCACGCCGAGCGCCTCCATTCGCCTCGTGGCGGCCAGCCGCTCCTGCACGCTGCGCTCGTGCAGGAGGCTCTTCTGGACCAGCTCTTCGCGCAGCCGGATGCTCTTCAGCGCGGTCGCGATCTCGTTGCGGAACGCGGCGTAGGCGTTGATTCCGTCCGAATAGCTGAAGGCGACCACGCCCAGCAGCTGGTTCTCGAACGCCAGCGGGAAGATCAGGAAGGTCTCGCGCGCGGCGCCGGCCAGCGCGGTCGGCGGGATGAGCGAGCGCGCCGGGTACGCCGGCGCGTCCCCCTCCAGCGAGACGTCGTCGCGCAGGCACATCGCGGCGCGCAGGACCTCCCGCGCGTCGTCGGCGATGCAGGCCAGGTAGGCGGTGCGGACACCGGCGTTGGGCAGCCCCTTGACCAGCGCGTCCCGGAGCGACGCCAGGTCGAACGCGATCGAGGCCTGCTCGCCCAGGCTCAGCAGGCGCAGGTAGTTCTCGTCGAGCAACAGCCGGTGCTGGAGGTGGCTGGTCGTGTTCGAGAGCGCGACCATGTTGAGGCCGTCGAAGAGCGCGCGCTCGACCTGTAGATCCGACCAGCCGCGCAATTCGTCGCGGATGTAGCAGAGCGCGCTCTGGAGCATGCGCTGCTTCTCGTTGTCGGTCCCGGCGGCGGCCAGCAGGCTGGCCAGCGCCGCGTGGAACGACTCCGGCTTTCCCGCCAGCTCGGCGCGCAACCCGTCGAGCAGGTGGGTCGCCGCGGTGGTGCCGCCCGAGAAGCCGGTGCGCAGCAGCCGCGCCAGGCCGGGCGCCAGCGGCGCGAGGCGATCGCCCATGGGCCCCGCGTTCACGACCGGCGCGGGCGGCGCCGCTTCGGCGTCGCGCCAGAGGCTGTCGTGGCCGCAGCCGCAGGACTGCCGGCGGACGAACTCGGCCGCCATCTGCGTCAGCGCCGGCGCCGGCCGTCCGGCGATCTGCTCCTCCAGCGCGCGGATCGCCCAGGCGGCCACGCGATCGAACGGCTGCGCGACCGTCGTCAGCGGCGGGTTCCCCAGCCGCGCCAGCGTCAGGTCGTCGAAGCCGGTCACCGGGACGTCCTGCGGGACGCGCACCCCCCGCTTGCGCAGGACGTCGATCGCGCCGGTCGCCATTTCGTCGTTCGCCGCCACGACGCCGTCGATCTGCACGTCGCGCGCCAGGATCTCCTCCATCGCGACCTTGGCCCGGTTGGTGCGGAAGTGGCCGCGGGCGATCAGCTCCTCGTCGCAGGCGATCCCGTGGCGCGCCAACACGGCCTGATAGGCCGCGAAGCGAACCTCGGCCTCGGGGTTCTGCGGCGTTCCCTTCAGGAAGGCAATGCGCCGGCAGCCGTGGACGCGGATCAGGTGTTCGACCACCGCCTCCATGCCGGGGCGGTTGTCGAGCACCAGGCTGGGGACGTTCGGGATCTCGATGCCGACGCTGCAGAGCTTGGCGGGGCCCAGCCGCTCGACCAGGCGCGCGACGCCGCCCGCGCCGGCGTGGGTCGACAGCAGCGTGGAGACGACGACGATGCCGTCCGCGGAGTCGGGGCGAATCAGGTCGTAGATCGCGTTGTCGGCGGCGTCCGGCTGGCGCGGCGCCTCCACCGGCCCCCCGTAGACCAGCAGCAGATCGTGGCCCAGCTCTCTGCACCGCGCGTGCAGCGCATCGCGGAGCTGAGCCTCGTACCCGCCGCTGAACGAGTTCAGGTTGTCGAGCAGCACCGCAATGCGGAGCCGCCGGGGCGTGGCTGCGCCCCGCTGGTCTCGCGTGGGCGCGGGAGCGCCGGCGGTGCGCTCAGGCATGCCCCAAGAATCCGGGTTCACGGCCAGATCGAAGCATCGGCGGATCGCGAGCGAACTTGTGAGTGCGCGTAAGCTCACAGAGCGAGCGCAAGGCCGAGACGCCCGGGTGGGGCGCTGTAGGTCGGGCGCCGCGCCGTTCTTCCGCGCCGACGATCACCCCCGAGTGGCCTTCGGTGAGCGGGCGAGCCCGACCCCCGCCACACCTGCTGCCAGCCCGACCACCAAGGTCGTCGCGCCAACCGGCTTGCCGACACGACCCGTGACCAGCTCGGTCTTCATCGATCGATCCATTTCGTCTTGACCGTGAAAAACTTCGTTGCGTTTTCAAACGCGGCGATTCGCGCCTGATAGTCTGCCGCCATGTCTGAGAGCCTGCTGATCGTCGAGGTGTCCGTTCACGTCAAGCCGGAAGCGGTGGAGGCATTTCGCGTCGCGACGCTGGCGAACGCGCGTGCCAGCCTGCGCGAGGCAGGGATCGCGCGCTTCGACGTTCTCCACGACCGTGACGATCCCACCCGGTTCGTGCTGGTCGAGGTGTATCGCACCGCCGACGCGCCGGCGGCGCACAAGGCGACGGCGCACTATGCCGCCTGGCGCGACGCCGTCGCCGATCTGATGGCCGAGCCGCGCACCAACCGCAAGTTCGTGAACGTCTTCCCCGAGGACGCCGGCTGGTGAGCGCCTTCGAGCTGGCGACGGCCGGCCGCGTGGTGTTCGGCGCGGGCGCGCAGCGCCAGGTGGCGGCGGCCGTGGCGTCGACGGGCGCACGCCAGGTCTTGCTGGTCACCGGCGCCAGCCCGGCGCGCGCCGCGACGCTGGCGGGCGATCTCGCGGCGGCCGGCCTGGGCGTGACGCCGTTCGCGATCGGCGGCGAGCCGACGC
>CAZTZM010000211.1:0-15514 GCA_964618005.1 uncultured Myxococcales bacterium
GCGACGGGCCGCCGTCATCACGACGGCAAGACTATTCGTGACAAGAGTGGGTGCACTGGGACAATCCAAAAAGACAGCCCGGTTGCGCTCTGGCCGAGTCGGCCGCGCCACCCTCAGATCAGGAGGCCTTCGTCGTGACCAAAAGTATGTTGCCTCGCGTCCTGTTCACAGCGCTCTGGACCCTGGGTGTCGCGTGTTCGACCTCCACCGGGGGAGCGAGCGGAACGGGGGGTGACGGGTCTGGCGGCTCGGGCAGTACCTCGAGCGGTGGCTCGGGCGGCAGTAAGAGCGGCGGCGCGGGCGGTACCACCGGCGCCGGGGGTGGTGCCTCGACGGGCGGGACGATCGGATCGGGCGGGAACGTCGCGACGGGCGGTGAAATGGGGACCGGCGGCAGGCTTTCGACGGGCGGAGCGACCGGATCTGGGGGAAACGTCTCGACGGGTGGCGCGACGGGGACGGGCGGCCAAGTGTCCACGGGCGGCGTGAGCGGGTCGGGCGGTATGACCGGCGCCGGAGGGACCAACGACGGGACGACTGGTTCGGCCGGAAGCTCGGGTTCGGGGGGCTCCAGCTCGAACAACACGGGGCCTTGTGACCTTTACGCGACGGCGAACATCCCGTGCGTCGCCGCTTTCAGCACGGTCAGGGTCCTTCTCAGCACTTATAAGGGACCGCTGTACCAGGTTCGTAAAGGGGGGACGAACAACGTCTTCAAAGGCAATCAACCGATCGGCACGGTGGGCGGCACGACAGGTGGAACGACCCAGGATATCGGGGCCACGGCCGACGGGTTCGCTGACTCGGCGGCCCAAGACGCATTTTGCGGCACGGCGACGTGCACCTTCTCCGTCCTTTACGACCAGTCGGGCAAGGCCAACAATCTCACGGAGTCACCGGCAGGGGAGTACGAGCCTGGACCGGACTATGAGGTGCCCGCGACGCACTCGGTGATGGTCGGCGGCCACAAAGTGTACTCAGCCTATTTCCCCAATCCACCGAGCTTGCCGTCCGGTTCGGCACCGTCGGGCTACGGGTACCGGAACAACAAAACCTCCGGCATGGCCACGGGGAGCAGCGGCACGCAAGGCGTTTACATGGTCGCCGACGGCACTCACTCTGGAAACGGATGCTGCTTCGACTTTGGAAACGCCGAAACCAACAATGGGAGTGGACCCACGGGAGCCATGGCGGCGCTGAACCTCGGGACTTCCTACTGGGGAACAGGCGCGGGCAGCTCGCCCTGGTTCGAGGGTGATTTCGAGGCGGGAGTCTGGGCTGGAGGTTCGTCCTGCGGAACACCGGGGTCGGGTCAGCTCACCTGCAGTGGTCGACAGCCCAACCCTCAAAATCCTTCGATGAAGGCGATCCCGTTCGCGTTCGGCATTCTCAAGACCGGCACGACGAACAGCATGCCGACCTGGGTTCTCAAGGTTGGAGATGCCACGACCGGCACCCTCACAACCGCCTATAGTGGGGCAGCTCCCGCCAAGTGGCAGTTGCAGGGCGCGGTGCTTCTCGGCACGGGCGGTGACAACAGCAATTCGTCGTGGGGAACCTTCTACGAAGGCGCCATCACCTCCGGCCAGCCGTCCGACGCGACCGACGATGCCGTCCACGCCAACATCACCGCGGCCGGATACGGGAAGTGAGAATCCAAATGTCCCGCAAATACCTGCGCCGATACCTACGTTGCCACACTCCCAGGCGGGCATTGTAGAAGAGGGGCGAGGTTTTTGTGTTCACGTCGCCGACTCGCCCGGCGACGATCGCGCCGCCGACGACGCTGGGTGATCGCGGTTAAACATAGACGACACACATGACACCGTCCGGCGGAGGCTGGCACGAGCTGACCCACCTTCGCCCCAAACATCACACTTCGGCTTTCTGGGCAGCGCTCGGCCGGGTCATGCCGGACCACGAGGCGCGCCGGTCGGATCTGAAGAAGGTCGGGGCGACCTTCGTTGGGTGAGCACCCGGAGAGCGAGGCCGCAGGCACGGTCGCATCCACATCCTTCTCGGGCGCGCGGGACACGCAATGGGGCCGACCGCGCGCATCGGCTCTGGCGCCAGGCCGGGCTCCAAGGTCCTCGTCGACGGCCGCGCCGACGAGTGGCAGCCAGCCGTCCTCGGCCGCTGCCACCGACGGGACCGAACCATGTGTGGGCGTATGGCCTCCGGTTCGCACCAGCTGAAGAAGCCGTCGACGGTCGCCTTGGATTCGGCCCCGCCGCGCGGCAAGCCGCGCCTCGGGTGCCACCCCGACGCCGGCCGCGCCGTGAGGCTGGTCACCGGACCATCTTGCCGGGATTCGCAACCTCTTCCCCTGCCGCAATGATTACTTTCCCTGCATGCCGGCGGACGGAAGCAAGCATGCGGTGTTTCTCTTGGTGGGTGCGGTGCTCGCGGCGAGCTGCGCCACGACCACCAACTACAGGCTGACACCGTCGTCAGCGGTGCGTGGAACGAGGGGCACGGTCGAAGTGTCCGCCGGCGACAACGAGGACAACCGCCTTTCGATTCAAGTCGACGACCTCGCCGGGCCATCACAGCTGACACCGGCCGCCTCTGCTTACGTCGTGTGGGTTGCGCCGACCGATGGGGCCGCCGCCCAGAACGTCGGTTCGCTGCAGATCGACGGACACAGCGGATCGCTCTCCACGACCACGCCGTTGAACGACTTCATCGTGTCGATCACCCCCGAGATGGAAGCTCAGGCGATCGCCCCGTCGGGCCCCCAGCTCCTCTCCGTCACCGTACAGCGCTAGCGGGGATGCTGAAGGACGGCTACCGGTCGGCCAGGTTTTTGATCCCGCCGCTCTGAAGGTGATCCACCCCGGCGACCGGTGGGCTTGCCAGCCATGAGGGCTGGCAGCTGACAGCGACTAGGCTGCATCGGCTGCTCGTCGGCGAGGGGCTGCGGGTGGGGTCACGCTGGTCAAGGAGCTGGTGGCAGAGCGCAAGCGAAAGGCGCAGGAGGTGTTCCTGCCGCTCGTGTACAAACCGGGCGATCTCGGCGAGGTGGACAGGCGCGCGCAGCAAAGCGTGGATGTTTCTGCCGCGGCTGATGCACTCTGGGCCGGACGCGATTTCCGAGAGCCGCGAATACGCGCCAGCACGCTCCTGGTGCTCACGCCAACGGAAAGGGAAAAACGGTGCCTGAGCGCCGGTGAGCGCTCCGAGCGAAAGGCCCCCTGGCATGTCGGGTTGAACCGTGCCGCCCAGCCTGCCGGACTCGACCGGCCGACGTAAGAAGAACACCGATTCTCAGTAACCGGAGGCGTCGAATGTAAGTTACAGTACAAAAATGAGTGAGCTCGGGCTTGCACGCACGTACCGATCGATCTTCAGCCCCAACAGCGCTCAGCAGCGCGCCGCCAACTTCGAGGACTATTGGAGCTACACGCTGGAGCACGACGGGGAAATCCTGGAGGCCGAGCAGGATCTCGCCAAGAAGAAAGAGCTCGTCGCCGGTTACCAGAAAAATCCGATCCGCTCACGGCGGCCGTTGCTCGATCCCGAGCGCTTCTACCGGAACTACGTCACGATGGTGGACGACCCCGAGACCCTGGATGTCAAGACGCGGCTCCTGACGTTCCTGTACAAGTTCGCGCGGCACGAGTGGGTGGGGATCTCGGCGGCCTGGGACGGGATCCCCACGATGGCCGAGTCGATTCGCACCACCGACAAGATCAGCCGCTATCACCTGTGCGAGGAGTTCTCCCACGTGCGGCTGTTTCACGAAGTGTTTCGCACCTTCCACCTCGACAGGGTCGAATGGGTGCCGCTCGGGAAGTGGATGGGGCGGGTCTACCGTCTGTTCCCGCGTTTTCCCGAGTGGATGATGTCTCCGCCCGCCTTCGTTAGCGAGCTCATGGGGCTGACGCTCTATCTGCACGCGGACAAGCTCATCGACCAGGTGTTCGCCGACGAGCCCGAAGCCTGCGCGCGCGTCCACGCGCTGCTCGGAGACGTTCTGGCCGACGAGTTGGCCCACGTGGGCCAGCGCCGAAACTTTCTCGGCCCCATCGGCCTCCGCGTCGCGAAGTGGCTGGTGAAGCCGATGTATCGCCTGTTCTTCCGCGACATCCCGGAGGCCAAGCTCCTCTTCGACGTGGAGCAGATGGTGAAGGACGGCCTCGCCTTCGACTACAGCACCGTCTGCCCGGACGTTCTGCGTAGGAGCTGGGTCCCGCCCGACTGCATCGCGACGCACGAGGGCGCTCAGCCGCTTCGAACCGAGAGCGCCGGCTTGCCGACGGGGTGACGACGGTTTTGACCAGCAACAGCACGGCGACACGTTCCTCGAAGGGGCTGCGGATGAATCCCAGCGCCTTCGCTGCACCAATTTGGGGGGCGAGGCGGCCGAGCACTTTGGTTTCCTGCATCACGATCTCTTGGGTCGACGAGGACGCGGGCTGGAGCGCGTAACGGCGGCCTCGTGACATCCTTGATGGTGGATCGCTTTGGCTGGCTCCGGATGGAAGATCCATCCCTTGAACGTGTGGGGGAGCCTCGGAGGTCTGCTCCTGATCGGACACGTCTTCCTCATCGCGAAGCTCTGACCGAGTTCGCTGGACGATCCTGCCCGTCCTTCCAGTGCGCTAAGCTTCCGCGATCGGCTGTCACCGGAAGCAGCTCGCATGCGCCTCGTAGATTTCATTCGCGACAATCACGAAGTCATCATCAGGAACTGGAGAGACTTCGCCCGCACGCTAGATCCGGAAGGCCAATTTACCGATCTGACCCTGCGTGACCACGCTTCGGCGATTCTCGACGCGATCGCGATCGACATGGAGTTACCCCAGAGCGATCAGCAGCGAAGTCTGAAAGCGAAAGGTATGGGTGGTCCCAACTCCATGGACCCCGTCAGCGTCGTGCATGCGAAGTTGCGGATCGGGTTGGGATTCAGTATTGACCAGATCGTCGCAGAGTACCGGGCCCTTCGCGCGAGTGTCTTGCGCCTCTGGGCGCAAAAAAAGCTGGCTGACACTGAAGTTCCGGACGAGGTGACTCGCTTCAACGAGGCCGTCGACTCGGCAGTCGCCGAGGTGCTGTCCCGATACAGCAAGCTATTGGAGCAGTTTCGGGATCAATCGCTCATGATCCTCAGCCACGACCTGCGCACCCCGCTCACGGCCATCGCTTTGTTCGCGCAGATGCTTTCGACGCCGAAGGGGGTCGACGACAAGACGGCGCGAGTCGCGTCTCGGATTATCGTCAACGCCGAAAGCATCAATCGGATGTTGGGTGAGTTCGTCGATTTGTCCCGAATTGGCTTCGGGATGGGGCTGAGCATCACGAGGGGACCGGTAGATCTGCTGGGGTTGTGCCAGCATGTGCTCGATGACCTCCGACAAACCGACCCGGACTGCGTCTTCCGCTTCGATGCGTACGGCGACCTCCGAGGAGACTGGGATGGCGACCGGCTCGCGCAGTTGACGACATATCTTGTGCGGGACGCGATTCAACACGGTGACGGTCGACCAGTCAGGATCGTTGCGCGCGGCAAACTCGAGGAGGTCGAGATCGATGTCCACCACGAGGGTCGCATTCCTCCGGACGCGATGGGAAGAGTCTTCGAACCCTTCGCTCTTGCCGGCGGGGACGACACACATGTGGGCTCGGCAGGGACGGGCCTCGGACTCTATCTCGTTCAGCAGATCGCAATTTCACATGGGGGTAGAGTCGAGGTGAGCTCGACGAGCGAGGAGGGAACCACGTTCCATGTTCACCTGCCGCGCCAACTCCCGCGGGATCCATCCTAGCTGGTACGCTCTGCCATCGTCCGTCCAGGTCTCATTGGGCCCCGGTCCAATCTGCCCGGTTCGACGGTACGCCTTCAGGGCGTCATTGTGCTTCACTCCCAGTCGACGACTGGCGCGCGGGAAGGCGGATCGGATTCAGGTCTTATCGGGCGGAAAGTGTACGCCCGACGGCGCGGCCGTCGCCGTCGGAGGGCCGATATGACTGTGAACTCCTGATGGCGGTTGTCGTGGTAGTCGCATCATGAAGGTCGTCGTGTCATCGGCAGAGTATGCGAGCAGTGTGCCACCGCCCGAGCCCACGATCTGGCTTGCGATGTAGAGACCGAGACCGAGATTCCCCGATTTCGAGCTCTTGTGCTGCTGTGCGCGACGGAACGGCTCGAAGATGAATGGGAGGATATCGGCTGGAATGGGCTCTCCGTGGTTGATGATCTCGACGACCACTTCCGCGCCCTCGGGACGCGCCTTTACGACAACGGCCGTCCCCGGCGCGGCATGCTCGGTGGCGTTCAGCGCGATGTTGGAGAGAGCTTCCGCAAGGCGATCGGGGTCCCACATGCCGGTCACGTTGCCCTCCACCTCGAGTTGAAGCGCCGGTCCGAATTCCTCCGCGACGCCCTGGCATACTTCGCGCAGATCGGTGGGTTTGGGTTCCAGTGGAAACCCTCCGCCGAGGCGAGCGCGGGTTAGCTCAAGCAACTGAAAGATCATGCGCGTGACGCGTTCGCTGCTTCTGAGAATGCGCGCCGCTGCCCTTCGGTCTTCGACGTCGAGATGGCCACGGAGAAGCAGAGCTTCAGCTGACATCCGGATGGCCGCAATCGGGCTCCGCAGGTCATGCCCCAAAACGCCGATGAACATCTCCCGGAACTCGGCCACGGCGCGCAGCTCTCGCTCGCTCGCTTGGGCACGCTTCAGCGCGGCCTCCACCTTCTCGGTCAGCTCTTGCGCCTGGATCGTCGCCCGGACCATGTGCTCGTTCGCTTCGCGAAGGTCATCGGCGACTCGACGGGTAGTCTCATAGACCTGCGTATTGTCGACCGCCAAATCACTCAGCCCGGTGTCATGAGCCCGGCGAGCATCGTCGGCTTGCTTACGTTCGGTTCGGTCGATTCCGGTCTTGATAATGTACTGGGCCTGCCCGTCTGGCGTCCTGGTCAACTTTTGCGACCAGGCGATCCACCGTCGCTCACCGGTCTTCGTCACCCAGTGGTTGGCATAGTGACTTGGATGCTCCGAAATCAGCAACGCGTCAAAGACGCCCTTGACCGGCTCGATCTCCTCCGACAACAAGGCGAAATCCCAGAGCCGGCGACCGCGAACCTCGTCCAGAGAGTACCCGATCAAGTCGGTGCAGGAGCGGTTCCAGTAGACGATCCGGCCTTGGACGTCGAGAACGACGACGAGGGCGCCTACAGCTTCTAAAATCTCGAAGTCCGACTCCGTCACGCCCCCTCCTGCGTAGTCCTGAAGGTGCCCTCCGCCTGGACTGTTTCCAAGTCAGCTTCTGCGCTTCTTTGTGCCCACCGCTGGGGTGCCCGTGAGAAGCCCCTGGTACCCCTTCAGCGCTCGGCCCACCACGATCCCGCCGTCGGACGTGATGTCATACTCTCTCAGCTCCTTGCTGTGCTGACTGGCGCGCAGCTTGACGATTGCCATCGCGCGTCTCAGCTCCCCATCGATCTCGATGTAGCGCTGGATGATGATGGCGTCCGTGAGAAACGCTATGCCCTGCGGGCTGAATCGGAGATCCACGTAGGAGTCGGCCAGCTCGACGGTCGCCATCACGGTGACGCCGAGGCCCGTCAGAGCTCCCATCATTCGGTACAACGATTCACGGAAGTCCTCGCGGAAGGTCGGCGCCAGGGCCAGCTCCAGCCCTGAAAGCGAATCAATCACCGCCCGCTTGGCGCCCGTTCGCTTCACGGCGTCGCGAAGCTCCAGCAAGGTCTCATCGATCGAGAGATCCAGCGGGCGCAGGTAGAGGACCTCCAACTTCTTCCGCCGGACCAGCTTCTCGAACTCCTCCCCCCGTGGGGTCGTCTGCAGGTAGTCGTTGGGCCGTTTCTCGAACACGGCCACGATCCCGTTTTCGCCCTGGTTGATGCCCTCGACGATGAACTGATTCGAGAGCACGGTCTTGCCGGAGCCAGACGGACCGGCGACCAGCACCGAATATCCCCGCGGGATGCCGCCGGCCATCAGCTTGTCGAGGCTCGGCACGCCGGTCTTGAGGCGGTGCCTGAGGGGGTGGTCCGTGACGACCTCCTCCGGTTTGAGGATGCGCGGAAAGACGTTGTAGCCCGCGTCGGTGATGCGGGCCGTGTGCAACCCGGGGATCTGCCCCTGGCCGCGCATCTTCACCACCTGCAGCTTGCGCACGACGGAGTTGCGATCGACCGCCTGGTAGAGCCAGAGGAGCCCGTCGGCCACCGTGAACACCGCGCTGTCGTGCTCGCCGTCGCCGTACTCCCCGAGGAGAAACGTCGTGGCTTGGTGGCTCGTCAGCGCCAGCGCGAGACGCTGCATGAAGTCCGTGAGCTCCCCCTCGCCGGCTGGTCCCGACAGGGCGCTGCGGACCATCGCCCGGAAGGAGTCCACGAAGACGAGAGCCGGGCTCGAGGTCTCCAACTCCTGCACCACGGCCTCCAGCACCTTGGCCATCCCCCCGTCGAGCGCCTCCTGACCGAGGTGGATGAAGCGCACCGAGCCATCGCCTATCTTCGCGGCGTCGAAGAAGGCGTACTGCTGCTGGTAGCGAAGCATCTTGATGGGCGGCTCCCCGATGATGCTGAAGTAGACGGCCTTCCGCTCGGGGCTCGCGTTGGCGAACATGATCTGGTGGCCGAGCGTCGTCTTCCCGCACCCCGGACCGCCGGCGACCAAGTTGAAAGAGAACTCCGGGATTCCCCCGCCCAACACCTCGTCGAGGCCGGGGACCCCGGAGGGCAGCTTTCGAATCGCAACGCGGTCCTTCATGACTTGGTCTCCCTGGGCGCCGTTTCTTCGATCTCCGGCCAAGCACTGCGCAGCACCAGAACCGTCAACCGTTCTCCTATGAAGGTGGTCATAAGCTCGAGGAACGTTCCGAAAAGGGTCGCTGCCGCTTCGGCGGCGACCGTGGGCTCGAGGGCCTGCAGACAGGCGCCGAGTCTCGTCAACGCTTCGGGCGTCGCAATCTCGCCAAGGGAGGGGAATTCTGCTTGCGCCAGCTTGGCGCTGCGCACGAAGAGCGCCTGAACGCCGGCCCGACCTAGAAGCGGGGCCAATCGCGCGTTGAGCTTCTCGTAGATGCGCCAGGATGCCGCGGCACACTCCTCGGAGGTGCTCCAAGGGGCGCCCTCGCTCGCGAGCAGTCGCTTCGCCTTCTCAACGGTCGTCGCGCTCGGTCTGCTCATCCCTGTCGCCGAACGTAATCGTCCAGCCGTTGCCGGGGGGCAGCAACAGAATCGCACGCTTGGCGGCGCGAGGTGAGTTTCACCGGTTCTTAGTCCGATCGCTGCATCGGCTTCCCGAACGTGAGAATGACCAGGATGTGAGCCTGCTCACGGGGCAGATTCGCAGCATCATTCCGAATTCCGCGCAGGTTCCAGAAGCGGGACACTGACACAAATGGTCGTACCTTGTCCCGGGGAGGACTCGACTGCCACCGAGCCTCCGACCAGGCGAGCGCGCTCGCGGATCCCCACGAGCCCGACCTGTCCTTCGGAGATAGGTTCAGAGGTGTCGAATCCGCTTCCGTCGTCCTCGATCACCAGGCGAACCTCGCCCGGGGTCCGATGAATGAGAATACTGACCGCCTTCGGTGAGGCGTGCTTGCTCGCGTTCGTCAGGGCCTCCTGGGCAATCCTGTAGAGCGCGGTCTCGATCGCTTCGGGAAGGCGAGGCAGACGTGGGCCAGCGGCGTGAACGTCGACCACGAACCCATGGGCGCGGCTCACGTCTAGGCCCAACCGGTCAAGAGCCTCGTGGAGCCCAAGATCGTCGAGTACGCTCGGGCGAAGTCCCCGGGATATGCGCCGAACGCCCTCCATGGCGGCCGACACCAACCCGCGCAGGGCGCTCGTTCCACCGAGCGCCTGGCGGAGATCCTGCGACTCCTCGATCGCCCGGAGACCGACCAAGAGCGAGGTCAGACTCTGGGCGGTCTCTTCGTGCAGCTCATGGGCGATTCGTCGCCGCTCCACCTCCTGCGCCGTGAGTACCTCCTTCAATAAGGATCGGACGGCCTCTTCGGCGTAACTGTGCTCGGTGATGTCGCGGTTGACGCTGACGTAACCAAGCCGCTTTCCATCGCTGTCGACAAGGGCGGTGACGCGTGACTCCAGATGAATGTGCCTGCCGTCGCCTCGGTCGTACATGAGCTCGCCACGGAAAGTTCCCGTCGCCACCAGCTCGCGGATCGCTTCTGCGCGTTCGGCGTCGACGAAGTTCGTACGAAATACGAGTGCCAGAGGCTGCCCAAGTACCTCGTCCGCCCGTCGTCCAAGGATCGTCTCGGCAGCGGCATTCCACCCGGTAAGGACGAGGTTCTCGTCGCTGGTGACTACAGCATCTGTGGCGGTCGCCAGCAAGAGATCGAGATGGTCTGCCTGGGCTGCGGTCTTTCGACGGTCGGTGACGTCTTGGATGGAGTCCAACGACGCTGGAAGCCCGCGGAACGTGACCGCGAAGGAGGTGACCTTCACGTCGATGATCGATCCGTCCTTCCTCTTATGTTTCGAAAGCCCGCGAAGCTCTTCGGTCACGGCGAGATCACCCATTGTCAGAGCGAGAAACTCGTCCCGCGAGTACCCATAGTGGAGCAGCGAAGCCCGGTTGATGGCGACGATCTCCACGTCGTCGCGGATCCACATAGGGCTACCGTTCTCCTCGAATATCCGGCGAAGGTCGGCTGGCGCATCCGACCATCCATTCTCGACCATTGCCTCCGTCATCGTCAGGACCCCGGCAGCAACTATTGCCGATCGATGAGCCATTCGCCGCCGAATTCGTGGAAGTGAGACCAGTCCGCGGAGGATGCGACATGGCAGAGGATGACGACGGGACGGGCACGTGCGTCGAACCCTCGTCTCGACAGTCCCAAAACACTCCGCCGCCTGCGACGTGGAATGTCAGACGACAAGAAGTTGTGGCGTTTGCACGAGCTCAAGAGAGCGATGGGTCACGTTCGGTACGGGCCCTCTGGCGGTTTCGTCGGAGCAGCGGGAATCCCGATTCCCGCCGCCCTTTCACCCAAAAAGCGCGACGCAGCCAACGAGGAGTCTAAATAATCGGCCGGCGCGCGCCGCTGCCAGTCCGGACAACCCGCGCGGTCTGTACGGGATTCCCCCAACTCAGAGGCCCGACACCGTTGTTGACGGGTGCGCGGTGAGGAACCATCGGTCGCCGCCCCGTCGTCCATCACACCGCGACGCGCTGATCCATGAACGCGGCTTACTTACAGATCAGCATCTTCTTGTCGGCGGGGGATAATTATTTTCAGCCAATGCTGAGTGAATTCATTTCACAACACCGACAGGAGATCCTGGATCTCACCCGGCAGAAGGTCCTCGTTCGGATGGCCCCACGGCCCACGGAGTCGGAGATCGAGCACGGGGTCCCGCTGTTCCTCGATCAGCTGACCGAGGTCCTGAAGGAGCAGAGCGCGCGCGGCGCGGTCACGGATCCGAAACTCGGTCAGTCGGCCGCGGGCCACGGCGGAGATCGCATGCGGGTGGGGTTCACTGTCGATCAGCTGGTCCACGACTATGGTGACGTCTGCCAGGCCATTACCGAGCTGGCCGTCGATCTGAACACGCCCATCTCCACCGATGACTTTCGCACGCTGAACAAGTGCCTGGACTACGCCATCGCGCGTGCCGTCACCGAGTTCGAACGCCAGCGCGAACGGGTGCAGGTCGAACGCGAAAACGAGCGCACCGGCTTTATGGCCCACGAGCTGCGCAACCTCGTCACCACAGCCACGCTCACGTTTCACGTTTTGAAGCAAGGGAAGGTCGCTATTGGAGGCAGCACGGGTCTGGTGTTGGAGCGCACGTTGAAGTCGCTCAGCCAGTTGATCGACCGGTCGATCGCCATCGTCCAGAGGGTCTCTAGTCCTCCGGTGCGCGCGCGTGTCCGGCTGTCCGAATTAATGGAAGAGCTCCAGGTGGCGGCCACGATCGAGGCGACCGCTGGTGGCTATACCCTGGAGGTCACCTCGGCGGACGGGGATCTGGAGCTCGACACGGATCGGCTGGGCGTCGCCGCCGCCGTCACAAACCTGCTGCGCAACGCGTTCAAGTTTTCTCCGCGTGGCAGCACCATCGCTTTGCGCGCACGAGAAGTCTCAGACAACAGGATTCGCATCGAGGTCGAGGACGAGTGTGGGGGACTGCCGCCAGGGAAGGAGGATGAACTGTTCCTTCCCTATGTCCAGAAGAGTGAAGACCGATCCGGTATGGGCCTTGGGCTGGCGATCAGCCGGCAGGGGATTCGCTCCGGAGGCGGAGAGCTCACAGTTCGCGACCTGCCCGGGAAGGGCTGTGTCTTTACGGTGGAACTACCGTTGGCGACTCAAGGCCAGCATACGAAGGCTGCTGCTCCTTGAGCCGACATCGTCCACCCTCCGAGACGGACGGTTGGTTCGGATGCTTACGCGATCGAGAGGATGTCGATGACGAGCCTGGCGCGCATCAAGGGGGCTCCTTTGGTTCCGCCAGGGGATCCGGGCGAGGGATCTTGGGGGAGAGGGCATCCGGTCGCGAAACTGATGCGCGGAATCGAGCCTTCCGAGGAGCCCATGTGGCTGGCAAACGCCGACGCCCGTGCTCGGTTCAACGTATCCTTCGCGGGTTCGACAAGCGTCAGAGCTGGGCGCAAATGTATTGGAGCGCGTTCGCAGCGCCCCCTTTCGTACGCGCTCTCGAGCATTATCGGGCCTGCGTGACGCTGCGCCCTCGAACCGCCTGGTGCGCAATGTCCGCCACCACATTGCCGGGATCGCGGAGCGATCGGACGGGACCGAGAAGCTCGTCTGACGCCATCTCGATGTCGCCGGGATGAAGATGACGCGCGGCTTCATGGTTGCTGCGCGCCCCGCGGCGCGCCGTCGGCCAGATCATCGAACCCGTCGCCATTCGGCTACGGGAAGACCGGGAGCGGGATCTCTAGATTGGTCTTGATGCTGGCGTATGCTGGCTCGAGCCCGGCGGCGCTGATGGTCGTCGCAAGCATCCCAGAGTTGTCTGTAATCGTGTCGTTGGCGCCGATGCTGTTTTTGAACAACGTGGGGCAATTGACGAGGACGTTGTGACTGACGGTATATCCGCCGGTCTGCTCGTCCATGTAGATGCCGTGGTCGTCGTAGTCAGCCCATGTCGATTTTTGGAAATCGTGCAGGTAGTTGTATTCTTCCTGGGAGGCAGGCCCCTGGTTTGACAGCGTATAAATGCCGCCCCCGTCGGCAAGGATCTTCGCGATGTCATGAACGTTGTTGTAGTTGATTTTGTTGTTGCTCATCGCGTTGACCGTGCCCGTCCATCCGAAGCCGACGGAGATCCCCGTGTAATTGGTGAAGGAGACTTCGTTGTGCTCGATGTCGAGGGAGCGTGGGTAACCTGCCGCGATCCCGCAGGCGCCCTGGAGCTCGGTCGTCACGTTCGTTATGTAGTTGTCCTTGATGGTATCGCTCGTGCAGATCTCGCTTGCGTCGGCGGGGTTGTAGGGCACGTGCATCTCGGTTGATTCACTGGCTGTGAACTTGCCGATTGATATCCCGCTGCCGCCGATGTCCGTAAACACGTTGCCCTCGATCATGTCGTCGTGGGTTCCATAGTTGAAGTCGAGCCCCGTCGCCGCCATCTGCGCAAATATGTTGTCCTCGAATTGGATGTGGTTGGCGTTCGCGACGAAGACGCCCCCCGCCGGCCGTCCGACATACTGTGTGTTGCCCTTGGTCGGAGCGACGTTGTACTGGCCGGCTTGATTGTCCAAGAAGCCAGAGGTGCTGGGCGTCAGATATGTGGAGTGCGCAAATGCCAACCCTTCGAACCAGATGTGATGGGCGGCGTTGGTGGTGGCGTCAGTTCCGGCTACGCTGATGAGGGTCTCGACGTCCGGCGCCACAACCGTGGCCGTCGACATGTCCTCGCCCGTTCTGGGCTTGTAATAGAGAACGTCGGCCGCCTCGTCGAGGTACCACTCCCCCGGCTGGTCCAGAAATTCGAGCGCGTTTTCGAAGTAGAAGGCCTGACCCTTCCCGGCGGCTGTAATGCCAAACAATGGGAACGCCCGGACGAACAAGATGCTGTCTTCAGGCGTTTGAAATTTGATATAGGCGGTGGAGCCTGACGTCGTGTACGAGGCCAGGCGTAGCGTTTGGTCGGCCCAGGCGGCCATGAGGTGCATCTCGACCTTGGTCAGGTTCTTCCAGTTCGAAACGTACGCGCTCGAGACCTGGATGTTGTGCGCGGTCTTGTCGACGTTCGAAAACCGGTAGAAGTTCGGCCCACCGCCTGCGGCCAGGTTCGGAGAGCGCGCGCGGATCGCCTTTACGCCGTTGACGTAGAGCTGCCGGAACGGGAACGTGACGCCGCTGGCCGCGTAGATATTGTTGGTTGCGTCGTACAGCTTCCAACCCCTGATTGGCCGGCCCCCCGTGAGCAGAGGCTGCTCTCCAGGGTAGGCCAGGTACTTGACGTAAAAGCCGTTCTGGCCCGAGTCCGCACCGGAGAAGGTCACCGTGCTCGTGAGGGGGTAGGTGCCGCCGCGCAGAAATACCGTGACGTCTGCCGTCATCGTGCCGAGCGCCGGGCGCACGAGATCCCGCGCCCGGGTCAGCGTCTGCAAGGGTTGCGACAGTGTGCCCGGATTCGAATCATTTCCGGTGGGGGACACATACAGGACGCCGTTGGTGAGCATAGGATTGCCTCCCGCGCCCGCGAGCCCGTCGGTGGTGCCGCCCGAGCCGCCGCGCCCTCCCGTTCCGGCCGTACCGCCACCAGCGGATGCAGAGCCGCCGCCACCGTTCGAGAAATTCCCCCCGACCCCAGTTCCGCCTGAGCCTCCGTCAAGTATCTGTCCGCCCCCGCCGCCTCCACCTGATCCCGGCATCCCCCCGGTACCCGTGTCGGTACCGCCACCGGCTCCCGCGTCGCTGCTGGCCTTCGTATCCGTATGGCAGGCCCCGAGCGACGCCAGCGACCCGAGGATCAGCACGCACGTGAGATTGGCATTGCGAGGGCGAACGCCGAAACGGACTGCGGTCGAACCGAGGCGGGGCGTGTCCATGTACCCGGCAAGGGAGAGGTGGCGCAGAACTGATATGCCGATCCTCCAGCAACGGCTTGCCCTCGCCGCGGGAGCGGTGTGCAGCCCTGTCCTCGACGGTCAGCCGGCGACGGCCACCGCCAGCGCGGGCGTCTCATGGATCACCTCTGTCGGTTACGGAGCGCACGGGCTGCACTGTCAATGACGCCCGATATGCAGGCGGCTGTTTCGCCCCGCCAGTCGGGATGGCCGCCATCCTTGCCACACCCGACGTAGGAGAAAAGCAGGCGAGCGTCAGGCGTCGAATCATCGAATCCGGCGCTTCGACCGGCGCGTGGCCGAGCATCCGAGCGCCAGCGCCAGGGCGGCCGTCCAAAGGCTGCCGTCCCCCCGGCCGTCCACCGCGCAGGCGCAACCGCTGTTCGAGCCTCCCGAAGCGCCGCTCCCGCCAGTGCCCGTCGTGAGATCACCGCCGCCGGCCGATCCACCCGTCG
>CAZTZM010000212.1:0-15826 GCA_964618005.1 uncultured Myxococcales bacterium
CGCGACCACCTCCTGCACATAGATCGGCTTGACGACGAAGTCGTCGGCGCCGGCCTCCAGCCCGCGCGTCTTGCTCTCGAGATCGGGGTCGGAGATCAGGACCACCGCCGGCGGGAGGCGCTCGCCCGTCTGCTTCACGCGGCGACAGAACGCCAGGCCGTCGGCGTCGCTGGCGCCGGCGATCACCAGATCGGGGCCGTCGGCCAGCCGGCGAATGGCCTCTTCGTTGCTGCTGGCGAGCCCCACCGCGAAGCCGGCGTGCCGCAGGCTGAGATCGAGAATGCGACGAATTGCTTCGTCCTCCTCGACGATCAGAATTGCCTGCGCCGCCCGCTCCACTGTTCGTTGAGACTCCATCGCCGCTACCGCTGCTGGTCAGCCAGTATATGCGCCAGTTTTCACGGCATTTTCCAGCAATACAAATAGATAATCACTAACTAGCAATCTCAGGCAGTCGGCGAGCGAAGATCTCGCGCATCGCGCGAAGCTCGTCGGGTGCGGCGGCGACCGCTTCACGCAAATAGCCGACCGTCGCCGGGATCCACCGGAGAAACGAGGGGTTCTTTCGAACCCGATCGATGAACACGAATCGGCCGACGTCCTTCAGCTTGCGTTGCAGGGTCTGCAGCAAGAACAGCCGGCGGAAATCCGCCGCGTTTTCGACGCCGGCCAGGCGAGCGAACTCGCCGACCAGATCGGCCACCTCGGCGGACGGCAGAACGACGTAGGAGTCGCGGAGGAGCGCGACCAGATCGTAGGCCCGGCTGCCCAGCAGGGCGTCCTGGAAATCGATCACCTTCAGATCGCGACTGGGGCCGACCACCATGATGTTGCGGCTCTGGAAGTCGCGGTGGACCAGGGTCGGCGGCGCCGTGGCCAGGGTGCGGGCCAGCCAGTCGAAGTTCTCCCCCAGCGCCCGCGCCTCGCCCTCGTCGAGCCTGACGCCCCGCTCGGTCTCGAGGTACCACTCCCTGAAGTGTTCCAGCTCCCAGCGAAGGAGCGTCTCGTCGAACCGCCGCGAAAAGGCGACGCACGCCGGGTCGGGGTGTTGGTCGCCCAGCGTCTGTAGGGCGACGATCTTCTCGAGGGCGGTTCGGTAGAAGGCGCGGCGGTCGCCGTCGGTGGCTCCTCGGACGACGGACTCGAACGTGCGGTCGCCCAGGTCCTCGAGGGCGATGAGCCCGCGAGGCATGTCGACCCGCAAGATCCGCGGGACCGGGTAACCGGCGGCGGCGAGGTAGCGCTGGACGTTGAGGAACGGCAGCTCCGGCGGCGGGCCGGCGGCGGATGCTTCGTCGGATTTCAGCGGTTCGTCGGGCAGCTCCATGACGACGACGCTGACCGGATCGCCACCTTTGACCCTGACACGGTGATACCGGCGGGTCGACGCGTCACCAACCAGGGTCTCGACGATGCCGTCCTCGCCACCGGTCGCCTCACGAACAAAGGGGACCAGCACCGCGGCCAGCCGGGAATTTTCCAACATCGGCGTGATAATACGTCTCGGCGCATGCACGGGACAAAGGGTTTGGACAGCGGCGAACTGCGGCGGGGGCTGTCGGCCCTGGCCGCCGAGTGGGGCGTTCCCTGTAGCGACCAACAGGCGGCGGAGTTGGGTCAGTACGCGACGCTGCTGTTGACCTGGAATGAGCACATCAACCTGACGGGGGCGCGCTCCAGCGCCGACTTGGTCACCGACCACTTCCCGGATTCGTTCGCCCTCGCGGCGGGCCTCGCGGGCCCCCAGCAGATCATCGACGTGGGAACCGGCGGCGGCCTTCCGGCCATTCCGCTGGCCATTCTTCGCCCGGCGCTGGCGCTCGTCCTTTGCGAACCTCTCAACAAGAAGGGCGCCTTCTTGCGCACCGGGATCCGTGAGCTGGGCCTGGCGACTCGGGTTCGGTTGGAGGTGCGGCATGGCGAGGATCTGGCGGCCGAGGCACCTCGGAGCTTTGACGCCGCCTTTTCACGCGCGACGCTCGCCCCTCTCGACTGGTTGGCCCTCGGCCGGCGGCTCGTTCGCCCTGGCGGACGGGTCTTCGTGCTGACGACGCCCGAGACCTCGCTTGCGGCCGACGAGGCGCTCCCAATACGGGCTCGGCGCTATTCGGGCGGGCGCCGGGTGTTGATCGAGGTCACCGTCCCTTGATCCAGTGTTCCACGTGGAACAGTCCGGCGGGCTTGCCGGGGTGCGAACCCTCGATGTTCCACGTGAAACACTCCCGGCCGAGCCGTCGTCCGATCCTGCTATAACGCCCCCGTGGCCCCGTTTCGCGCCGACCTTGCGGCCGAGCTCTCTGCCCTGGCAGCCGTCGACCGCCTTCGCGCTCTCCCCAGTATCGCCGGTGCCTCACGGGTCGCCATCTCCGCCGCCAATCAGTCCCGCCTTTCCTTCGCTTCGAACGACTACCTCGGCCTCGCGTCGCATCCGGCCCTCGCCGAGGCAGCCGCCCGTGCGGCCACCCGCGACGGCTTCGGGGCCTCCGCCGCTCGCCTGGTGTCTGGTGATCTCCCAGCTCATCGTCTTCTGGAAGATGGCCTCGCCACCTACCTCGGCCGCGGGTCCGCTCTCCTCTTCCCGACCGGCTACCAGACCAACATCGGCGTCCTGACGGCGCTCGCCGGCCGGGAAGACGCCATCATCTCCGATGCACTCAACCACGCGAGCATCATCGACGGCTGCCGGCTGTCCCGCGCCCGGGTCGCAATTTATCCCCACGGCGACGCCCCAGCCGCCGCGCGCCTGCTCGCCGATGCCGCCGGCGCCCGTCGCCGGATCCTGGTCACCGAATCCCTCTTCAGCATGGACGGCGACGCCGCGCCCTTGCAGGCCCTCGCGGCCGCCTGCGATGCCCACGACGCTGTCCTGGTGGTCGACGAAGCGCACGCCCTCGGTGTGGCCGGTCCCGGCGGTCGCGGCCTGTGTGCCGCGGCCGGCGTCAATCCTGACGTCCTCGTCGGAACCCTCGGTAAGGCCTTCGCCGCAGCCGGCGGCTTCGCCGCCACCGACACCCTGATCCGGACCTACCTCCTGAACAGGGCCCGGACCTTCATCTTCACCACCGCGCTCCCGCCCCCGGTTGCCGCCGCAGCGACCGCCGCCCTCGACATCATCGCCGGGCCTGAGGGTGATCGCCGCCGGGACGTCCTGCAGGCCCATGGCGCCTGGCTCGCGGCCCGGCTCGGCGAGCTCAGCCCAGGGACGCCCCACCCGAGCGGCCCGATCATTCCTTTCATCCTGGGCAGCGACGCCCGTGCCCTCCAGGTCTCCGCCGCTCTGGCCAGCCGGGGATTATTCGTCCCCGCCATTCGCCCGCCCACCGTCCCGGCAGGCTCCGCCCGCCTGCGCATCACGCTCTCGGCCGCGCACGCCCCCTCCGACCTCCAGCAGCTGGTTGGCGCTCTTCGCGAGGCGGTCCGTCTTTAATGGCACGCGCCCTGAATGGACTCTTCGTCACTGGAACCGACACCGGGGTTGGCAAGACCACTGTCTCGATCGGGCTACTTCGCGCCGCTCGCCGGCGCGGCCTCGCGCCCATCCCATTCAAGCCGGTCGAGACTGGATGCGACCCCGACCCCGCGGATGCCCATGCGCTCTGGCATGCTGCCCAACCGCCGGTCGATCCGTCCGCCGTCTGCCTCTACAGCCTTCGCCTCCCGGCAGCGCCCCACCAGGCAGCCGAAGCCGAGGGCGTCGTGGTCGATCTGGATCGCATCCTCACCCGCGCCCATGACCTCACCCGCCGGGGCGACTTCCTTCTCGTCGAAGGCGCTGGCGGGCTGCTGGTCCCTTACACGCGCGACGCGACCGCGGTCGAGCTGGCCGCCCGACTCGAGCTCCCCTTGCTGATCGTCGCCCGTACTGCCCTCGGGACGATCAACCACACCGCCCTGACCCTCCGCGAGGCCGCGCGGCACGGGCTGCCGATCGCCGGCCTGGTGTTCAACCGCACCCATAGCGAGCTCCAGCCGCACGAGGACGGCAACGGCCCGCTCATCGCCCGCTTGACTGGCCAGCGCGCTCTCGGAACGCTCCCCTGGATCGCGGGGGGCGCCGGAAACGACCCCAATGCCTTGGCCGACGCCCTCGAAGGCGCGATTGGCAGCGACGGGTTGACGCGGCTGCTCGAGCCCTCCTAGGCAGCCTACCGGGCGGCGGGTCGTCGCTACTCGCTGGTCTCGGGGGCGCGGCTCTTCGGGTAAATCACCACCCGCCGGAAGAGCCCCTCTCCGTCGGACTCCGTCGTGACGCCCGGGTGCTCGACCAGAGCGACGTGCACGATACGCCGATCATGCGGGCTCATCGGCTCGACCGGGACCGGACGTCCCGTCTTCACTGCCTTTTCGGCCAGCCGGCGGGCTAGGTCGACCAGCGAATCCTCGCGCCGGCCGCGATAGCCCTCTGCGTCAACGACGACCCCAGGACCATCGTTGGGCTTCTTGCTGATGATGCGGTTGACGACATACTGCAACGCGTCCAGCGTTGCGCCCTTCTTTCCGATAATCAGCCCCGACTCCGCGCCATGCGCGTCCAGGAAAATTCGCTCGCCGTCGTCGAAGGCACTGACTTCTGCCTCGATGCCCATGCGATCGAGGATCTCCCGCAGCGCCTTGGCGGCCGCCTCGCGCTTCTCGGAGAGAACCGCCGTCGTCGAAGTAGACATCTACACTGACCTCAGAAGGTGAAGCTGGCGATGGGCGCCGGCAAAGGAGGGGGTGCTTCCGGAGCGACGGCTGGTTCGAGAGCTGGCCGGCTGCTTGCGCCGCCGACCTTGGCGCCACGGGCAATCCGCGCGGCGACCGGTTTGCGATGGCTCTCGCCGGCTGGCTCGCCCACGCGCTTCGCGCTCGCCTGCTTCACGGGAGTCGACCGGCTCGCGACCAGGCTCCCGTTCTTGCCTGCGATCTTGACCGGCTTCTCGGCCTTGGCGCCCGACTTCCGACCAGCCTTCCGCAATGGTCCGGCCTTTGCCATCGAGCGGCCCACGCTACTGGCTCACCCCAGCCCTGTCAACAGCGGCCCGCCGCCTCGCCTTGCCAACTCGCCCGGCGGCCCATATCCTTGGACGCTTCCGGCCGGCCGCTCCCTCGTCGACCGTTTTTCCATGCTCGAGATCAGCTTCGCTCACGGGGACCCGCTGGAACTGGAGGTCGACGTCCTCCTCGTCGCCTGTACGGAAGAAGATCTGGCCGGCGCAGGCGTGGCTGGCCGCGCCGACGGCCGTCTGGGTGGCCTTCTCCGCCGGGCTGCCAGCGAGGAGCGCTTCCAGGCCAAGCCGGGGCAAACATTGATCGCGCACACCCACGGCGCGATTCCCGCCCGGCGCGTGGCGCTGCTCGGGCTTGGGGGTGCGGGGGCGGACCTCGGCCGGACGCTCCGCGGCGCCGCCGGATCCGGGGCGCGGCTGGCGGGAAACGTCGGGGCCAAGCGCGCCGCGTTCACCTGGACCGCGGGGGGCGATCTGCTGGCGGCCGTCGAAGCGGCGGCCGAGGGCGCTGCGCTCGGCGGCTATCGGTTCGACCGGTATTTGACCGGCGAGCGCAACCGGCCCTCGACCCTGGCCGCGCTCGCGCTTGCCGCGCCGGGCACCGTCGACGCGAACGCCGGCGCCGCCGCGCTGACACGCGCCCGAAATGCCGCCCGAGCGATCGCGCGCGCCCGCGACCTGGTCAACGAGCCGGCGGGCGTGCTCACGCCAACGAAGATCGCGGAGCTGGCCAGCGAGTGGGCGAAGGCGGCCGGCCTCTCAGTCGAGGTTCTCGATCGCGCGGCCTGCGCGCAGCTTGGGATGGGTCTGTTCCTGGCGGTCGCGCAAGGAAGCCAGCAGGAGCCGCGCTTCGTTCATCTCGCCTGGACCCCGCCGGACGCGCGCCGGCGCGTGGTGCTCATCGGCAAGGGCGTGACCTTCGATTCGGGCGGCCTGTCGCTGAAGACGAACGACGGCATGCTCGACATGAAGACCGACATGGCCGGCGCGGCCGCGGTGCTCGCGGCGACGATCGCCGCCGCTGATGAGAAGTTGCCCGTCGAGATCCATGCGCTGGCCGCCTGCACGGAGAACATGCCCTCGGGCAACTCGTACAAGCTCGGCGACGTGCTCCGTTCACTCGACGGCAAGACCGTCGAGATCAACAACACCGACGCCGAGGGGCGGTTGACCCTGGCGGATGCGATCACCTTCGGGTTGCGGTTGAAGCCCGACGTGGTGCTCGATTTCGCCACGCTGACCGGCGCGTGCATCGTCGCGCTCGGCCCCTACATCGCGGGCGTGATGAGCAACGACGACACACTGGCGGCGGCGTTGCTGACCGCGGCCGAGCAATCCGGCGAGGAGATGTGGCGGTTGCCCTTGCCGCCGCGGTTGGGTGAACAACTCAAATCCGAGATCGCTGATTTGAAAAACACCGGCGAGCGTTGGGGCGGCGCGCTCACGGCCGGGCTCTTCCTCAAGGAGTTCGCCGGAACGGTCCCCTGGGCCCACGTCGACATCGCCGGCCCGGCCAGTGCGGGCAAAACCGAGGGCCACATTGCCAAGGGCGGCACTGGCTTCCCGGTGCTCTCGATACTCAACTATCTGCGCCGCAGCGCGACCTGACAGGCTTCTGGCGCGCGCGTCGCGGCATAAGCCTCCGTCGGAGAAACGGTTGAATAAGGGCGATTCGCATGATAGAGTTCGCGGGCCTTGAAAACCGTCCTCAACAAGGAGTGCACGTAGTCATGGAGCCGACATTCAGAGTTGGTGATTTGGCCGTTTATCCGGCCCACGGCGTTGCTCAAATTGTCGGCATCGAGACGCGTGAGATCTCGGGAAACAAGCAGACCTTTTACATCCTGAAGATTCTCGAGAACGGGATGAAGATCATGATCCCGACCCGCAATGCGGGCGCGGTTGGCCTGCGCGAGCTGATCCGCGCGGACGAGGTCGACGAGGTGTTCGAGATCCTGAAGAGCCGTGAAGTGGCCGTCGAAGGGCAGACCTGGAACCGCCGCTACCGCGAGTACATGGAGAAGATCAAGACCGGCTCGGTGTTCGAGATCGCCGAGGTTCTGCGCGACCTGCAGCGGCTGAAGGGCGACAAGGAGCTGTCGTTCGGCGAGCGGAAGATGCTCGACACCGCGCGCACGCTGCTGATCAAGGAGATCGCGGTCGCGACGAAGTCGAAGGAAGTGAAGATCGAAGAGAAGCTGGACCGCATCTTCTCCTGCTGATCTGATGCTGGCGCGCTTCGGCGCGCGCATCGAACCCCGGCCGGGACCGCTCCGCGCCGGGGTTTTTTGTTTGGGGCACGCGCAACTCCGCCGCCGCGGGGTCGAAACGTCCTTTGTGCCCACCGAGCCTGCCGCGTCGCTGTCGCCCGCCGCACGTCGATTCCTCGAGGAGACGACGCTGCGGGCGTTGCTGGCGATTCCCGCCCGGGCGCTCGACATCCTGGCGGCGCTCAGCTACCAGCTCTATCAGGCCGGCCGATACGCCGAGGTGGAGATCCTCTGTCGCGGTCTCGTCGCCGCCGATCACACCGCCTGGTGGCCGTACTCGCTCCAGGCCGCGACCCTTCGACGCCTGGGTAAGCTGCGCGCGGCGCTCGACGCGCTGGCGCTCGGTCTCGCGCACGAACCCAACCAGCCCAAGCTGCTGTTCATGCGCAGCGAGATCCGTGCGGCGCTCGACCAGGGCGAGAACGCGCCGCCCGGGACCCCATCAATGACCAAAGAACCGCCCAATATCGCCCCCGGAGAAAAGGAGATCCCATGAGCATCTTGAGCAGCATCAGCACCGCCATCTCGGACGTCGCCGGCGTCATCACCGACCCGGGCAAGCTGGTCGGTGACGCGCTGGAGGCCGTCCTGCCACAGAACCTGAAGGGCCTCGGCGAGGTCGCCGCCGCGACGATCGACTTCGCGAGCGGCCCGCAAGCAGCGGCGGCCGGCATCAAGCACGGTGCGAGCGCCGTCGGCGATCTCCCCCAGCTGTCGCAGGGGCTGTCGGGGAACCCGGGCACGCCGGCCGGCACCGCGGCGGCGGAGCCTTCGCCACCGCCGTCTTCTTCCGCGACGACGGCCGCCGCCGTCAGCCTTGCCTTGCCCACGGCGACCGCCAGCACGGCGGCGGCCGCGGCGACCACCGCTCCCAAGGCCGCGACCAGCAGCACGACTTCGGCAACGAGCGGCGCGGGAACCTCGTCGACGGCGAAGGCGGCAACGAAGAGCAGCGGCTCAGAGTCGACCGCCGCCGCGTCGACGACGACGGCCTCAAAGACGGACAGCGCGACCAGTGCTTCCAGCAGCTCCAGCTCGGAGTCGGCTGATCTCAAGAAGCTGCTCGCGATGACGCCCGATCAGTTCATGCAGGCGATCACCAGCGGGAGCCTGCCCGATGACGTCGCGAACAGCCCGACGGCCATGATGCAGCTTCAGGCCAAGATGAACCAGATCACCGAGATGAATCAGATGGTGACGCAGATGATGGCGGCCGAACATCAAATGCAGATGTCGATCGTTCAGAACATCCGCTGCTGACGGCGGCGCCGCGCCGGTCAGACGTCCAGATTGCGGACGTTGAGAGCGTTGCTCTCGATGAAGGCGCGACGCGGTTCGACCAGGTCGCCCATCAACGTGGAGAAAAGACTGTCGGCCTCGTAGGCGTCTTCGACGCGGACCTGGAGCAGCGTGCGCCGCATGGGATCCATGGTCGTTTCCCAGAGCTGCTCCGGGTTCATCTCGCCCAGGCCCTTGTAGCGGTTGATCGCTAGGCCCTTCTTGCCGAGCTCATGAATGCGATCGCCGAGCTCCTCGATCCGCTCGAACTCGGTCGTGTCGTTGCCGTGCTCCAACGCGTAGGGGCCGGCGCCGATGGCCGAGAGCTCGCCGAACAGCGCCTGCAGGTCGGTGAACTCGGGCGAGTTCATCAGCTCGAAGTCGACCGTGGTCGGGCGACGAACACCATTGGCGCCGACGGGGGTGACGATCTTCGAACCGCCGTGCTCCGTGTCGGGGACGACCTTGAACACCACGTCCGATAGCTCGGGTGCAAACTTGTCGAAGTACGCCTGCAGCTGCGGCAGGCTGCGCGCCAGTTTCATCTGGTCGCGCAGGTCGGCCTTGGTGAGCCGCGCGGATTTGATGATGGCGTCGACGATCCGGGCGTCGCAGCGGCGGTCCATGACGCCCAGCAGACGCTTGTACTTGGCGGCCTGGCGGGCCCGCAGGCGCAGCGCCTCGCCCGCGATGCCGGCCACGTTTTCTGAAGACCGGAGGCTCAGGTTCTCGGCGGCGCTCTCGAGCAGGAAGTCCTCCAGCGCCTGCTCGTTCTTCAGATACAGCTCCTTCTTGCCCTTCTTGACCCGGTAGAGCGGCGGCTGCGCGATGTAGAGGTAGCCGTGCTCCACGATCTCCGGGAAGTGGCGATAGAAGAACGTCAGCAGCAGCGTGCGGATGTGGCTGCCGTCGACGTCGGCGTCCGTCATGATGATGATGCGGTGATAACGGAGCTTGGCGACGTCCTTTTCCTTCTCGACGCCGCAGCCGAGCGCGGTGATGAGGGTGACGATCTCCTGCGACGAGAGCATCTTCTCGAGCCGCGCCTTCTCGACGTTCAAAATCTTGCCGCGCAGCGGGAGGATCGCCTGATCCTTGCGGTTGCGCCCCTGCTTGGCTGAGCCGCCGGCGCTGTCGCCCTCGACGATGTACAGCTCGGCCAGCGCGGGGTCGCGCTCCTGGCAGTCGGCCAGCTTGCCAGGCAGCGACGATGAGTCGAGCGCGCCTTTGCGCTGCACCATCTCGCGCGCCTTGCGGGCGGCATCGCGCGCGCGCGCGGCCAGCACCGCCTTCTCGATGATCTGCTTGGCGACGCGCGGGTTCTCCTCGAGGAAGCGCGCCAGCTTTTCGTTCACGACCCGCTCGACGATCCCCTTCACCTCGGACGAGACCAGCTTGTCCTTGGGCTGGTTGCTGAACTTGGGATCGGGGTGCTTGATCGAGACGATGGCGGTCAGACCCTCGCTGATGTCGTCACCGCCCAGCCCGTTCTTCAAGTCCTTGAGCAGCCCGGCCGCCTGCGCGTAGGCGTTGACGGTGCGGGTGAGCGCGGCGCGGAAGCCGGTCAGATGCGTCCCGCCGTCCTTGTTCTTGATGTTGTTGGTGAAGCAGTAGATCGCGTCCTGATACGAATCGTTCCACTGCAACGCGATGTCGACCTGTGTCCCGTCGACCTCGCCCTGGACCGGGATTGGCTTGTCGTGGACCGGCGTCTTGGAGGCGTTCAGATCGGCGACGAACTGCGAGATGCCGCCCTCGAACTTGAAGTCGTGCCCCTTGTCGCTCCGCTCGTCGCGAATCGTGATCATCAGGCCGCGGTTCAGGTACGAGAGCTCGCGCAGTCGTTGCGTGAGGATCTCGAAGCTGAACTCGGTCCCTTTGAAGATCTCGGCGTCCGGCTTGAAGGTGATCTTCGTGCCGCTCCGCTCGGACACGCCGATGGTGGCCAGCTCGGTCACCGCGTCGCCGCGCCGGTACTCCTGGTAGTAGGTCTTCTGGTCGCGCTTGATCTCCAGCTTCAGCCATTCGGACAGCGCGTTCACGACCGACACGCCGACGCCGTGCAAACCGCCTGAGACCTTGTAGCTGTTGTGGTTGAACTTTCCGCCGGCGTGCAGCTGGGTCATGACCAGCTCCGCCGTCGGGCGCTTCTCGACCGGGTGCTCGCCGACCGGGATGCCGCGGCCGTTGTCTTCCACGGAGACCGACCCGTCGAAGTGGATCACCACGTCGACGCGATCGCAGAAGCCGGCCAGCGCCTCGTCGACCGAGTTGTCGACGACTTCGTAGACCATGTGGTGCAGACCCGTGCCGTCATCGGTGTCACCGATGTACATGCCGGGGCGCTTACGAACGGCGTCCAGGCCCTTCAGGACCTGAATGCTCTCCTCGTTGTACGTCCCGGGCTGTTCGGAGCCTTTGGGCTGTTCGCCGTTCGGCGGCTCGGACGTGGTCATGAACGCGTCGATCGCACTGAGAAGGAACCTGCGTTCAAGGGAGCCAACCGGCTACAAACCTGAACGTTTACAATTACCTAGCATGCGGATCGGGGTCTGTAAAGAGAATATGGCTCGGCTCTTCACGGATTCGCCTGCACGCGCCCGGCCCGAACCAGGAAATCGGTCCGTGCCGGGTAAGGTGGAACGATCTCCCGTTCCGTCACCGAGATGAGCGTCTGGCAATCCAGACCGGCAACCACCTCGAACAGGCGCGCGCGCCGGCGGGGATCCAGCTCGCTCGGAACGTCGTCGAGCAAGAGGACCGGCGGATCGCCGAGGCGCGCGCTGACCTCCGTCAGCTCGGCCAGCTTCAAGGCCAGCATCAGCGACCGGAGCTGCCCTTGCGAGGCGTGCGCGCGGGCCAGCGTGCCCAGGAGCCCGATCTCCAGGTCGTCCGTCTGCGGACCGAACCCGGTGTAGCGTCGCCGCTCGTCCAGCTCGCGCCGCTCGCCGAGCCCGCGCAGCAGCGCGGACCGCACCGCCTCCTCGTCGACCGCCGGCTCGACCAGATCATGACTGCGGTAGCGCAACGACACCGCCAGGTCGCCGTGCAGGGCGCGAAACTGGTCGGCGAAGCGCGGGGCCAGGGCGGCCGCCAGCGCCCGCCGGCGCATGACCACCCGGGCGCCCGTACGGGCCAGCTCCTCGTCGTAGGCGTCCAGCAGCGTCGGATCGGCGCCGCCCCGCTTGAGCAGCGCGTTCCGGCTCTTGAGGACCTTCTGGAAGGCGCTGGCCTCGCCGTAGTAGCCGCGCTCGACGTTGAAGATCGCCAGGTCGAGGAAGTGCCGGCGCGCCGCCGGCGCCGCCCGCGGCAACAGCAGGTCCTCCGGCACGAACAGCACCACGCTGACCGCCCCCAGCGCCGCCGCCGTCCCGCGCACCAGCTTCCCGTCGAGGCGCGCGATCCGGCCAGCCGGCCCCAGATCGATCTCGAACCGCCGCTCCAGCCCGCGGTGCGACAGCTCGGCCCGCAGCCGAGCCCGGCCGCCGGCCGCGCCGCGCTGGATCAGATCCTCCGCGTGGGTCGTCCGGAACGAGCGCAGCGCCGCCAGGTAGTAAGCGGCCTCGATGACGTTGGTCTTGCCCTGCCCGTTGTCTCCGAACAGCACCGACAGCCGTTCCCCCGGCCGCAGCGCCAGCGGCTCGAGGTTTCTCCACCCCTCGGCCGCCAAGACGTGGATCTTCACAGCCTCATCGGCATCACGACGCAGACGTAATCGGTGCCGTCGGCCGGGCGGACGACCGCAGGATCGAGCTCGCCCGCCAGCTCCACGCGCACGTCGGCCGTGCCGACCTCCGCCAGGAGGTCGATGAAGTAACGGGCGTTGAAGCCGATCTGCACCGCCGGCCCCTTGTAGTTGATCTCGATCTCCTCGCGCGCGGCGCCGAGGTCGGGGTTGTCGCTCTCGATGCGCAGCTTTCCCTTGTCGAGTGCGATGCGCACGCCCTGGGTCTTGTCCGACGACATCAGCGACACGCGACGGAGAGCGTCCAGGAAGCCCAGGCGCGACACCGTGAAGGCCTTCTCGTTGTCCTTCGGGATGACCTGGTCGTAGGGGGGGAACTGACCGTCGATCAGCTTCACCGAGATCCCCACGTCGTCGGCCTTCAGGACGAAGTTGCCGTCGTGGATCCCGATCGCGGTCGGCGCCTCGCGCGTCTCGATGGCGCGCCGGAGCTCGACGATCCCCTTGCGCGGGATCAGGACCCCCGTCGCCAGCTTCGGACCGCCAGCCAGCGGATGGGAGGCCTTGGAGAGGCGGTGGCCGTCGGTCGAGACCATCCGGGCCGTCGTCCCGTCGGACTCGAACAGGACGCCCGCCAGGTGCTGGCGCGTCTCATCCAGCGACACCGAGAAGATCGTCTTGGCGATCATGTCGCGCAGGGCCGCCGTGTCGACCGCGAACGTCTGGGCCTCGGCGATGGCCGGCAGCTTCGGATAGTCGCGATCCGGCAGGCCGACGACCTTGAACTCGACCTTGCCGGCGCGAATCTCGGCGCCGTTCTGGTCGGTGCGCCGCACCCTGACCTCGTCGTCCGGCAGCCCCTTCACGATCTCGTACAGCTGCCGGGCACCCACCGTCAGGCCACCCTCCTTCTCGACCTTGGCCGCCAGGGTCACCTGGGTGGTCACGTTCAGGTCGGTGGCCCCGCAGAGGATCTTGTCCTTGCCGTCGGTACGCAGGAGGACGTTGGCCAGGATGGGCAGCGTGCTCTTCCGGTCAGCGATCCCGTGTGCCAGATAGAGCCCCCGCAGAAACTCGTCCTTCCGAATCTTGAACTCCATCCGTCCGCTCCTTGGTGGTCCGCAGTCTCTTCTATCTTTAATAAATTAGAATAGTAAAAGCAGATGTAGTAGGGGGTGTGGATCCTGTGGACTGATCCCCGTCACCGTCGGAGAAAGGCCCCGATCGGGGTGTGAATAGGTGGGGGACAGTCTCCTTGGGGAACGGTGGATGACTGAGGCCAACCCGTTTCCCCCGGTTTCATCCGGGGCTCCTCCACAGGGTCTTCCACAGCCTGCCCGGACGCGGGTCAGGGCTGGCGAAGGTGGCTTTCGAGCGTGTTGACCACGCTGCGGACGGAGGGATCTTCGCCGCACAGGCGCTCGATCTTGCGGACCGCGCTGATGACCGTGGAGTGATCCTTGCCGCCGAACCGGCTTCCAATCTCGGGGTAGCTCATGTTCGTCAGCTTGCGGGCCAGGAACATCGCCACCATGCGCGGGTGGGCCACCGCCCGGTGGCGCTTGGGCCCCTTGAGGTCGTGCAGCTTCACGTCGAAGTAGGCGGCCACCTCGCGCTGAATCGCCTCGATGGTGAGGCCGCTGGGCGTGTTGGCCACCAGCTTGGCGATGGCCTCACGGGCCACGTCCACCGTGATGGCCTGCCCCTGGAACGACGCGCGGGCCGCCAGACGCAGCAGGGCGCCCTCCAGCTCGCGCACGTTGCTCTTGATGTGCGCGGCCAGGTACAGCGCGGCCTCGTCGGGCAGGTCCACCTTCTCCAGCTCCGCCTTGCGCTTCAGGATCGCGACACGGGTCTCCAGGTCGGGCGTCTCGACCTCCGCGATGAGGCCCCAGGTGAAGCGGCTGCGCAGCCGGTCCTCGACGCCCGGCAGCTCGGCGGGCAGCTTGTCGGAGGCCAGCACGATCTGCTTGTGCGCGTAGTGGAGCGCGTTGAACGTGTGGAAGAACTCGTCCTGCGAGCTGTCCTTGTTGGACAGGAACTGGATGTCGTCGACCAGCAGCACGTCGGGGGCGTTCCGATACCGGGCGCGGAACTCCTCCATCGAGCTGCCGCCCGCCGAGCGCTTCTGGCTCATCATCGAGCCGATGAAGTCGGTGACGAACTTCTCGCAGGTGACGAAGCTGATGGTCCAGTCCGGGTGCTTCTGGTGGATCTCGTGCCCCACCGCCTGCAGGAGGTGGGTCTTCCCCAGCCCGACGCCGCCATAGATAAACAGTGGGTTCCAGCGCGAGGCGGGCGACTCGGCCACCATCCGGGCGGCCGCGTGTGCGAACTGGTTGGTTGGACCGACGACGAACTTGTCGAAGGTGTAGCGGTCGACCAGCTCGGGTGGCCGGGCCAGGGCCACCGGGCCGGAGCCGCCGCCGCGCCGCTCGGTCGGGACGGGGACGGGGACCGGGGCGGCGGTGGCCTCGTTTCGCTCCTCCGCCACCTCGAAGTCGACCTTGAACGCCCGCTGGGCGCGCGACTCCAGGTCCTTCAGGATCGAGGGCAGGAAGTTATCCTCGAACCACTCCTTGTGATAGCGGTTGGGCGCGCGCAGGCGGATTCGCCCGTCGTCGATCGCGATGCACTCGATGGGGCGCAGCCAGAGGTCACGGTGCGCGGGCTTGACGAGCGGCTCGATGGAGCGAACCGCCTCGGTCCAGAGATCAAGCATGCAGTCTCCCTGTCCACAGCCCGGTCCACGAAAATTCCTTCATGATTTCCAGCCCTCTCACGCAGGTATCCTCTGTTTCTCCACAGCGATAGACGACGCGAAGCAAACCCACAGCAGCCTCACCGAGATCACTGACCTGGATCCCTGGCTTGTCGGTACTGCGTGCTGGGTTCGAAGCGCGCGGTGGAGTTCTGTATCAAACCGCGGCGGCGCCCGAAAGCGGCATTCGGGCGCGGTGCCGGCAAGCTCGCGAAAAACCAGTCAGATAATTTTTTCCTGGATGTTGCCGTTCTGAAGCGCGCGTGGAACGGATGAGGCTGCTTGGACTCTAATTACACGTAATAACTTACGTTTTTTGACCGCGGGTGAGCTCGCCGCGGTGGAGTGTCGGAATTCACGGCAGTTCCCGGCGATCGATGGCGGAAAGCCGCATGACATGGGCGCTTGCGCACGCCGGGCGTCGTGACAACCTGGAACCTCCGTCGGAGAACCGTGTGGCCTGAAACCGAACCTCGGCCAGATTCCGTCAGAAACCAGGCCTCGTTGACAGGCCGGATCCCCGGTGCTATCAAGTTCGGCCTTTGTGGCGCACGCGGCGCCGCGAGACCTGTTTTTTCCCGAGAGGCAAGAGGACGTCGTGAAGAGGACATTTCAACCGCACCGCAAGAGCCGCAAGCGCACGCATGGTTTCCGCAAGCGCATGAAGACGCGCTCGGGCCGCGAGGTCATTCGCCGTCGCCGCCGCAAGGGCCGTCGCCAGCTGACGGTCACCGTCGCCAAGAAGTAGGGCGGCCCTTGGAGGTCGCGGTGGTCGGCGCGCGACGACGCGAGCGGTTTCCGGCGGCCGCCCGCGTTCGCCGGCGGCCGGAGTACCTGACCATCC
>CAZTZM010000213.1:0-15042 GCA_964618005.1 uncultured Myxococcales bacterium
CGGGATGGCCGCCGGCGGCTCGCTCACGGCGGCCAGCGCCCGGGCCACCGGCCGATCGCTGGGATTGGGCGCGGCCGGCGTCGTGGCGATCGCCGGCGGGGCCGGTTCGACGGCAGGCGGCCGGTCGTAATGGTGCAGGCCGACGATACCCGTCACCGCCACCGCGACGGCCACGCCGCCGGCGATCAGCACGCCGCGCTGCCGGTTCTGGGCCAGCGGCACCGTCGGGACGATCGGCCGCGACGCCGGCGTGCCGCCGGGGACGGTCACCCCTTCGTCGGGCGGGGGGAGGTCCTCGCGCGCCTCGGCGATCTCCTCGGCCAGCAGATCGCGCACCAGCTCGACGTCGAAGCAGCGGGTCAGGAGGCCGCGCAGCCCCTCGCGCGGATCGTCGCCCTCGGGCGCCAGCGCGTCCAGCGCCGCCCGCAGCTCGTCGGCCGACGGGTAGCGCCGCTCGGGCGTCGGGTCCAGCGCGCGGGCCAGGACCGCGTCCAGCGACGCCGACAGACCCGGATCCATCGCGACGGGGTGGGGGAGCGACAGGTCCGGCACGTCGTCGGCCCGGTGCCCGGTCAGCAGCTCCCACAGGACGACGCCCAGCGCGTAGAGATCGGCCGCGCGATCCAGCGGGGCACCGTCGGCCGCCTCGGGCGGCAGGTAGGCGCGATGGACGAAGACCACGCCCGTGTCGGCCGGCGCCGGGGTGGTCATGATCGGGCGCGCCGTCGCGAAGTTGATCAGCTTCACGTCGCCGTCGAACGACAACATGACGTTCTCGGGCGAGAGCTCGCCGTGCACGACGCCGGCCTCGCCGAAGCGGTGCGCGTGGTCGAGCGCGCGTGCCAGCTCGCGCGCGATGTAGATCGCGACCGGCACGGCGGCCGGCCAGGCGCCGAGTTGCCGCATCACCTTGCCCAGCGTGACCCCGTCGATCAGCTCGTGCGCCACGCAGAGCTGGCCGTCGATCTCCTCGACGTGCAGCGTGCGGCCGATGTTCTCGTGCGCCAGCCGCGTGGCGACCTCGGCCCGCGCCCGCAGCTCCGGGTCCCCGCCGCGCAGCCGCCGCAGCACCGCGATCTCCGCGTCGCGCGCGTCGGCGCGAAACGCCAGCTCCGTCCGCCCCAGTCCCCCGGCGCCCGTGACGCGGACGACGAAGTAGGGACCCAGACGAATGGGGGGAAGGCGATCGGTCATTGCTGCGCTCCGCAGGTGGTGGTGCCGGCGTCGCCGCAGGTGGAGATGCCGCTGCCGCAGTTGACGACGTTCCCGGTCGTGTTGTTGGAGACCAGCACGTCGTCCACGGTTCCGGACGCCGTTGATGACGCGCAAACGAGACCGGCAGCCAGGTTGTTGGTGATCGTGAGCGACTTCAGCGTGGTCGACCCGCTCGTCGGCAGGGCGTTGACGAGCACGCCGCCCCAGGAGATCGCGCTGAGTGTCGCCGGGCCATTGCCCGTCACGGTGCTCTCTTCGATGTCGTAGGCTGCTCCGTTCAGGAGGATGCCGCCCCCTTTGTTAGTGCTAACGGTGCAGCGGTTCATGGTCAGCGTCGCCCCGGCCTCGGCGTCGATCCCCAGCCCGTTGGTCAGCGAGACCGTCACGTTGGTCAGCGACAGCTTCGTGCCGTTCCCTTTGACGAGGATCCCCTTGGTGCTCGTGCCGGTTCCCACGTTCACGAGGAGGTTGCGGATCGCGACGTTGTCGGACGAGACGGTGATCGCCGTCCCGGCGGTGGCCGGGATGCTCCCCGGGGTCATGCTCGAATCGGCGCGCCCGATGATCACCGGCGAGAACCCGCTGGTCGCCAGCGTGAGCTGATCGTTCGCCGGGCCGACGACGATGATCACGTTGCGGGTGCTGGCCAGGACGGTGGCGCCGCTCTGGAGCGTACAGTAAGGCGTTGCCATGGTTCCGTTGCCGGTGGGGCAGCCGCTGGCGCTGTACTGCACGAAGATGACCTCGCCGGCGCTTGCGCAGTGGCCGTCGCCCATGCAGACGCCCGGAGCGGCCGCACAATCGCTATCGCTGACGCATTTGGTGCAGGTGTTCGTGGCGGTGTCGCAGATCGGGGTCGTTCCCGCGCACGTGGTGTTGTCGACGCAGGGGACGCAGGATCCCTTCATCGCGCCCGTGGTTACGCAGGCCGGGCCGGTGGCCACCTGCGCATTCTTGCAGTCGTCGCTGCTGGTGCAGGCTTCGCAGCTCGCGAAGCCGTCGTGCGCGGGGCAGATCGGCGTGTTCCCGCTGCAGGAAGTGGCGATGCAGCTCACTGGGGAGTCCGTGCTGGCGTCGCGGCTGCCGCCGGCGCCGCCCGCGCCGCCATTACCGGCGGCACCGCCGTTACCGCCGGCGCCACCTTCCGGTACACACGTCTTCGTCGGCATGTTGCAAAGGTGGCTGGCGCAGTCGTTGGCTGTGTCGCAGTGGTTTGGCTTGAGCTGCCAGCAACCGGCCGCCAGAATGGCCGACAGGACCAGCGCGCTTCGAAGACGCCCGCTCACAGCCGGCCTCCCAACGTGACACCCAACGGCTGGATTCCCAGGGAGAACCCCGGATGGCTCTCACTTTCGCGCAGTAGGATCACCAGACCCCCGGCGATTCCGGCGGCGGCGACGCCGGCGGTGACGATAGCGGGTGCCAGCGTGTGGCGGTCCTTTGCGCAGTACGAGACGCCGCTGGTGACAGTGCAGTCGCCGTTCTGGCCGTTGATCCCGAACAGAACGCCGCTGGCGACGCCGCTGGCGACGCCGGCGCCGATCAGCGTCCAGCCGATCCAGCGGCGCGACGTGCCGGGGGCTGTAACGTCGGGTGCCGGGCTGGTGACCAGCACAGGCGCGGTCGCCGCGGGGGGCGGCGCCGCGGGCACCGGCACGGGCGTCGCGCTCGGTTCAGCGGCGGCGTTCAGGTTCGCGTGCAGCGCCGGGACGCGGTCCAGCAGCTGGCCGGCCACGGTGCCCACGCTCTCGACCATCTGCAGGGCCGCGCAGATGTTGCACTCGGCGACGGCCTGGTCTTCGCGATCGCTGGCCACGTTCCAGAGCCGCAGCTCGACGTGGTAGCCGCGCATGTTGTTGCGGCCGCCGGTGGCGACCAGGACGTCGGTGGCGCCGGCGGTCTGCGCCGCGACCTTCAGGCACTCGCGGTCGGTGCAGGGGGCGGCGTCAGGGGCCAGGTCGTAGTCGTGGCGCGTGACCGCGCCGTCCAGCGTGCTGCGCAGGTTCGATCGAATGTCGGCCAGGCTCTCCGGCAGGTCGACGGCGTTCACCACCACCACCCGCGGCCGGGTGGCCGCTCCCGGCGCCGCGGTCCCGGCGGCTGGCGCCAGCGCCACCGCCAGCGCCGCTGCGCCAACCAACGAAAGGCGTCGAGACGATCTCATCTGGATTAGCCGTAGACGCTACATCCTCTCCGGGGCGCTTCTCCAGTTCGTGCGCCAAAAAAACGGCGAGGGCTTCAGCCCAGCTCAACGGTGCGGGCCCTGCGCGGGTGATCCTGCCGGCGGGAGCGGGCCTGCGCAACGATCAGCGCCGACGGCGCCGGATCGCAAGCCCCAGGCCGCAGGCCAGGGCGACCAGCACCAGCGTCCCGCGCGGCGCCGGCTCACCGGCGCCCAGGCCGCACTTGCAGCCGCCGCTCGAGCCGTTCCCTCCGGCCGAACCACCGGTGGTCCCGGCGTCGGGGACCTCTCCGGACCGGCCGCCCGTGCCGCTGCTGCCGCTGCTGCCGCCGGTGTGCGTGCCGACGCCCGGTCCGGCGTCGGCGCCGCCGTCGATCGGCGCCTCCATCACCGAGGCCGCGCACATGTCCGACGACCACTGCCCCGTGCCGGCGCGGGCCAGGCAGTCCGTCTGGCAGACGGCGGAGACGCAGGTCTGGATGGCCTGGATCTGATCGTAGCGCATGACCGGTTGCCAGGTCATCCCTTCGTCGGGCGAGGTCTCGATGGCCCAGCCGTCCGAGACGTTGTCCGAGGCGGCGTAGAGGGTGGTCCCGCGCGACGACAGGCCGCGGAAGGCCAGCGCCGCCGGCAGCGCCTGGAAGGTCGCGCCGTCGTCCGTCGAACGGTAGGCGACGTTGCTGGTGCCGACCACGCCGCCCGCGATGATCGTGCCGCTGGCCATGTGCGTGTAGGCGTTGAACGCGCCGGCCGGGAAGCTGAGGGGCGAGGTCGCCGTGACGCCGCCGTCGGCGGTGACGGCCAGCGCGTCGCCCGCGGCGCTGCTGACGCGCAGGAAGACCCTCTGCGGATTGGTCGGATCGACCTCCACCAGCCGGATGCCGTAGGTGCCGGTGGCCAGGCTGGTGGCCAGGCTGTGGACGGTCCAGGTGGCGCCGTTGTCGATCGACTGGGCCATCCCCGGGACGTAGCTGGTGCCGCTGGTGAGCGTCAGGTAGATGGTCGACGGCGACGACCGCGAGATCTCGAGGCCGGTCAGGTGGTCGCCGCTGGGCGCCGTGTAGAGGACGTCCGGAAACGTGGTGCCGCCGTCGGATGACGACCGCACCTGGTACATCAGCTCGCCCCCGTCCAAGGTGACGGCCGTGATGGCCAGGACCCGGTTCGGGTCGGTCGCGGAGGGGAAGACATCCTGCGCGGTGTTCATCGCCACGCTGCCGGCGGTGTTCCAGCTGCAGGACGCATCGTCGGTGTAGATGACGCCGGCGCCCGAGATCGCGAAGATCCGGTTCCGCGGCGACGCCCCCATCTGGTACAGCGTCGCGAAGCTGTTCAGCGTCTGCTCGCAGGACCAGGTCCACGTCTGCTCGTCGTCGAACGACATGACCAGGCCGAAGTTCGTCGCCAGCAGCGTCTCGTGCGGCAACGTCGCCGGCGTCAGGATGTTGAGCGAGTCGGGGAACGCGCCGTTGGCGTGGGCCCCGACTGCCGGCAGCGTCATCGCCGCGGCCACGACGGCTGCCGACAGCCCGGTCAGGCGCGGCGCCCGAGATGTCGCGACCGAGCGTGCGCCCATCTGGGTCCGTCTTGGCGCTGCCCCTTAATCGCGGCGCCGGCGGCGCCGCGACACGACCAGACCGACGCCCCCGGTCAGGGCCAGCCAGGTCAGGTTCCCCGGGCCCAGCGGGCGCGCGGGATCGTAGCTGCACGAGCACCCGCCCGTGCCGGTCTCATCGGAGCCGCCGGAGCCGGTGCTGCCGCCGCTGGTGCCACCGGTGCTGGTCTTGGACCCGCCGCTTCCGGTCTGACCGGTGGCGCCGCCCGTCGAGGAGCCGGTGCTGCCGCCGCTGCCGGTGATGTTGATGGGACCGCCGCCGGTGCCGGTCGTGCCGCCGGTGCTGGTCCCGGTGATCCCACCGGTGCCGCCGGTCGTGCCGCCGGTGCCGGCCTTGCCGCCGGTGCCGCCGCCCGTGGCGCCGCCGGTGCCGGCCTTACCGCCCGTGCCGGTGACGCCGCCGGTGCCGGTGGCGCCGCCCGTCCCGCTGGCGCCGGCCGCGCCGGTGGTCCCGCCGGTGCCCGGGCTGGCCGAACAGGCCGTCGGCCCTGGCGCCGTGAAGGTCGAGCCGTCGATACAGGTCGGCGAGCCGGTGCCGGTCGGGTAGCTGACGTTGATCGTGGCGCCCGTGGCGCTGATCGACATCAGGGTGATCGTCGCGCCGCCGGCCGGATCGACGAAGCTCTGCCCCGCCGCCGTGAGCCCGGTGAAGGGCGTCCCGCTGGGGGTGGTGTTGATGAGCTCGGTCCAGACGCTGTTCGTCTGGCGCTGCTGGCCGCCGCCACGACCGCCGGTCCCCGTGGTGGTCGGTGGGAGGTGTACGTTGTCGCTGGCGTAGATGAAGACCGTCGGGCCGCTGAACGTCACGGTGCCGCCGCGGCCGCCGCTGGTGCTGTAGGTGTCGAAGTTGCCGCCCGCGACGCGCAGCTCGAGGTAGTAGTCGTTCAGGCTGACGTTGGTCGTCGTGGCCTGCGGGTCGTTGACGGTCAACGTCGCCGGGAACGGCACCTGCAGCACCTGCGGGGTGTTGGGGCAGCTGGTCTCCAGCGGCACGATGTTGAACGTCCCGCTGGACGGAACGCGCACGCCGTTGCAGCCCTGTAGCCACTGCATGTACCAGCGCTCATAGCCGTTCGACGAACGACAGCCGCTGCCCATCGTCGTCATCGTGCTGCCGTACTCGGTGATGGTGCACGACGTCGCGGGCGTGGTGGAGAAGCTGCTGGTCCCGCACTTGATGGTGTTGGCGTGCATGAGGCCCAGGTTGTGACCCGGCTCCTGCATCAGCACGACGCAGCTCAACGACCCGTTCATCCAGGTCCGCTTGGCGGGCGCGCTGGACGAGCCCTCTTCGCCGAGGCCGCCGAAGTCGCACAGGCTGGTCTCGTTGAAGTAATAGATGAGGTGGTTGTACTTGGTGGTGATCATCGGCTCGATGGCCTGGTACATCCCGGTGGTGTCACAGGTGGTCATCGTGTACGGGAACGGGCCGACCACCGCGCCAGTCACCTGGTACGTCCCGTACGACGACTCGTTGTAGTACTCCGCGAACGACTTGTCGGCCGAGCCGCCGGGCCCGACCATAGCGGCCATGCCCTGCGCGGCGGTGAGGTTCACGCCGCTGCCCAGGTCGACCAGGACCAGCGCGTAGGAGTCGGGCGAGGGGGCCGCTTCCAGCGCGGGCCCGGTGATCTCGGCGCCGACCGCCTCGGTCGGGACGACGTCCATGGTGTTCACGTGCAGTTGCTCGCCGGCCGGATCGCCGTGCACGCGCACCTGTGTCCCGGTGGCGACGCCGGGCGGCGTATCGAAGTCGAGGCGGACTTCCTTCCCGTCGGCGGTGCGCAGCGCGTGCCACGTCTCCGAATGGCCGTCGTTATAGTCGGCCACGTACGTGACAAACTCGCCCGTCACGGCACCGGGATCGCTGTCGCTGGGGAGCGACCGTCCGGTGTCAGGCGAGCAACCCGGGCCGACAGTCGCGAGAAGCAGCGCGACGGCGCCCGCACCCAGTCCTCTGGACACAGAGTGCAGCATGTCCATAGGTGGCGACTTTGCTCACGTCGGGCTCAAAAATTATTTCCATTCCGACAATATTGTTTCAACTTCGCGGAATCAAATGGCTCGTCGCGCCGACGACGTCCGCTCACCCCTCGGGGTTCGGCGGCTCGGCGGCGGGGAGCGGAACCGCGTGCAGCCGCCTGACGCGCCGATCTCGCACATCGAGGACGGTGAAGTGGTAGCCCACGGTCGAGATCTCGTCGCCCGGCACCGGTAGCTCGGGGAGCTGCGTGATGATGAAGCCGCCCAGCGTCTCGACCTCCGGCGGAACCTTCGGGAAGACGAGCCCCAGCTCGCGCGCGGCGACGTCCAGCGTCAGGCGGCCGTCGACGTCGAAGCTGCCGTCGGCGTTGCGGCGAATGGGGGGAATCTCCTCGGCGTCCTGCTCGTCCTGGATCTCGCCCACCACCTCTTCGACCAGATCCTCCAGCGTCACGATCCCCGTGAACGTGTGCCCCGCGCCGAGGATGACGGCGATGTGCACGCGCCGGCGCTGGAACTCGCGCCGCAGCCACTCGAGCCGCGTGTCCTCCGAGGCGTAGATCGGCTCCCGCACCAGCGCGCGCATGCGATCGGGGCGGTTGCCCGAGGCCAGCACGTTGACGATGTCCTTGAGGTGGACGTACCCGACGACGCGATCGGTCCCGGGCTCGATCAGCGGATAGCGCGTGTACTGGTTGGCCACCGCGATCCGCAGGTTGTCCTCGAACGCCCGCCCCGCCTCCAGCGTCACGACGTCGCGGCGCAACGTCATCACGTGCCGCGCCACGCGGTGCGTGTAGTCGAACACGCGATCGATGAGGCGGCGCGCGCCGGGATCCAGGTGCACGTGCTGCAGGACCAGGCGCAGCTCGTCCGGCGAGTGGACCATCTCGGCCTCGGAGGCGGGCGGCAGCCGCAGGACGCGCAGCACCAGCGCCGCGGCCCCCTTCAGCGTCCAGATGATCGGAAACGTCACCACGTAGAACACGCGGAACGGCACCACCGCCCACAGCGCGATCGGCTCGGTCAACTGGATCGCCAGCGCCTTCGGCGCCAGCTCGCCCAGGACGGTGTGCAGGAAGGTGATGACGATCAGGCTGACCGTGGCGGCCAGCGTGTGCAGCGTGCCCGGCGTGGTCACCCCCACGCGCTCCAGCGACGGGCGCAGCAGCGCGGCGAAGGCCGGCTCACCCAGCCAGCCCAGCGTCAGCGACGCCACCGTGATGCCCAGCTGGCTGGCCGAAAGGTACGCCGGCAGCTGCCCGGTGATCGTCAGAAGCAGCTTGGCGCGCCGCCGCCCTTCCTTGGCCAGCTGCTGCAGCCGGGTGGGGCGGATCTTGACGAACGCGAACTCGGCCGCCACGAAGAAGGCGTTGGCCAGGACCATCACCGCCGTCAGGAGCAGCGCGAGGCTCGGATGCATGGAAGCCCCGAGAATCGCACACCCCACCCGCCCGAGGTAGGCAGCGCAAATTTAGTGGTAATGTCCGCGGGTCGTGGTCGGCCGTAAATCTGCCTTGGTCCCTCGTTTGTTCGTCTGTTCGGTTGCCCTGGCCACGCTGGCGGGCGCACGTCCGGCGGCCGCCGAGTCGTATTCCTCGTCGGCGGTCTGCACGACCGACAACTTGCTCTCCGGCCGCCAGCCGATCTGGCGGCAGGACCTGCGCGGCAACCCGCAGCTGGTCACGGACGACGCCGTCGGGCCGGAAGGGGCGATGTGGGACGCGCCGGTCGGCGTGGTGCTGGAGACGCCCGCCGGCTCCCTCACCTACGACCTGGGCGAGGTGCGGCCGGTCTCGGCGTTCCTGCTGCAGGCCGACGCCAACGACACCTACAAGATCTTCGGCGCCGAGGAGAACAACCCGGGCGCCTACAAGCTGCTGGTCGAGGTGGACAACGTGCTCGGCACGCAGGGGCACGGCCTGCGCACGCGCACCGTCAGCGTCCCCGCCACGCCGGTGCGCTACCTGCGCGTCGGCGAGGGCGACGGCGACGGCTACTACTCAATCGCCGAGTTCCAGGCCTACTGCCGCGCGCCCACGCCGTTCCCGCCCAAGCTGAAGATCGTCGACGCGCCGCCGGCCGCGGTGCCGCCGCCGCCCGGCTTCTGGAAGTTCGCCTGGTGGGAGAACGACGCCAGCTCGCGCTTCGAGATGGCCCTGGCCATGGCCGCGCTGGCGCTGGTCGGGTGGGGGATCTGGCTGGGGAAGCAGGGACGCGCCGACTTCAAGAAGCGGCTGCGCGACGGCCTCCTGATCGCGGTCGGCATCCTCTCGTTCTGCGCCTACTGGAACTTCTTCGCGTTCCACTTCGGCAACTACATCCACATGTGGGACACGTTCCACTACTACATCGGCTCGAAGTACTTCAACGAGCTGTCGTACGACCGCCTGTACGAGTGCGTGGCCGTGGCCGACTCCGAGGAGCCGGGGCTGCGCCGCCGGGTGGAGCTGCGGAAGATCATGAACCTCCGCACCAACATGATGGAGGGGACGAACGACATCCTCGCCCATCCCGAGCGGTGCAAGCAGCACTTCACGCTCGACCGCTGGCAGAGCTTCCGCCATGACGTCGGCTTCTTCCGCACGCACCACGACATCAAGCGCTGGGAGGAGGCCCAGACCGATCACGGCTACAACGGCTCGCCGGTCTGGAACATCGTCGGGACGACGCTGGCCAACACCGCGCCGGCCAGCGACACCCAGATCAAGTGGCTCACGCGGATCGATCCGCTGTTCATCATCGGTCTCACGCTGGTGAGCCTGTGGGCGTTCGGGTGGCGCACCACCTGCGTGGCGTGGGCGGTGTTCGCCACCAACTTCCCGTCACGCTTTTATTGGACGGGCGGCGCGTTCCTGCGCTGGGACTGGCTCTTCTACCTGGTGGCCGGCGTCTGCCTGGTGAAGAAGGAGAAGCCGCTGGCCGGCGGATTCTTGCTGGGCTACACGACCCTGTTGCGCATCTTCCCGATGTTCATCTTCTCGGGCCCGCTGCTGCTGATGGTCCGGCAGATCTGGGGCAAGCCCGCGGCCGACCGGCCGTGGTGGCGGCCGGAGCCGGCCGAGGGGGGGACGAAGGGCCTGCTGGCGCGCGTCGACAAGCGGCTGGTGATGATCCTGGCGGGCGCCGCGCTGTCGGTGGCGATCTTCGTCCCGATCAGCCTGGCGACCAGCAACGGCATCGCCGGCTACCGCGCCTTCGCCTTCAACACCGAGAAGCACAAGGAGACGCCGCTCACCAACTACATGGGGCTGCGCACCGTCATCGCCTACTCACCGTCCGAGGCCGGGCGCGTGATGAAGGACGATCGGCAAGAGGATCCTTGGGGGCCCTGGAAGCGCCAGAAGCTGAAGACGTTCCACAAGCGCTTCCCGCTCTACCTGGCCTCGGTGGCGATCTTCGTGGTGCTGCTCTACGGATCGCTTCGCGACGCCGAGCCCTGGGTGGCCTGCTCGATGGGCGCCATGATGATCGCGGTCGGCGTCGAGCTGACCTGTTATTACTACTCGTTCCTGTTCGCGGTCGCGTTCCTGTATCACAAGAGACGCGAGGCCGGCGCGATGCTGCTGGCCGCGACCGCCATCACCGGCCTCATCGACTGGTCGCCGACCCGCTACATCCCGGATGTGAAGCCGTGGATGAACCTGAAGTGGTCGCAGTGGCTGGACGAGCAGTACATGGCGATGTCGATCTTCACGCTGCTCGCGTTCGGCTGGATCATGTACCGATTCGGCAGCGAGCCGACCGAGGCCGCCGTCGAGCCGGCGCCGATCGCGCCGCGGGTCGTCACCGCGCCGTCGTCGCGCAAACGCTGGCAGCGCGGGCGCCGGGGGAACGATCGCCGCCGCGGGCGCGCGCGGTAGCACGCACGCGCGGCTGAAAAAGAAGAAGGCCGCCGGCTTTGACGCCCGGCGGCCTTTCTTTTGGACGGCTCTCGGAGGGACTGAGCCCGTCCGAGCGCTGAGCTAACGCCGCCCGCGCTTCTTGCCGCCCTTCTTGCTGCTGCCCTTGGCGGCCACCTTCTTCTTGGCGCCGCCACGCTTGGCGGCGGGCTTTGCCGCCTTGCGCGCGGCCGTCTTGCGCGCGGGCTTGGCCTTCGCCCGGGCCTTTGCCTTGCCACGGCCGGCGCCGGCTTTCTTCTTGCGCTTCTGCCCGCCCACGGCGCGCTTGGCGCGCGCGACGTCGCCGTCACGATCCACGAAGTAGATGTAGTTCGTATCCACCTCGAAGCCGCCGTCGGCGACCTTCTCCGGGCGCCCCTTGGGCACGCCGGGCTGCTTTCGCTGAACCTTCCACACCTCGCCGTCCTTCACGTAGTACATGAAGTCCTTCTCACGCTCGACACCCAGCTTTGCGACTTTCTCCGCCATCTCGGCAGCCCTCCATCAGAAAGTTTGCGAAAAAATCAGGGCCATCGTATCGGCGTCGGGGATCCTGTCAAGTGGGATCCCCGAACGGCGAACGCGCGCGCCCCTTGTTTTCCAGGGTATTTCGCAATGTCGTCGGCACCACCCCACGCATCGCGTCGACATCATTCGTTAACCTCGGTTTGTTTCGCGCAGATTCCGCTCGGCTTTGCCGGGCAGAATCCGTCGCGGAAGGGTCGGGAGCCCCTGCAGCGTTCCCGAGAACGGCGACGTCATGCACGTGGAATGCCCAGCCGCGCCAAATACACGTGCTGCTCGCCGTTCTCGTCGGTGACATCGAGCGGACGCCCGTCAAATCCGCCCCAACTGGCGATCAATTTGAACCCCGATTCGACCAGCGCCGGCGCGATGTCGCGGGGCTGAAACAGCCGGTGCCGGAGTGAGACGTTGCGCACGCGGGCGCGCCCACCGGCGCCGCGCGGGTTTGCCGGCTCGTAACGAAACGTCATGGCCAGGATCCGGCCGCCCGGGCTCTCCGGCGCGGGCTCCACGCTGTGCCGCTCGCGATAGATCGTGGCGCGCCCCGTGCGGGGATCGCGAAAGCGCGTCGCCCCGGAAAATCCGCGCCGCTCGACGAACCGCTGCGTGGGCGCGAACACATCGAAGGCCAGCCAACCGCCCGGCACCAACACGCCGGCCACGCCCGCAAGGAACCGCCGCAAATCGGCGTTGGACTCGCAGTGCTGGATCGTGTGAAAGGCGGCGAGCGCGAACGCGAACCGGCGCGCGAACCCGAGCGCCCGCAGGTCGCCGCGCACCAGGAGAGAGCGCGCGCGCCCGGCCGCGCCCAGCCGCGCCACGCGCGCCGCCGCGCGCTCCAGCATCGGGCGCGATCGATCCAGCCCGACCACCTGGTGCCCGTCGCGCACCAGCGGCGCCAGCAACCGTCCGGTGCCGCAGCCGAGGTCGAGGATCGGGCCGCCGCGTTCGTCGGCCAGCGTCCGGTAGAAGCGGACGTCGTCGCGCCGCCGTCTGTATTCCCAGTCGTACAGGATGGGATCGTCGAACGGGCTCCGCACGCCGCTTAATCTACCCGCGCCCGCGGCGCTTGACTCGGTCGCGCCGGGTGCGGGACGGTGTCACCCCCATGGACGCCATCGTGCTTCTGTCGGGCGGGATCGATTCGACGACCGCCCTGGCCATGACCCGGGCCCTTGGCCGTCGCTGCCATGCCCTGTCGTTTCGCTATGGGCAGCGCCATTCGGTCGAACTGGAGGCGGCGGCGCGCGTGGCCCGGGCGCTGGGCGCGGTCCGCCACGACGTCTTCAACCTGGACCTGCGGGCCATCGGCGGCTCGGCGCTGACCGACGAGATCGCGGTGCCCAAGGGGCGTGACGAGGCGGCGATCGGCGCCGGCATCCCGGTCACCTACGTCCCAGCCCGCAACACCATCTTCCTGGCCTACGCGATCGGGTTGGCCGAGGTGCGGAACGCCGCGGAGATCGTGGTCGGCGTCAACGTCCTCGATTCATCCGGCTACCCCGACTGCCGGCCCGAGTGGCTGGCGGCGATGCAGGAGGTCGCGCGCCTCGGCACGAAGGCCGGCGCCGAACGCGCGCCGGTCACCATCCGCGCGCCGCTGATCAAGATGTCGAAGTCGGAGATCATCCGCGCCGGCATCAAGCTGGGCGTCGACTACGGCCTCACCCACTCCTGTTACGACCCGGCGCCGTCAGGCGCGGCCTGCGGCGCCTGCGACGCCTGCCAGCTCCGCCGCCGCGGCTTCGAAGCCGCGGGCGTTCCCGATCCGACTATCTACGTCACGACGTAGCGGCGCCGGTTATTCTGTTCGGCTCCACGGGCCGCCGAAACCGCCGGCGCCCAGGAAGGCGGGGCGCAGGTCGGGCGTCAGCAGCGCGCGCGCGGCGGAGGCCAGCGACCCGAGGTCCATGGGGGGCGCCGCCGTCGCGGGAACGAACGGCCTGGGCGGGGGGCCGCCGCCGCCGGGACGGCGCTCGCGGTCCCGGTCGCGCTCCCGATCGCGGAAGCGGTGCCGGTGGTCGTCCAGCGGCTCCAGCTCGGGCGCGTCGGTCTCCAGCTCGATCTCGGCGTCGATGATCGCCTCGGGGGCGGCGCCGCCCTCCGCGATGATCGGCTGTCCGACCAGCGTCGGGTCGACCGTCTCGGCGTCGACCACGATCTCGGCCAGGCGCAGCGCCTCGCCGTAGAAGTCGCGCCCGCGCATGTTGCGGGGCTTGGCCCGCCGCGGGTTCTTGGACGGCAGCAGGTAGCGCTGCGCGAGCAGGATCTGGCGGGCCAGCTCGCTGTCGCGGCGCGAGGGGCGCAGCCGCTCCAGCGCGGGCGTGATGGCCTGCGCCACCATCTGACCGCTGTCGCGCACGCCGTTGCTGTCGGGATCCAGCGCGTCGCGCAGCGGCGGCAGCAGCAGCGCGGCCAGGATCAACGCGTTCGACGGCGCCACCGGGCGGGCCGCGGTCGAGCGGTCGAGCGCGGCCATGTAGCCCCACAGGCGGCCGCGGCGCAGGGTGGCCTCGGCGTCGGCCGCCTCGCCCTTCAGCCCGCGCGCCAGCTCGGGGACCAGCAGCTCCAGCAGGTCGGTCTCGACCAGCAGCTCCAGCGAGCGCTTGGCGGCGCCGCCGCGCAACAGCCGGTAGAACTCCTCCGACACCCGCGCCTGCGCGCACTTCGCGATCTCGTTCCGGTGCTCCATCATCCGCCGGTAGGTCTCCGGCTCGATGGTCAGGTCACAGCGGGCGGCGAACTTCACGGCCCGCAAGATCCGGATCGGGTCCTCGCGGAAGCGGATGTCCGGGTCACCGATGGTTCGCACCACGCGCGCTTCCAGGTCGACCATGCCGTTGACGTGGTCGATCACCTGCTCGGTCTTGGTGTCGTAGAACAGGCCGTTGATCGTGAAGTCCCGGCGCCGGGCGTCCTGCTCCGGGGTGCCGAACACGTTGTCCCGGCGGATGAGCAGGTCGCCCGACTCCGCCTCGGCGCCGTCGCCGTCGTCGTCCTCCGTCTCGCGCGGATTGGCGCGGAAGGTGGAGGTCTCGATGATCTTCGGCCCGAAGAAGATGTGGGCCAGCCGGAAGCGGCGCCCGATGATCCGGCAGTTCTTGAAGTGCTTCTTGATCTCGGGCGGCGTGGCGCTGGTGACGACGTCGAAGTCTTTGGGCTTACGGCCGAGCAGCAGGTCGCGGACGCAGCCGCCGACCAGGTAGGCGTTGTGCCCGTAGTCTCGCAACCGCTGGACCACGTTGGCCGCGTCGCGATCAATCTGATCCGGCGCAATTTTCATTGCGGGTAGGGGTATCACGCTGGATTCACGGCGGCAAACGCCGGTTCGCGTGCCGGGGATGGGCTCAGCCCGTCCGCCCGCGCTTATTCGATGGTCGGGGCCATCGTGGCGTCGGGATCTTCTTCGCTCCCGCGCTTGGCCGCCCGGGCCGGTTTCTCGGGCTTCTCGGGCTTGGTCTCGCCGGCCGCGCCCAGGCCCTGGCCCTCGGCGGACCTGGCCGCGCGATGGTGTTCGGCGTGGCTGCGTCGGGCCACCGGCGCCGCGGCCGGGCTGTCTTTGTCGTCCGCGGCGGCATGGGCGGCCGCGGGGCGCGCCGACTCCTTGGCGGGCGGCGCGGCCGCTGCTTCTGCCGGGGCCG
>CAZTZM010000214.1:0-2374 GCA_964618005.1 uncultured Myxococcales bacterium
TGGTCGCGGACTTCGTCCTCGGCGTGCTCGAGAAGTCGAAGAAGCGACGGTAGCCTGGTCAACGCTCCGCGCTGTCAGGCCAGCCGCGCGATGTGCCCCAGCTTCTCCGGCAGATCCATCCGGTAGAACCTTCGCAGCTCCGCCAGCAGCGCCTCCGTGCGGTCATCACGCACATACCGGCGTTCCAGCGCGCCGGCGTAGCGGCTGGCGTGGGTGTTGGCGGCGCGGTAGCGGGCGCGCTCCTCGTCGTCGAGGTCGTCGGCGAAGCGGACGTCGCCGTACAGGCGCCGTCGCAGGTCGGGATCGCCGCCGGCCACCAGCAGGCAGCAGGCGAACTTGTCGACCTCCGCTTGCAGCTCCAGCTCGAGCTGCGAGACCCCGCGATCGTCGGCGGCGCGGAGGGCGACGTAGATGAAGTGGCTGACGCCCTCGACGGCCAGGCAGAAGTCGGTGAAGTTGCGGTCGTCCAGGCGCGCGGCGGGGTCGTGCCTCTCCAGGTTCGCGACCACCGCGGCGTCGACGAACAGCGCCATCTCCAGCTCGCCGGCCTCCTCGCGCAGCAGCAACTGCTCGCGCGGCGCGCGCGCCGTGGCCATCTGGTCCCGCACCGCCGCGCCGACGATGAATGCGTCGATCGCCAGCCGCGTCTCGACGCGGTAAAGGGCCTCCAGCCCCATCTGCAGGCGAGCCAGCACCGAGAGCCTGGCCACGCGTGCTGACGCGCCGGTCATTGCGGGCGTCCACCTCCGCGGGGCGGCATCATGCCCAGCGCCGCCAGCCGGGCGGCGGCGCCGCGGCTCTTGGTCTCTTGCCAGCGCCGGTAGAGGCGGACGACGTCCTGATTGCTCGCGGGGCGCGTCATGCGCGCGCTGATCAAGGTCAGCGCGGCGACGAAGCGCGCGAAGTTCACCGCCAGCTCGCCGAACACGTCGCTGAACGGATCGCCGGTCCAGCCGACGCCGCCGCGCGCCAGCTCGCTGTACGCCGACCCGCCCATCCCGATGTAGTAGTCGACATCCACCGGCCCGCCCGCCAGGTGCTCGTTCCAGAACCCCGACAGGTACAGCGACGTGTCGCCGATGTTCCGCAGCTGGCGCCGCCGCTCCGGCAGGGGCGCCTCCGTGGCGGCCAGCATCCGGAGGGCCAGCGGCGTGTCCTCGATCCGATGGGCCGCGTACCCGGCCAGCAGCTGGACGATGTAGTGCTCGACCAGCGTCCCGGGGGTCAGCCCCTCGTCCCGGAAGGCACGGTCGACCTCCTCGTGGAAGAACCCCTCGACGTTTCTCTCAAGGTCCATACTTCAGCTTTGCGACCGACGGCCGGGAATGTCAACAATTCACAAATGATTCCAAATAGATGAGCGAATGTTTCGTTGGCAGCCCCGGTTCCTGGATGCCAGCCGGTCGAGCCAACCCGTTGACTCGGAAGGGTTTGCGACTAAAGTCCCGCGTTGGCAGTCCCGCGTGGTGAGTGCCAGCGTCACAGACAACCGTTTGGGAGGGTCCGAAATGAAAGTTCGTCCGCTGCAGGATCGCGTGCTGGTCCGTCGCATCGCCGAGGAAGAGAAAACCAAGGGCGGGATCATCATCCCCGACAGCGCCAAGGAGAAGCCGTCCGAGGCCGAGGTCATCGCGGTCGGCAACGGCCGTTACGACGACAAGGGCGCGCTGCGGCCGCTCACCGTCAAGAAGGGCGACCGCGTCCTGTTCGGCAAGTACAGCGGCAACGAGATCAAGATCGACGGCGTCGATCACCTGATTCTGCGCGAGGACGACATCCTCGGCGTGCTCGAGAAATAAGGAGAGACCATGGGAGCCAAAGAAATTCTGTTCGACGAGGCGGGGCGCGCCCGCATCCTGGCCGGCGTCAACGCGCTGGCCGACACGGTCAAGGCGACCCTCGGCCCGCGCGGCCGTAACGTCGTCATCGAGAAGTCCTGGGGCGCCCCGACGGTGACCAAGGACGGCGTGACCGTCGCCAAGGAGATCGAGCTCGAAGACAAGTTCGCCAACCTGGGCGCTCAGATGGTCAAGGAGGTCGCCTCCAAGACCTCCGACACCGCCGGCGACGGGACGACCACCGCGACGGTGCTGGCGCAGGCGATCTTCCGCGAGGGCGCGAAGATGGTCGCCGCCGGCCACAACCCGATGGAGCTGAAGCGCGGCATCGACAAGGCGGTCGAGAAGATCGTCGAGGCGCTGAAGAAGATCTCCAAGCCGACCAAGGGCCAGAAGGACGTCGCCCAGGTCGGGACGATCAGCGCCAACGGCGACGAGTTCATCGGCAAGACCATCGCCGAGGCGATGGAGAAGGTCGGCAAGGAAGGCGTCGTCACCATCGAAGAGGCCAAGTCGATGGAGACCACGCTGGACGT
>CAZTZM010000215.1:0-3529 GCA_964618005.1 uncultured Myxococcales bacterium
GGACACGGAGGGCCAGCGCGGGAGCGGACACGGAGGGCCAGCGCGGGAGCGGATACGGAGGGCCAGTGCGGGAGCGGACACGGAGGGCCAACGCGGGAGCGGATACGGAGGGCCAGCGCGGGAGCGGACACGGAGGGCCAGCGCGGGAGCGGACACGGAGGGCCAGCGCGGGAGAAGCGGTTCAAGGTGGAAGCGTCCAGGCGGGTTTCTCGACGGTCGTAAAGTAGCCAGGGATCGCGCGGGCGGTGTACGCTGCGCGTCCATGAAGGTGGGTATCCCGAAGGAGATCTATCCCCACGAGGGCCGCGTGGCGGCCGTGCCCGAGACGGTGCACAAGATTCTCAAGCTCGGCTTCGAGGTGGTCGTGCAGGCGGGGGCCGGCGACGCCGCCACCTTCGCCGACGCCGCCTACATCGAGGCCGGGGCGACCACGGTGCCGACCGCCGCGGCGCTTTACGCCGAGGCCGACGTCGTCCTGAAGGTGCGGCAGCCCATCGCCACCGCCGACGGCGGGCACGAGGCCGACCTGATCAAAGAGGGCGCCACGATCATCAGCTTCATCTGGCCGGCGCAGAACAAGGAGCTGCTGGAGCGGCTGGCGGCGCGCAAGGTCACGGTGCTGGCGATGGACGCGGTCCCCCGCATCACGCGCGCGCAGCGGATGGACGCGCTGTCGGCGATGGCCAACATCGCGGGCTACCGGGCCGTGATCGAGGCGGCCTCGCACTTCGGGCGCTTCTTCCCCGGTCAGAGCACCGCGGCCGGACGCGTGAAGCCGGCGCAGGTCTTCATAGTCGGCGCCGGCGTGGCCGGCCTGGCGGCGATCGCCGCGGCCAAGGCGCTGGGCGCGCAGGTGAAGGCGTTCGACACCCGCCCGGCGGTGCGCGAGCAGGTCGAGAGCCTGGGCGGCACGTTCGTCGAGTTCAAGTACGAGGAGAGCGGCGAGGGCGTCGGTGGCTACGCCAAAGAGATGAGCGAGGCCTATCTGGCGGCCGAGCAGGCGATGATCGCCCAGCACGCCAAGCAGTCGGACATCGTGATCTCGACCGCGCTCATCCCGGGCAAGCCGGCGCCGCAGCTGATCACGTCGGGCGCGGTGGTCGCGATGGAGCACGGGTCAGTTCTCGTGGATATGGCGGCCGAGCAGGGCGGCAACTGCGCGCTGACGGAGCGAGACAAGGTCGTCGAGAAGTTCGGCGTCACGATCGTCGGCCTCACCGACCTGCCGAGCCGGATGGCGCGCCAGTCGAGCGAGCTCTACGCCACGACCGTGTTCAACCTGCTGAAAGAGGTCGCGCCCGAAGGGAAGGTGGCGTTGAAGCTGGACGACGAGGTCCAGCGCGGCGTGCTCGTCCTTCAAGACGGGACGCTCATGTGGCCGCCGCCCAAGCCGCCGCCGCCCCGAGCGGGCGGCCCGACCGGCGCGCACAAGACGCTGGAGGCCAACAAGGTGGGGCACCCGACGCCCGCCGCGACCTCCGGCGGCAGCGGCGGCCGCGTGCTGGGCGCGCTGGCGGCTCTGGCGCTGGGCGCGGCGGCCATCTTCGGCCCGCCCGACTTCACCCAGCACCTGACCGTCTTCCTGCTGGCCTGCGTGGTCGGCTGGCACGTGGTCTGGAACGTGACGCCGGCGCTGCACACCCCGCTCATGAGCGTCACCAACGCGATCAGCGGCATCATCCTGATCGGCGGCATGCTGTCGCTGTTCGGCGGCGGCTCGGGCGCGCTGGTCCTGGGCGGCGTCGCCATCCTGGTCGCCTCGATCAACGTCGCGGGCGGCTTCCTGGTCACGCAGCGGATGCTGCGGATGTTCCGGAGATAGACGGCATGGTCATCACCATCCGCTCGCTCGCGTACCTGGTCGCCAGCCTCCTCTTCATTCTCAGCCTGCGCGGGCTCTCGACCCAGGAGAGCGCGCAGCACGGCAACCGCTTCGGCGTGATCGGCATGGTGGTCGCCGTGGTCATGACGGCCATCGCGCTGCTCATCCCGTCGGGCCCTGGCCCGGCCGGCTTCGCGGGCGACGTGACCGTGGTCGGCGTGCTGGCCGCCGCGCTGGGCGTCGGCTGCGTCATCGGCGCGTTTCTGGCCATGCGCGTGGCGATGACGTCGATGCCGGAGCTGGTGGCCATCCTCCACAGCTTCGTCGGCGCGGCCGCCGTGCTGGTCGGCATCGCCACCTACCTGCAGCCGGGCGGGACCGCGCCCGCGGAGCGCGGGGCCCACCTGGGCGAGATCTACGTCGGCGTGCTGGTCGGCGCCGTGACGTTCAGCGGGTCGCTGATCGCGTTCGGCAAGCTGCGCGGCAAGATCGGCAGCAAGCCGCTGCTGCTGCCCGGGCGGCACGTCCTGAACGCCCTGGTGCTGATGCTGTGCGTGGCGCTGGGCGTGGTGTTCCTGAACGCCGACGTCCCCTGGCCGGTGCCCGGCGTGGGCCTGACGGACGCCGGGATGCCGGCGCTGCTGGCGATGACGGCGCTGGCGCTGCTGCTGGGCGTCCACCTGGTGATGGCGATCGGCGGCGGCGACATGCCGGTCGTGGTCTCGCTGCTGAACAGCTACTCGGGCTGGGCGGCCGCCGCGGCCGGCTTCATGCTGTCGAACGACCTGCTGATCGTCACCGGCGCGCTGGTGGGCAGCTCGGGCGCCATCCTCAGCTACATCATGTGCAAGGCCATGACCCGTTCCATCTGGAACGTGGTCCTGGGCGGGTTCGGGGCCGACAGCGGCGCCAAGCCGGCGGCCGGCGGCGCGGCCGTGCCGGCCGGCAAGGTCAACGAGACCAACGTCGACCAGGTCGCCGAGCTCTTGCTGGCGGCGCGCAGCGTGGTCATCGTGCCCGGGTACGGCATGGCGGTCGCGCAGGCGCAGCACCCGGTCAAGGAGATCTCCTCGCTGCTGATCGAAAAGGGGATCAAGTGCCGCTATGCCATCCACCCGGTCGCCGGGCGGCTCCCCGGGCACATGAACGTTCTTTTGGCCGAGGCGTCGGTCTCCTACGACATCGTCAAGGAGATGGACGAGATCAACGAGGACTTCCCGACCACCGACGTGGTGATGGTCATCGGCGCCAACGACATCGTGAACCCCTCGGCCGAGGAGGATCCCTCCAGCCCCATCTACGGCATGCCGGTGCTGCAGGTCTGGAAGGCGGCCCGGGTGGTGATGCTCAAGCGCGGCATGTCGGCGGGTTACGCCGGCGTCGACAACCCGCTGGTCTACAACGACAACACGTTGATGCTGTTCGGCGACGCCAAGCAGACAGTGACCAAGCTGCTCACCGCCCTGCGCGCCGGCGGCTGAGGCGCTCGATCTCGGCCCGCGCCCGCGCGGCGGCCGCGTGGCCGGGGGCCAGCGCCAGGAAGCCGCGGAACGACGCGATGGCGTCCGGGTCGCGTCCCAGCGCCTCCAGCGCGAAGGCCAGCGCCAGGCGCGCCTCGGGCTGGTTCGGGTCGGCGGCCAGCGCGGCGCGCAGGTCGGCCTCGGCCTCGCGTGCCCGGCCGAGCGCCATCAGCGCCAGGCCGCGGTT
>CAZTZM010000216.1:0-20149 GCA_964618005.1 uncultured Myxococcales bacterium
GCTGGTGTCGGCGGGCGGCGCGCAGAGCTGGGCGTCGTCGGCCTCGTGCCAGAAATGAAACAGCGCCGCCGGATCGCCGGTCCCGGCGCCATACCGCCCGTCGGCCGACCAGGTCACCGCCGCCAGCGGGTACGGCGACGCGCGGACCGCCTCACCGGTCCGGGTGTCGAACCAGGAGGTCGCGGTGGCCGAGGCGCCGACGAGATCGTTCCCCGGCGAGACGCCGAGCACGGTGGTGCCGGACGGCAGCGTGAACGCCGCCATGAAGTGCAGATCGCTGGTCGCCTGCGCGGTGATCGTCTGGCCGCTCTGGGTGAAGACCTGCGTGCCGTCGGGCGAGAACCCCAGCACCGTGCCGGTGGAGGCGGTGTCGGACGCGATCTGCGCGCCGGTGGTGGCGTCGGACACCGTCAGCCCGAGCGGCGTGCTGGCGGCGGAGGCCGCCTCGGTCGTCGTCCCCATCGCGAAGTACCGGCCGTCGCGCGACAGCGCGTAGCCGGTGAGACCGCGGCTGTAGAAATCGTAGAAGACGACCTGCGCGGCCGTGATCGGCTGCCGCAGCTCCAGGCGCGTGCTGGTGGGCGAGTCGCCGATCTGATAGTCGGTCTCGACGAACAGCTGGGCGTCGCCCGCCGTGAACCGCAGGAACGGCACGCTTCCGCCGGCCTGGCTGAAGCCCAGGTTCTCCGGGTTGTCGGCCAGCGTGAACGTCTGGGACGCGCCGGTCAGCCAGCTGGTGGTCGTCCCCGCGGCGAGATCGATGATCGTCCCCAGGGAGGTCGCCAGCCGCGCGCCGTCCGACGAATAGGCCAGCGCCCCGGCGGTCGTGTCGACGCCCGAGGCGGCGGGGCCGGCGAAGCTGCGCTGGAAGCTGCCGTCGGCGGCATTCCAGAGCGCGACCTCCCCCATCTCGGCCGAGACCGTGGCCAGCACGGCGCCGTCGGGCGAGAACGCGACGCCGTCGAGCTGGCCGAGCGGCGAGGCCAGCTGCGCGAGCTCGTGCCAGGGGGCGGTGGCCAGCAGCCGAACCGTGCCGGCGGCGGTGCGCGCCGCCAGGTGATCCGCGGTGGGCGAGAGTGTTACCTGCCAGGCGCTCTCTGGCCCGAGCGTGCCGCATCGGGTGTAGTCCTGCCCGGCGGCGGCCGGCGCCAGCGCCAAACTCGAGCTGAGCGTCAGCGTGCCGCAGGCGGCGATCCCGCCGGGTGCGCCACCGGTTCCGGCGCTGCCGCCTGCGCCCGCGTCGGTGGACATTCCGGGCGTCCCGCCGGTCGCCTGCCCGCCGTTGTCGACGAACAGATCCAGCAGCAAGCGATCGTTGCAACCAAGGCAGCCCGCCGCCACACCCACCGCGCCCAGGACCCACATCATGCGCATTACGGCCTCCGAAGAAATCTCGCTTCAACGTAAGCCGCTCGCGCCGGGCCGCCAGATCGGGGACCGAATCCAGATTCGTCGAGGAATCAGCCGTCGGCGATGAACACCATGATGAGACTCCACGCGGCCAGCGCAGGCACGAACAGCAGGAACTGCAGCGCGACCGGAAGCGCGTAGATGATCGACACCATCGGGATCCAGAACAGAAAGTTCGGCAGCAACAGCGGCAGCACGCGCGCCTGATAGAAGCCCGGCCGCAGGAGGGGACGGGTGGCGGCCCACGAGTAGCCGCGCTGCCGCCATTGGTACAAGAGCACGATCACGATCAACCACGTCGGCGTGAACACGAACTGATCGAAGGCGACCTTCTCGACGACGGTCCACACGCTGGCGTCGCTGCCGAACAGCAGCGCCTCGCCGCGGTAGAGCAGATCGATCACCACGCCGTTGACGGCGAAGAAGGCCAGGTTGAACGCGATCGCGCCGCCGCGCCCGCCCAGCGCGTTTCGGCGGCGATCGGCGAGCAGCTTGGCGATCTCGGGGAGGATCCCGCCGGCCACGGCGCAGCTGGCCGCCGCGAACGGCAGCCCGCCCGCCGCCTTCCATCCGGCGAGCACGGCCGAGGCGGCCCGAACGCCGGCGCTGGACCGGTAGGCGAGCGCCAGCAGAGCCGCCGCGACCTGGATGAGCAGAAACGGCCGCCAGAATCGTCGAATGGCCGCGGCGCCCGCGGCCAGCGGCGACGTGGGGGTGGGGAGCTCGTTTTCGGTCGCGGTCATGCTCGAAGCCGGGGCGAATCTAGCAGTCTCGACGGGCTGACCGAGGACAAACGCCAGGCAACCTCAGGCGTTCGGGAAGAATCTGACCGGTTCCAGTGTTGTGGTGACTGAGGATGAGAATCTCGTTTACCAATCGGACGGCGGCCCGGGCCGCGGCTCGGATACTCGAGCAGTACGGGTTCTCGGCCAAGCAGACGGACACCGAGGTGGTGACTGACTGCCCGACCCTGCTGGCCGCGCCGGCGATCGAGCGGAGCATCGGGCTCGAGCTGGTCGATCGCATCGACCTGTCCCCGCGCGGCTGAGCGCGCTGGACTAGAAGAGCGTCCGGAGCTGGATGCCCTGGCCGGGCATCGGGACGCGGGTCGGGTCGTGGGCCGGAACGTCGGGCGAGATCACGACCTCGACGGTGGTCGTGTCGATGCTGCTGAGGTTCTCCGTCGCGCAGGTTCGCGCGGCATTGATCAGCTCGTCCGCGCGCTCGACCAGCAGCTTCAGCCGGCGCATCGCGTAGGCTTGCTCGCCCGCGTCCGGGCAGGGGCCCATGCTGGACTGCAGGCGTTCCATTTCCGTCGTCGCGATCTGCAGCCCGACGCGCGCCTCCGCCAGCTTGGCCTCGACGCAGTTCCGATCGCCCGCGTCGTCGCCCGTCTTGGCCCGGATCCGTTCGATGTGCTGGACCCCGGCGACCAGAGTCTTCACCGCCGCGCGCGCCTCCGGGCGCAGGTCGCGCGGCGCCGGGACCGCCGGCCCGAAGCAGGCCGCCTCTCGGCCGCCCGTCGTCGCCTTCCGGCCGCCATCGACGAGCGCGACCGTCGAGGACGAGATGGATAACATCAACGCGATGATCAAGAACACCCGCTGCCCGCCTTCCTTCATGGAAAGGTGGTCACCCCACGGTCCCGCTGCAATGGGCGGGATCCGCGGTCGCGCGCAGCGGGCCATCGGCGCCGCGCTCCTCGCCGCGCTGGCGGGCGCCGGGTGCGCCGGCCAGGGCTTTCGCCAGATCGACCTGAGCGCGCCGGTCGGGTCGGCGGCCGGAACGCTGAGCGTGGCGGTCGATCGGGTGTTGCTCGACGAGCAGACCGTCGACAGCGGGATGACGGGGGACACGGCGCTGGTCGTGGAGCTGGCGGTCCACAACGCGGGCGCGCGGCCCTTCGTTTTGAAGCCGTCGGCGCTCTGGTGCTTGATGCAGCTCGACGCCGAGAAGCCGGGCGAGACCCGCCTCTTGCCCCCGTCGGTCTCGGGCGACGGCGCCTTTCACGGCGCGCCGGCGGAGCGGACGGAGCTGGCGCCGATCGAGGTCGCGCCCGGGCAGACGCGTTCCTTCTGGGTGCTGTTCTCCGGCTATCGGTTCCCGAACAGTGACGTCCCCCGCCGGATCACGCTGGCCTTTCAGGACCCCACCGGGCGGACGCTGGAGGTGGTGCTGGCCGATCCGGCGCGCGGCACGCTGCGCTGGAACGTTGCCACCCAGCCGACGGCCTGGATGTTCGGGGTGCAGAACATCGCGCTCTACGGCGGCTACACGCGCGGGAACCTGGTCGGGACGCGGCTGGCGCACGTGGCGCAGCGCGGGCGCTTCCTGTGGGACTTCGGGATCAGCTCCCAGCTGTTCATCCTGATGCGCGGGCAGCTGAGCGCGCCGCTGTTCTCGCTCGCCGGGACGGGGTTCGACGCGCACCTGGCGGCGCCGCTGCTGGCGTGGGGCGAGCCGCAGACCCCGTCTCGCCTGGGACCATACGCGGGGCTCAACGGCTCGGTGCTGATCGCCAACGAGGCGACGGCGCTCGAGAACGCCCAGGGGATGCCGATCGCGCCGCCCGTCTACGGCATGCTGGCCCCCGAGATCGGCGTCGAGCTGGACGTGGGGGCGCTGCACGTGGCCGGCACGCCGTTCCCGCTCACGTCGACCACGCGCAACCCGCTGCCGCGCTGGACGGCGCGGCTCGGCTACCTGCACACGTGGATAGGCCACGGCACGGCGGACGGCTACACCTCCAGCCTGTGCCTGGTCTGGTGACGATCTATCTATTTACCGGCGGCCTTCTTCTCCAGGTGGCCGCCGAACCCGAACCGCATCGCGGACAGCACGCGGTCCTGAAACTCCGCCTCGCCGCGCGAGCTGAAGCGCTCGAACAGCGCCGCCGCCAGGACGTGGGCCGGGACGCCCTCGTCGACGGCGGCGTCCAGCGTCCAGCGCCCCTCACCCGAGTCGGAGACGCGGCCGGCGAACTTCTCCAGCTGCGCGTCGCCCGCGAACGCGGCCGCCGTCAGGTCGAGCAGCCACGACGAGATGACGCTGCCGCGCCGCCAGACCTCGGTCACGTCGGCCAGCTCGAACTCGTACTGGTAGTACTCCGGCGCCCGCAGCGGCGCGGTCTCTGCGTCGGCCTTCTCCGACCGCCGCCCCACGCCGGCGTGGCGCAGGATGTTCAGCCCCTCGGCGTAGGCCGCCATCAGGCCGTACTCGATCCCGTTGTGGACCATCTTCACGAAGTGGCCCGCCCCGCTGGCCCCGCAGTGGAGATAGCCCTGCTCGGCCGTCCCGCCGCGCCCCTCGCGCCCCGGCGTCGCCGCGACCGTCCCCTTGCCGGGGGCCAACGTGGCGAAGATCGGATCCAGGCGCTGCACGACCGCGGTCTCGCCCCCGATCATCAGGCAATACCCGCGTTCCAGGCCGAACACGCCGCCGCTGGTGCCACAGTCGACGTAATGGAGGCCGCTGGCCGCCAGCCGCTTGGCCCGATCGACGTCGTCGCGATAGAACGAGTTGCCGCCGTCGACGATGGTGTCGCCCGGCGCCAGGCGCGGCGCGAGATCCGCCAGGGTGGCGTCGACCACGCCCGCCGGGACCATCAACCAGATCACCCGCGGCGCGGGCAGCTTGGCGACCAGCTCGTCCAGCGTCAGCGCCGGGGTCGGGCCCTCCTTGGCCAGCGCGCGGGTGGCGTCCGCCGAGACATCGTGGACCACGCAGGTATGACCACCGCGCATGAGCCGCCTCACCATGTTGGCGCCCATGCGCCCGAGCCCGATCATTGCTACCTGCATCGGTCGATCTCCTTTGTTGAACCGGTTTCCGCCAGAGGGCGGCACTAGGTATAACGCGGCGCCGACCGAACGGCGCGGCGGACGAAGGTGACGATTCGCACCGTCGAAACGAGGATGTGCGATACCTTGCGGCCATAAAATTGCCCGGCGCGCCCGGACTCTTGCCGCCGACAGCCCTTAATGACCGACGACGTCCCCTCGCCTCCTGAGCCCGTTCCGGCCGCACGCCCTCGGCGCGCGACCATCCTTCGCCGGCTCCGCACCACCGCCCTCCCCCTGGCGGCGATCGGCCTGATTGCCTACGTGGCGCGGTCGCTCCACGAGCTGCAGCCGGTGCAGACCTGGATGGCCTGGCGCTATCTGAGCATCTGGCTGCTCGACGTCGGGTTGATGGCGGCGTGCCTGTCGTTCGGGCAGTGGTTCCTGCGCCGGGCTCTCCGCCTGTCGCTGCCGTTCACCGAGCACATGGCGGTGGGGCTCGCCGTCGGCGTGCTGGCGTTTGCGATCGGGATCTTCCTGCTCGGGATCCTGCACCTGCTGGGTGGATGGACGTTCTGGGCCTGGCCGCTGGCGCTGGCCGCGCCCGGCGCGCGCTCGCTGGGACGGGCCTGCCGCCACGGGGCGCCGCGCATCGGACGCACGATGATGAACGCGCGGGGATGGGCGCTGCTGCTGGTGGCCTTCGCGACCGCCGCGCTGATCGCCGTCTACCTGCCGGTGCTGTCGCCCCTGAACATCTCCTACGACTCCCGCTGGTATCACACCGGCATCGCCGAGCAGTACGCCGTGCGCGGCGCGATCGAGCGCTTCCCCGAGGGCTTCTTCAACGGGACGCAGCCCGAGCTGGCCACGTATCTCTACACCTGGGGCTTCCTCTGCCCGTGGGGCCACGCGTGGTACCGGATGACGCTGGTCTACCACCTGGAGTTCATGCTGTTCGCGGCCACGCTGGCGGCGCTGCCGCTGGGCGTCCGCTGGCTGGCCGGCAAGCGCGCGCCCTGGGCCAGCTGGGGCGCGTTCTTCCTGTTCCCGGGGATCTTCCTCTACGACAGCATGCTCTGCCTGGGCGCTGACCACGTGCTGGCGTTCTGGGCGACGCCTGTGCTGCTGGCCTTCCGCCGCGTGCTCCGGGCGCCCGACCGCCGCGGCTACGCGCTGCTGGCGCTGCTGACCGGGGCCGCCGCGCTGACCCGCATCCAGGGGATCTATCTGGTGGCCGGGCCGACGCTGATCCTGCTGCTGGCCGCCGCGTGCGCGGCGATTCGTCGCGCGGAGCGTCCCCGGGCGCGCGCGCACCTGAGCGGGCTGTTGCTGTTCGCGGGCCTGTTCGTGGTGGTCCTGAGCCCGCACTGGCTCAAGAACCTCATCTGGCACGGAGATCCGTACTACCCCCTCCTGCGGAACGTGGTGCGCGTGCGCCCGTACCTGCCGAACATCGATCCGCTCCGAGACGCCTTCTTCACGCTGCGCGACACCCCCCGCGACCAGGCGATCCGCGAGACCGCCAAGGAGGTGCTGGCGCTTGGCTTGACGTCGAGCGACTGGCCGACCTTCCACCACGCCTGGCCTGTGTTCTTCGTGTTCTTCCCGCTCGGCGTGCTGGTGGCGCTGCCGGCGATGGGCCGGCGCGGCTACCGGGGCGCGCTGGTGCTGGCGATGACGGCCCTGGCGGTGCTGATCTGGTACGTCACGTTCCACCAGGATCGCTACCTGGGCGCGGTCGTCCCCTGGATGACCGCGGTGACGGCGGCGGCGCTCTGGCGGGCCTGGCAGGCCGGGAGGTGGTGGCGGGTCTACGTGGCGGTCACCCTGGCGATGCAGCTGGTGTGGGCGGGCGACTACGTGGCGTTCTCGAACCATCCGCTCAACGGCGTGCAGAACCCGATCGCCATCTCGCTGACGGCGCTGTCGTCGACGTTCAACGGAAAGGACCTGACGCACCAGGAGCTGGACCAGGGACTCGCCGATCTGGGCAACGCCATCCCGCGAACGGGGCGGCTGCTCATGCACGAGAACGACATGCGGCTCGGCATTCGCCGCGCCACCATCACCGACGAGCGCAACGTGCAGGGGGCGATCGACTATTCGGTACAGCGCTCGCCCGCCTGGGTCGGCTGGATGCTGCGCAAGCTGGGGGTGACCCACCTCGCGTGGCGCCCGCAGCAGTCGCTGGGCGGCGATCACTTCGCCGACGATCTGGTCTTCTTCGACTTCGTGGCCCGGCTGCCGGGCCAGACCAACGTCGGCGGCTACCAGCTGGCGCCGCTGCCCGCCGAGCTGCCGGGCCCCGGCTACGGCCTGGTCTACGTCGTCGATTGCGACGTCCGCGGCCCCTGGCGGGTCGCCGACCTGGACGCCGGAATGGCCGGGCTCGTCCCGCCCAGCCGACAGCCCCTATCGCCCGGCGAGGTGAACTTCGCGGTGATCAAGAACGGCTGCGACGCGAACCGGGCGCCCGTGAACGTCAACGAGCTGCTGGCGAACCGCGGCGAGTGGCGCCTGTTCCGCGCCACGCCCCGCTGAACGCCGCCGCGAGCGACGGTCAGAAGTCGATGCCGATGATCGTGGGCGCCCAGAAGGGCCCGTGGGGAATGTTGCTGGCCGGTGGCGGCGAAAGCGCTTGTCAGAAATCTTGAAGTCGATTATGAAATTCAAAATCAATTACTAAGGGCATGTGGCATGGACCGTCCTTCGCGTTCTCGGACCTTTCCCGCCGGTTTGCTCGGCTCTCTCCTCTCCGTGGCCGCCTGCGGCAATAGCGGCAAGAGCCCGCTGCCGAACACCTATGCGCTGACCGTCAGCGCCGTCGACCCCACCTTCGTCACCCGCGACCACTTCATGGCGGCGGTCGAGATGCAGATCTCGGGCGAGCCGTTCGCCGAGGCGATGGGGCGTGATCTGGGCGGCTTCAGCCGCGACTATGTGTGCCAGAGCGGCAACTGCTCGCCGAGCATCTACTATGACCCGGCGCTCAACAACGGCGTGGCGGGTGGGCCCGACGGGCGAACCGACCTGTCCGGCTTCTCCAGCGCCGTCGAGTCCTACGAGTACTCGAAGCAGCCGATGAACAACATCGCGTTCGAGTCGGGGGCCGGCACCTCGCTGGCGTTTGGGCCGCTGCTGAACCCGACCGGCGCGACCGGCGGCGACGCCCTGGCGTTGCTGCGCGGCTGGGTCCAGCGCCTGGCCGCGGAGGCCAACACGGTGAGCCGGTTCGTCACTTCCGAAACCACCGACGCCACCGGGTCGAACCCGCTGGGGTGGCCTGGGCTCTGGCCGACGCTGCAACCGTACGCCGTGTGGGACCCGACCATCGCGGCCACCAACGCCTCCACGGGCTGCTCGATCAGCTCCGACGACGACCCCGGCGCTGGCGGCTCGTTGCTCTGCGACGATTACGAGTGCGATTACTCGACCTTGCACCTGCCGAACCGGACCGCGCAGATCAAGTCGATGACGATTGATCCCGGGTCCTCGGGGTGGACCGGCTGGAAGGAGGCGCTCTGGACGCTGAACTACCTGCAGGTCATGCACGACAGCCAGGAGAACCCGATCGACACGGTTCCGGTCGCCGAGCTCTCCGATGTCGGCGGGTCGGGCAACACCGTCCTGGGGGCCGGCGACGGCGGCGGCCCGTCGCTGCCCGGCACCTATTTGGGCTCGAGCGACATCGAGGGGTTCCAGGCAGGCAACTTCCTCCAGATCCTCGACAACCAGGCGCAGCAATGGCTGACGCAACTGACCACCACCGACGGTGCGACGCTGAGCGGGTTCGCCAGCTTGAGCGACGCGCTGGCCTATGACACCAGCACCCCGTTGCGGTGGTTCCCGGGATCGATCGCCGTGACCGAAGGCTCGGATCCGAGCGGCTTCCCGATCCCGACCGCGTACGCGATCGCCTCGCCGGACAGCCACCTGCTCGATCTGGCCGGGCTACTCGGCGCGTTCTCGAGCATCTACTCGCTGACCGACCAGTCGAACCCCGACGTGGGCGGCAGCATGCCGGTGATGGCCTACTTCGATGGCGATCCGTTCCCCGTGCAGAACCAGACCCCCACCGGCGCGCCGACGCTGCACGATCGCGCGCTGGGGATGATGCGCGTGCTGGTGGTGAACATCGACCGCTTGCACGTTGATCCGGCGAGCGGCCTGTTCGTCGACGACGTCACCCTGGCCGGCGCCAGCCCGACCCCGGGAACGACGCTCTCGGCCGACGTGGCCGCCTACGCCCTGCTGGCGCTGCGGACCGCGCGCCGCAGCCTGGACTCGGTGCTCGCGCTCTACAGCAACACCACGCCGGACGCGCAGGGGATCCCCTCCCCGCTCGACGCGTTCTCGACGCTGGACGGGGTGCCGTTCGGCACGCGGCTCGACCAGCTCATCGCGCACCTCGCGTCGGTCTTCCTGAGCGACCTCACCACCCCCGCGGGCGTCGCCTACAGCGGCTGGGACCTCGCGAAGGGCGCGCCGACCGACGGGGGAACCAGCCTGGACGCGCACACGGCGGCCATCCGCGGCCTCCTCGTCGCCTACCTGGCGACCGGCGACACGCGCTACCGCGATCGGGCCTCCGCCGTCTTCACGCGCCTCGACGGGCAGTTCTACGATCAGCGGGCCCGCATCTACCGCCCCACGCTGGGCGATCAGTCGTTGCAGGTGACCTTCACGCCGCGGCGCTTCGGCTTGCTGCAAGGCTCGCTGCGTGACACCTACGAGCTCATCGCGCTGCTCCCGGGCAACGACGCGATGCGCACGCTGATCGAAGATCGGGTGGCGCGACTCAACAAGCTGGTGCTGAACGGCTGGGACGACCGCGATCAGGACGAGAACATCGAGTGGCCGAGCGAGTGCGCCCACCTCGGCACCGGCCCGGACGGCGCCCCGCTGGGCCTGGGCGGCCTGCAGATGGCCGAGCGGGTCCTCTCCGGCGAGTCCGGATCCTTGGCGGACACGCTTCAACAAGCCACCGGCGGCGTCCGCGTGGTCACGACCGACCGCGAGCACGACTGCGTCCCCGAGATCTCGGCGGCCGGCCTGCCTTCGGCGCTGGCGAACTCGGTGACCTTCAAGCTGACACCGTGGTCCCTGGATCAGGACGAAGGGAAGATCCTGCAATGAAGCGCCCGCTGCTCGCGCTGCCCCTCCTCCTGGGGGTCTCGGTGTTCAATGCCTGCAGCGGCGACAACCACGCAGTGGTGACGCCCGAGCTGCCGGCGCCCGCACACTCTGGGTCGCTGGCGATCAGCTCGGACGGAAGCCGCCTCTACGTCGTGCACCCCGACGCCGACAGCGTCTCGATCGTCGACGCGCGGAAGCGGACCCTGGTGCAAGAGATCCTGCTCGCCGGCGCGCACCCGGCGGTCGACCCGTCCACCAACCGCTACGACCCGGCGGTCGGACCGCGGGCGCTGGCGCTGGACCCTCGCGGGGCCACCCTGTACGTCACCGGCCAGCGCTCGGGCCTGCTCTACGCGATCGACACAGCCAGCGGTCAGGTCAAGCAGAGCGTCGCGGTCGGAGCGGAGCCGATCGGCGTGCTCGTGAGCAGCGACGGCACACAGGTCTTCGTGGCCTGTGCGCAGGACGACCAGGTGGTGGCCGTCGACGCCGCCTCGCTGACCGTGACGGCCACGGCGCCGACGCCGCGCAAGCCCTGGGCGCTCGCCTTCGCGCCCGACGGCGCCACGCTGCTGGCGACCCACCTCTTGGGCCCGGGCGTGACGGCCCTGACGACCAACCCGCTGGCGCTCGCCCAGACCTGGGTGATCGCCGACGGCCCGTCGCAGGACGATCCGACCAAGCCCCACGGGCAAGTGCGCGGCATCTACGACGCGGTGGCGCGCCCCGGCTCGAGCGAGGTGTGGGTCGCCCACCTCATGCTCGGCACGGACACGCCCCAACCGACGCTGGTCTTCAACAACACGGTCTTCCCGGCGCTGTCGATCCTCGACGGCGCGAGCGGTGTGCAGCTCGCGCGCCTCTCCGTCTCGGCGACCACCTCCAGCCTCGGAGACGACGGCGCGTTCGGGGACGTCGTTTCGGGCCCGCACGCGCTGGCCTTCTCCGGCGATGGCCAGTACGCCTTCGTGGCCGACGCCGACAGCGAGGACGTGCTGATCGTCGACGCCGCCCAACGGACGGAGGCGCAGATCGTCCGCCCGCTGCCCGGCCACCTCCCCGAGGGCGTCGTCTGGCGGGACGACGAGATCTACGTCCAGGAGCGCAACAGCGAGGACATCGCTGCCTTCAAGGTGACGGAGGCGACCACCGGCCTCACGGTCACCCCGGACGGCGATCCGATCCCCACCCTGACCGCCGATCCCATGCCGGCCGATCTGCGGCTCGGCCAGAAGCTCTTCTACTCGGCCAACAGCGACGACGTCCCGGTCACCCAGGACCACTGGGTCGCCTGCGCCACCTGCCACCTCGAGGGGCGCAGCGACGCCGTCACCTGGAAATTCGCGCAGGGCCCCCGCGACACGCCCACCAACGCGGGCGGGACGCTGGACACCGGCTTCCTGTTCCGTACCGCCGACCGGACGCAGGTGCAGGACTACTGGAAGACGATCGATGTCGAGCAAGGGGGGCACTTCGCCATCACGAACGCCGCGCAGAAGCCGCTGCTGGACGCGCTGGCCGACTTTGTCAACCACGCCATCCCCACGCCGGTCCCGCCGGCGACCGATCCGACGCTGGTCGCTCAAGGCGAGACGGTGTTCGAGCAGGTCGGCTGCATCACCTGCCACAGCGGTCCGGCCAAGACCGATTCCGGGGCGGGCAATCCGGGGCTGGATCTGGGCGGCCCGCTGGTCGCGACGGCCACGCCGGGCGGCGTGCTGCTGCACGACGTGGGGACCTGCGTGACGAACGGGCCCTGGCCGGACGTCGTCCACGACGACATCAACGGTGATCCGCGGACCGCCTGCGCGTTCGACACGCCGGCGCTGCGCGGGCTGGTCGACTCGGCGCCCTACCTGCACGACGGCAGCGCCGGGACGCTGAGCGACGTGTTGCCGTCGATGCTGCAGGCGACTGTCCCCGCGGGCACCCCGCCGCCGACCCTCAGCGCAAGCGACACGCAGGCGCTGCTGGAATACCTCCGAAGCCTCTGAGCCCCCCCAGACCCATGCAGGGACACCGAGCCATGATCCGCTTCCCTCCAACGCCCACCCTGTCGCTGGCCCTCGGGTCGGTGTTGAGCCTGCTCGCCGCGTGCGGCTCGTCGAACGGAGGCAACACCGGCGGCAACGGGGGACATGGCGGCCACGCCGCGGGGGGCGCGGCCGCCTCCTCGGCTGGTGCCGGGGGGACCGGCGCGGCACCGCTCGCCGACGCCGCCACCGACGGCGGCGCCGCCACCGACGCCGGCGCATCCACCGACGCCGTCTCGGACGGCGTCGACGCCGCGCTCGGACCGACGCTGGTCCGGATCGCCCACCTGGCGCCCGACTTGCCGCCGATCGACTTCTGCGTGGCGCCGCACGGGACTGGCGCCTTCCAGGGTCCGCTCCTCGGACAGCAGGCGAACCCCGACGGCGGCGGTGGAGGCAGCGTCAGCTATGGCCAGATCGGCGCTTACCTCCCGGTCGATCCCGGCGCCTACGACGTCCGGCTGGTCAGCGGCGGCGCCACCTCATGTTCGACCGGCCAGACCGACGCCGGCCCTGACGCCGCGGCCGCGATCAACGCACCGGCCGTCGCCGACGTGACCGATCTGGGTGCCTTCCTCGCGGGCGCCCACGTCACGTTGCTGGTGGCGGGCGTGCGCGCGCCGACCGGGGGTGACGCCACGCTGGCGGTCAAGGCGCTCTCCGACGACACGTCGCTCGCGTCCGCCGCCGCCTTGCGCGTCGTGAACGCGATCCCCAGCCTGCCCGCGGCCGACTTCGGCTTCGGCTCGTTCGCAGGCGGCTGGTTGCCGCTCTTCACCGACGTGCCTTTCGGCGCCGCCGGCACGAAGGCCGGGCCCAGCAATGGCGCGCCCGACGCGAACGGCTACCTGGCGCTCGCGCCCACCAGCGCCGCCCAGGTCATGAGCGTCCGCGCCTCCGCTGGCGCCACCATCGACGTCGCGATCAGCCACGGCGTCGAGATCGACTTCGGCTCCGTCGCCACACTGTTCGCCATCGGAGGCGCGACGGGGGACACCGCTCATCCGGCTGCGCTGCTCCTCTGCCTCGACAACCAACCGGGAAGCGGCGCGCGCTCGGTGTGCAACGTTCTCCCCTGACGCGCGCGCCAGCGGCGTCGCGATCTCGGCTCGCTTCGCCTTCGACAAGGATGCAGCTCGAGCCTTGCCGCCCTTGGCGCCGCCCATGCGCCCAAGTGCAGCGCCAGCGATGCTCTGCTCCGATCGGACCTCTGCGCCGTCTGCGATCATCGCCTCGGCTACTCGTACGACTTCACGTACAGCCCCTTCCGGGGCCTTCCCGTGCGCCGTGGCGTCGATGGCCGGAACACGCGCCACATAGGCCCCGTCGGCCTCGCTCCACTGGATCGTGATCAGATGGGGAAACACGCGTCGACTGTAGCTGACTCCGGGCGCCCGCCGCGCCAAGTTTCCCGGCGCGGCGGGTTGTAGTTGTGCAACCGGAGGAGGGCGGGATTCGAACCCGCAAGACGTTTCCGTCAGGCCGACAGAATCGGCTGGCTTTACCGCTCGCCCACCTCGGAGGGGTCGCGCGGGAACGTGGCGCCTCCGAGAATGGCGAGGGGTCGTCTATTCTAGCGCCACCAAGACCGTGGATGCACCGCCGCCGAACCAGTTGGCCGACAGAGCGGCGAAGCGCGCGTAGCGCGGCTACTGCGAACTGGCGTCGGTAATGAAGCCGGCGTCTATCACGTAGATGCCGTTCTCGGGGCCGTTCGTGCAGTAAGCGTACTTGAGCGAGCCATTGGACTGGCGGCTGTATGCGCGCGTGCACATCTCGGCCGCGCACTGAGATTCGCTCGGGTTGCCACAGAGACAGCCGGCAGCGCAATCGCCGCCGTTGCCACAGGTGCTCAGTCCCATCGCAGCCAGTCCCAACGCCAGAGCCCACGCCATCCGCATAGGGTGAGCTTATCAGGGCGCTGGGAATTCTCGTGCAGCCGTCCCAATTCTCGTGCAGGGGGCTATTGTCCTGCAAAGCCCCTTTGAGGGTCCTTTACTTAGTAGCTGATGCCGACGATGGTGCGGACCCAGATCGGGCCGCCGTAAGGATCGCCGTTGACCGGGGCGTTGGCCTTGAACTGGTTCACCTCATTGAGGTGAACGTAGGCGCCGGTCGACCACCAGATCTTGCCGAACTGGAGGATCACGGTCGGGCCCAGGAAGTGATCCGGCCCGAGCGCCAGCGAGCTCCCCTGGTACTCGGCGTGCATCCAGTACTCGATCCCGGGCTGGGCGGTGAACCATTTTTCCAGCACGACGCCCGCCGTCGGGTTCAGGACCCACTCACGCCGTCCCGTGAAGTAGTACTCGCGCTCGGCCCAGGCGTTGGCGGCGAACCGGAGGGGGCCGATCCGACGCTGCAGGATGATCTTTCCCTCCAGCTCGAGCTCGTTCGTGTTCTCGGTCAGCTCGCCGTAGACGGCGAGATCGACCGGCCACTGGCCGGCGTCGGCGAAGCGGTAACGGAGGCGCTGCTTCACCCCCGTCCCCTCCGCCATCGCCGGCTGCAGGACCAGCGAAGGATCCTGGGGCGCCAGCGTGAGGTAGAGCCCCAGCTCCAGCCGATCGGTCAGCCCGTACTCGATCTCGAGCTGGAACTGCGTGTTCAGGTACCAGGTCGGCTGACCATTGTTCGCGTTGGAGACGATTCGCGTCGGGGCCAGGTCGCTGTACAGCTCCACCTCAGCGTCGCCGCGCGGGAGGGTCTCGTAGATGTAGGTGAACGGGAGCGGGCGCGGGTTGGCGCGCACCGGCCGTGCCAGGCATGCGGCGAGCAGACCGGTGGCGAGGACGCCGAGCGCGGCGCGGCGGACGAGGACGGACATGGCTTCCCTTTCGCGTGAGCGCGTCAGAAGTTCGAGAGCTGCAGCGCCGACGACCAGACGTCATCGTTGGCGGCGGCTTTCAGGTGGCACTCGTTGCAGACATTCGGATTGCTGGCGTAGGGATCCATCGAGCCGCTCGGCTCGACGCCGCGCCAGTTGATGTTGACCGTCCCATCGGCGTTGTTCGACAGCTCGAACCACTCCCAGTTGACGGCGCCAGCGGGGTTGAAGTCGCCCCCCCGCTTGGCCATCGCGAAGATGGTCCGCGAAATGAGCGCGCCGGCCGACGTCTCTTTGACGACGACGGTGCCGACGGGAAAGCTGGTGCTCCCGTGCGGCGGCGGTTGATTGATGTAGACGGTCAGGGGCGTGGGATGAACGGACCCCGCGTCGCCCCCCCCGGTCGGGCCGGCATCGACGCCGTCGCCGCCGTCGATCGGCGGGAGCGTGGAGGCGGGCATGGCCGGCCAGTTCATCCAGTCATGGAACCCGTCGAAATCGGCGACGGTCGCCACGAAGATACTGCTGTCCATCTCGGGGGTCTTGGCGGTGCAGCCGGCGCCCAGCAGCGCGCCGACCGACAAGGCCATCAACACCCTCTCTAAGGTCGACGCCACCGTTCGCCTCTCAGCTCGCCAGCCGGTAGGAGAGCGCCGCTACGGCGATCAGCGACGGCGGGGTGTCCGTCTCTGCCTCAACCCGAGCCAGCAGGCGGCCGATCCGCGGCCGGCATCCGCCGCAGCCCGTCCCTGCGCCGCACGCGCGGCCTACTTCTTCCACGGAACTGGCCCCTCCGCGGATAGACTCGCAGATGGTTCGGTCGCAAATTTGATGGCAGTGACAGACCAGCAAGAGTGAACCTCCCGAAGAGGCTCAAAGGATATTGAGAGTAATTCTCAAAATCAACTAGATTCGACGCCCGTGTCCCACCCGACCGTTCCACCCGACCCCAGCGTCCCCACCCACGCCGCCTAGAGGAGCGAAAATGCAGGGAGATTCCGAGATCCTGACCGCGCTGAACGACATCCTGACCAGCGAGCTGACGGCCATCAATCAGTACTTCATTCACCACAAGATGCTGGCGAACTGGCACTACGATCGGCTGTCCAAGAAGAAGCGCGAGGAGTCGATCGAGGAGATGAAGCACGCCGATCGGATCATCGAACGCATCCTTTACCTGGACGGCATCCCCAACATGCAGCGGCTGGGGCCCGTCGGCGTCGGTCAGGAGCCGATCGAGATGCACAAGATCGACCTCGAGCTGGAGCGCGAAGCGGTGGCGCGGCTCAACCAGGCGATCAACCTCTGCATCGCCAAGAAGGACGCCGGCACGCGCGAGCTCCTGGAGGAGCTGCTGGAAGAAGAAGAGGACTCGATCGACTGGCTGGAGGCGCAGCTCAAGCAAGTCCAGGATATCGGTCGCGAGCGCTACCTCTCCGAGCAGATCCGCGAGTAGCGGCGGCGCGATCGGGCCGGCGCCGGCCCCCATCAGAAGTGCGCCGTCAGGCTCCCTCGCAGCTCGAACGGCTCCGCCGGGTGAATCACGAAGTTCGTGACCACCGGATTCGAGTTCGGCGTCCCCGGCGCGGCGGGCAAGCGGTAAGGGTAGTAGTAGGCGATGTCGTCGGCGTGGGCGTTGAAGAGGTTCAGCGCCTCGGCCGAGATCTCGTAGCGCCCGAAACGGTAGCCGACCTGCGCGTTGACGATGGTCGAGGCGGGCTGCCGTTCGGTGTCGTCCTCGATCACCGGTTGCGAGCTGAAGGTTCGCAGGCGCGCCCCGGCGAAGATCCCGCCCGGCGTCTCGACCACCGCCGCCGCCGACACCACCACGGGGATCGAGTTCGCGATGTAGAGGCCGGAGGTGCCTGTGACGGTCTCCTGAGGCTGCAGGTAGCGGGCGTGCGTGAGGGCGACGTCGGCCGACAACGTCAACCAGCGGGTCGGCTTGTAGAAGTTGGCCCACTCGACCCCGTAGCGGCGCGAGGGGCCGTTGGCCTCGGTGTCGCCCGAGTCGCCGTCGAAGGTGAGCTCCGAGCTCGATTGCAGGAACCAGAGCGACAGCGTGCTGACCAGCCTCCGCACGATCGACGTGCGGACGCCGACCTCGGCCCCCTTGGTGCGGACCAGCAGCGGCACCGGGCTCTGCGGCTGGCCGGCCGAATCGGCGGTGATGGTCACGCCGCGGGCGTCGTTGCTGTGAAAGCCGGTGCCCGCGTCGAGGTAGAGCTCGGTCTTCTTCCAGGGGCCGAACACCAGCGTGGCCTTGGGGCTGACGATCCCGGCGGTGGATCGGCCGGAGTTGGCGCCGTTGGTCGTGCTGTCGACGTCGATCGCGAAGACGTCGGCGCGCAGCCCGAGCTCGGTCTTGAACCAGGGCGTCCACTGGACCTGGTTGTTCCCGTAGACGCCCGCGTTGGCCTCCTCGATGTGATCGTAGATCTCGACGTCCACGATCTGGCGCTGGGTCGTGTTGTTCAAACCCGAGTCGGGAATGTAGTCGTTGCGCACCTGGAGCCCGAGGGTGTTCTGAACACGTTTTCCCCCCCACAGGCTGTCCCAGGTCCGCGAAAGCTGGGCGCCGCTCACGAAGCGGCGGTCGACTTGCTCGAACTGATCCAACCTGACGGGATCGGTGAGCGCGTAGTCGAAGTCCGACCAGAGATTGAGCTGGTAGTAGAAGCCGTACAGCAGCAGCCTGGTCGTGGCGCCGTCGCCCCGGCGCGTCCAGTCGAACGACAGCGCGTCGCGGCCGGTGCGCCCGCCGTCCGTGGGGTCGATGTTGCCGAACCGGCCGATGACGCCGTCGGCGATCGCCGGCTGGGGCACCTGGTCGGTCGAGTGCCAGAAGGGCGCCCAGTACAGGCTTCCGGTCAGGTTGAATTCGTCACGGCCCGTCACCCAGTGATAGCGGAGGAGCGCGTTGTAGCGGTTCGAGTTCTCGGGGAGCGTCCACGGCCCGTCGTAGTGGTTGTACTCCAGCGCGTAGAGCAGCGTGCCCGGGCCGATTCGCGGGCTCTCGGCCAGCAGCGCCCGGGCATAGCCGAACTGACCGACCTGAATGTTCGCGATCCCCTCGGGGAGACTGGTCACCAAATGGATGTTGGCCGCGCCGGCGCCGGAAAAGTCGCCCACCTCCGGATAGAACGGACCCTTCTTGAAGTCGATCGTCTCCACCAACTCGGGGATCAGGAAGTTGAGATCGGAGTAGCCCTGGCCGTGGGCGTGGCTGGGGAGGTTGACCGGCACACTGTCGATCGAGAACGCGAAGTCGGTCCCGTGATCGAGGTTGAAGCCGCGCAGGAAGTACTGGTTGGCCTTGCCGTCGCCCGAGTGCTGGGTGACCACCATGCCGGGGACCGACTCGACCAGCTCGCCGCGGCGGAGCAGCGGCAGATCCTGGAGGTCCTTGCCGCTGACGGCGCCTTGCGAGGCGCTGACCGCCACGCCCAGCAGATCCTCGGCGCGGCCACGCACCACGGTCGGGGGCAGCGTCACGACCGGCTCCTCCGCGGCAGGATCGCGCGGCGGCGCCGGAGCCGGTTGCGGCGCCGGAGCCGGTTGCGGCGCCGTGGGCGTGGGCGTGGGCACCGCCGTCTGGGACTGCGCCGTCGCGGCGGCGCTCAGCACCGCCAGCGCCGCCAGCGCCGCCAGGCCGCTGCCAGCCCAGCGCGCCCAGCGCCCTCGAGCCGATCGGTAGCACGAATTCATGAAAAGGTAGCGCCCTCATAGCACGACCATTCGCATTCGTGACACGATTGTTTTCTCGTGACGAAACCGGGGACGGATCGGGTGGTCCGACTACTTGCCCTGACGGGCGCGGCGGCGCGGTGCAGGCGCCGGTCGGTGCGGGTGCGGGTGCGGGTGCGGGTGCGGGTGATCGTGGTCGTGCGGATGCGCGTGCTCGTGCGCGGCCGGGTCTCCCGCGGGGATGATCTCGATCCCCCCCTGCTTCACGCCGCGCATGCCCAGGATCTGCTCGGAGACGGCGATCAACCGGTCCGAGCGGCCCCGCAGGACGATCACTTCCAGGCACAGATCGTGCGACAGGTGCACGTGCATCGCGGCCCGGACGTCCTCCCCCAGCTCGTGCTGCAGCTCGGTGAGGCGCTCGCTGAGATCGCGGACGTGGTGGTCGTAGACCAGCGTCAGGGCGCCGACAGCCTCCACGCCCGCCGCCACCTTGGCGCGGCCCACCTCGGCCCGCCCCAGGTCGCGCAGCAGCTCGGACCGCGTGCAGCCCCGCTGGCGCGCCCGCGCGTCCAGGTCGCGCAGCAGCGATCCCTCGACGGCGACACCGAACCGGACCAGAGGGTCCTTCATCGGCCGACAAGTTACCGCAAGAACTGTTTCATCGCGCGCTTCGAAGACGCTATACATTCACGGACATGGCCACCGAGCTTCCCGTCGAACTTCCCGTTTTGGAGCTGATCCTCGACAACTACAAGAACTTCAACGCCCGCGCCACGCGCGACGCCACCCTGGCCTACTGGCGCCACATCGAGCGCGGCGGGAAGATGTTCTGGGCCGTCGCCGGCGCCATGTCGTCCGCGCAGCTGGGGATCACGCTGGCGCCCGCCATCCGAGGAGGCCTGATCCACGGCCTGTCGGTGACCGGCGCCAACATCGAAGAGTCGCTCTTCCGCCTGGTCGCCCACGATCACTACAAGGACTTCCCCGACTACCGCTACTTCACCAAGGCGGACGACACCACGATCCTGAACGACCGGATGCGCCGGGTGACCGACACCAGCATTCCCGAGGACGAGGCTTTTCGTGCGGTCGAGAAGTACGTCGTCCCGATGTGGAAGCGCGCCAGCGAGAAGGGCGAGCGCCGCTTCTGGCACGAGTACTTCTACGAGCTGGTGCAGGCGGTCGACCCGAAGGCGCACCAGGGACGCGCCGACCAGTGCTGGCTGCTGGCCGCCGCGCAGGCCAAGCTGCCGGTGGTCGTCCCCGGCTAC
>CAZTZM010000217.1:0-20876 GCA_964618005.1 uncultured Myxococcales bacterium
AGGTCGCCGGTCTCGTAGCGGCGGCCGCCGAACACGTGGGAGAGGGAGTTGATGCAAAACGAGCCGTGCCAGAGCAGCACGGTCGAGACGAAGTAGCCCCAGACCAGGCCGTGCGCGCCCCCGATGAGCAGGAACGCCAGGGCCAGGAGCGCCGTGGGCACCATCGCCATCGACGGATGATTCAGGAAGCGAAGCTCCCGGTACCGGACCAGATCGGCGACGGCTCTCTCATCGGTGTCGTTCCAGTCGGGGCTGAGGACCCACCCGACGTGCGAATACCAGAAGCCGCGCCGCACGGGTGAGTGCACGTCGCGTTCGGCGTCGGAGTGCTTGTGGTGCCAGCGGTGGTGGCTCGCCCACCAGATGACACCGCGCTGCGCGGCGCTCTGCGCCCCGACGGCCAGAACCAGCTGGAACCAGCGCGACGTCCGGAACGCCCGGTGCGAGAAGTAACGGTGGTAGGCCGCCGTCACCACGAACATCCGAATGAAGTAGGAGGCCAACGCCAGCGTGACGCCCGCCCAGGAGAAGCCGCACAGGACGACCCCCACGACCGCGGCGACGTGGACACCCCAGAATGCAACCGTCGTCGGACGAACGTAGGCGCGCAGGCTCATGCCTCTCTGGCGCTACCGGCCTGGAGGATCCCCTGGACGCGGATCGTCGGGCCGTTGTCGTAGCCGGACGCCCACAAGAACGTGTACGTCGTCCCTTCGTCGCCGGTGGCCTGCACGCGTAGTGGGGATCTATCGAGCGATCCGAGGAAGCTCTTGAGGTCGGCGTCTGCCGTCGTCACTTCCAGGACGACGAGCGCGCCGACGGCACGCTCTCGCCTGACGACCTTCGCCGCCCAGCCGCGTTCTTGCTTCCGCGAATCGAAGAACCGCGCGCCGTTCGGCACGGTCACTACCAGCGACGACCGCCGCCGCCCGCCGACTGCGCCGGGCGCGACGCGCGCGCCTCCGCCTCGTTGACCTTGAGCGTCCTGCCGCCGAAGTCGCGCCCGTTCAGATCGGTGATGGCCTTGCCCGCCTCGTCGGCGTTGCTCATCTCGACGAACGCGAACCCGCGCGACCGCCCGGTCTCGCGATCGGTCACCACCTTGACCTCGACGATCTGGCCCGACTGACCAAACAGGTCGCGGAGGTCCAGCTCGCTGGTTTCGAACGGCAGATTCCCTACAAACAGACGTGTACTCATGTGTTCTTCCTTGTGGCGTACGACTGACGGGACTGCCGTCTCAGAAGCCCAGGGCGTGTCGCTCAACTGGATTTCGAGCTAAGCGGCAGAGCAAATCGCACCGCAGAGAACCGAAGCCTGACGAAGCGTACGAGTGGAACTCGGGGTAACGGTAGGCGCCAGCCGGCCAGAATGCAAACGAATCGTCGGCTGGACCGCCAGAATTCGCCCCTGGCTGGCGCCGGCAGGCGCCGGCTGATTTTCACTCCGACGGCTTCGGCGGACGGCCGCGGGGACGGCCCCCGCCCCACGGGCTCCGCGGCCTGCGGGGGGCCTCTGCCGGACCCGTCAGGCGCTTTTGCTCTCGCTCCGCTGCCTCACGCGCTGCCTGCTTCGCCACGATCGCCGCGCGCTTGTCTTCCGCCTTGCCCATTTCTATCTCCCTCGGCAGGGAGTCATATCACTACGGCGTCGCCTTGTCGGCGGCGTCGCACAACTCCGTCACGCGCTGGCAGCCGGTCAGGCGCGCGCCGCGGGGGTGGGTGCAGTCGGCGCAGGCGTCCAGCGCGACCAGCGCCGATTGCACCATGTTCCACTGGCTGTCGAGCTCGCTGTCCCGGGCCACGCAGCCGCTCGCGTCGCGCGTCAGCACGTCCAGCAGGGCCGCCGATTTGCGGTTCTGCGGTTCGGCGCGGCAAGCCGCGGGCGCCCCGTCTGCGGCCGCCGTCGTTTTCACCCCGCCGGCCGTGTCCTTTCCCAGCCGGCGCAGCAGGCGGGCGACGTCGTGAAGGTCGCGACCGCGGCAGGCCGGCGGCGCGGAATGAACCACCGGCGCCGAGGCGAAGATCGGGTGGACGAACTCCGCGGGCGGCTTCGGACGCGCGACGGCATGTGCCGGCGGGTGGGGATGATGCAGCCGCGACGCGATGAGGACCGCCAGCAAGACCACCAGGCCGGTGGCGAGGCCCGTGCGCCGTTTGTCCCAGCTCATGGGGGCATCTTGCCCCATACTCTCGCGCCATGGCAGCGGCCAAGATCTTCCTCTCGATCTTCGCGGTGATCTTCGTCGCGGAGCTGCCCGACAAGACGGCGCTCGCCTCGCTGGTCCTGGCCACGCGCCACCGGGCGCTCCCCGTGCTGCTCGGCTCGTCGGCCGCGCTGGCGATCCAGAGCCTGGTGGCCGTGATCGCCGGCAGCCTGCTGGCGTTGCTGCCGCCCCGCGCGGTCCATATCGGATCGGGCATCCTGTTCCTGGTGTCCGCCGTGCTGATGTGGCGGCGCCACGACGAGGGATCGATCGACAGCAAGGACGGCAAGGAGGTCGGCTTCGGCAAGGCGTTCACGATGTCGTTCATGGTCGTGTTCCTGGCCGAGTGGGGCGACCTGACGCAGATCGCGACCGCCGGCTTCGCCGCCCGCACGGGGCGTCCCGTTCTGGTCTTCTGCGCGGCCACCCTGGCGCTGTGGGCGGTGGCCAGCGTGGCGGTGATCGTCGGCAACCGCGCGGGCCACCTGTTGAACCCCAAGCTGACGCAGCGGATCGCCGCCGTGCTGTTCGCGCTGGTCGGCGTGGCGATGCTGGTCGGTGTGATCTAACGCAGGGGGCGGGCAGGGTAGATCCCGCGATCGGAGCCTTCGATCGGGATCGCGCCGACGGCGCGCCGATAGAAGTCCGCCGACGAGGCCCAGCCGATGATGGCGTAGGCGTATCCCTGGGCGCGCATGGCGTCCAGCGCCGCCAGCAACAGCGCGCGCCCCACGCCGCGCCCGCGCCGCTCGGGCAGAACCAGCTCGGGACCGAAGAAGTTCCGGTGGGCCGCCTCGTAGCAGGCAAAGCCGATCAAGCGGTCCTGTTCGACGGCCACGAAGCACGCCAGCGGCTGGCGCGCGAAGGCCAGCTCGCACTCGCCCGCCCAGCCCGCCGACCCGTGGGCGCGGACCCACTCGACGACGGCGCCGCGCTCGGCGGCGGCCGCGCGGCGAATCTCGATCCCCGCCGTGGCCAGCGCCTCGACCGCGGGCGCCAACGCCGGCAGGTCGTAGAGGCGCACCAGCAGATCCGCCATCGATCGACCGCGATCTAGAGCTCGGTCATCCAGCCGTGGGCGTCGGGCTTGCGCGCGTACTGAATGTCGGTGATCGCCTCGAACAATCGGGTCGCGATCTCGCCCGGCTTCCCGCCATTGATCAGCAGATCCTCGCCCTTCCAGCCCAGCGTCCCGACCGGCGTGATGACGGCGGCGGTGCCGCAGCCGAACACCTCGCGCAGCGTCCCCGCGCGGTGCGCGCGCAGCAGCTCCTCCATCCCCAGCGGCCGCTCGCTCACCGTGAGCCCCCACCCGCGCAGCAGCGTCATGATCGAGTCGCGCGTGACGCCGGCCAGGATACTGCCGCCCAGCGGCGGCGTGACGATCTCGTCGCCGATCCGCGCCACCATGTTCATGGTGCCGACCTCTTCCAGATATCTGTGCTCGTGCGCGTCGGTCCAGAGCACCTGGGCATAGCCGCGGGCCTTGGCGTCCTCTGCGGCGCGCAAGCTGGCGATGTAGTTGGCGCCGGCCTTCACGCCGCCGAGCCCGCCGATCGCCGCGCGCACGTACTTGTCCTCGACCAGGATGCGGGCCGGGGCAAACGCCTCGCCGTGATAGGCGCCGACCGGCGACGCGATCACGAAGAAGATGTAGCGCTTGGCGGGTCGAACGCCCAGGAACGCCTCGCTGGCGATGATCGTCGGGCGGATGTACAGCGCCGTCCCGGCCGAGGCGGGCACCCAATCGCTGTCGGCCGAGACCATCTGCGTGATCGCCGCCCGCGCCAGCTCGGCGTCGATCGGCGGGATGCAGAGCCGCTCGGCGCCGTCGTGCAGGCGCTTGCAGTGACGATCGATCCGGAAGAACCGGACCTTGCCGTCGGCGCCGCGGAAGGCCTTGAGGCCGTCGAACATCTCCTGCGCGTAATGAAAGACCGCCGCCGCCGGATCGAGCGACAGCGGCGCGTAGGGGACGATACGCGGGTCGTACCAGCCGCGATCGGCGTCGTAGTCGACGATCGCCATGTGGTCGGTGAAGGTGCGGCCGAAGACCAGCTCGCTGTCCTTCGGGCGGGGATTCGGCTTATCGACCTTCTTTATAGTGAACGGCGGCGTCGACATCCCGAGGAGGATATCGCGCCGCCGCTGTCCGCGCTAATGGGACTATTTGGGCCGCTAATACGACCTTACAGGGCCAAGACGCCGGTCCGGATCAGGTAGGCGAGGCGCTCGCGCTGGTCGTTGTCGAGCAGCGCGTGCAGCCGCCCGAGCGCGGCGGTCACCGCGTCGCGCAGCCGCTCCGCGGTGGCGACCCGCAGCGCGGCCGCGTCCTTGGCCCGCGCGGCGTCGAACTCGGCGCCCGCCACCGCGTCCGCGAACCCCGACAGCGAGCGGCGCCGGTCGACCTCGGCCTGCGCGCGCTCGGTCTTCAGCTCGTCGAGAACCCGAGCCAGCTCTGTCACCTGCTTTTCGTCCAGCTCCAGCTTGTAGGCCAGGAAGCGCAGCGGGCGCCGGACGCCGAAGGCGCCGCCGCCGAACCCTTCGCCCTCTGCCCCGTCATCGTCGCCGCCGTGGCCATGGCCGTGCCGGCCGAAGCCGTGCCGGCCGCCGCCCTGCGGCCCGCCTCCGTGTGGCCCTTCGGCGGGGCTGCAGCCCCAGCCGTACCCATTGTGCGCGCGCCACCAGGACATCACATGTCCATGCATGTTCGTTCTCCTCATTTTCCTTTCGCCGAGGCCATCAGCTCCCGGCGGGATTCCCGTGGGCGATATGCCTCACGGGTTGACTCAAGTGTAATCGCCCGCTGGCCACGGTCAATGATAGAGAAGCGGGATGCCTCGCTACTGGCTGATGAAGTCGGAGCCTGAAGTCTTTTCCATCGACGACCTGGCCCGGGCCAAGAACGGCACCACCCGCTGGGACGGCGTCCGCAACTATCAGGCGCGCAACTTCCTGCGGGACGAGATCTCGATCGGCGACGGCGTGCTCTTCTATCACTCCAGCGTCGTTCCGCCGGGCGTGGCGGGGATCGCGCGCGTGGTGCGGGCCGGCTACCCCGATCCGACGCAGTTCGATTCGTCCGACGGGCACTTCGATCCGGACAGCGCGCGCGACGCCCCGCGCTGGTTCGCCGTCGACATCTCGTTCGGCGAGAAGTTCGCCAAGCCGGTCACGCTGCCCGAGCTGCGGGCCGACGCCTCGCTGGGCGACATGGTCCTGCTGCAACGCGGGAGCCGCCTCTCGGTTCAGCCGGTGGCCGCCGCCGAGTGGAAACGAATCGTGAAGCTGGGCGCGCGGCGATGACCGCGCCCGCGGTGGGCGGCGTCCACCATGTCGCAATCTCCGTCCGCGATCTCGCCAGGCAAGAGGCCTTCTACACGCAGGTGCTGGGGCTGGCGGTGCGGCGTCGCTGGCCGCAGCCCGACGCGCCCGGTGAGACGCGCTCGGTCTGGCTGGAGCTGGGCGCCGGGACCTTCCTGGCGCTCGAGCGGACCGGGGACGACGTGCCGCGCGCCGGGACCGGTTACCTGATGATCGCGCTGCGGATCGCGCCCGCGGCGCGGGCTGACTGGGAGGCGCGTTTGGCGGCGGCCGGCGTGGCGATCACGCATCGGACCGACTACACGATCTACGTGGACGATCCGGAAGGAAACCGCGTGGGGCTCTCGCACTGGCCCGAGCCGTGCCGACCGTAAGGTACCTACCCTCCGCCACGACGGTGCCGTGCGCCGCCGGCGAGTCGGTGTTCGAGGTGGCCCGCCGCGCCGGCCTGCCCATCACCACCGCCTGCGTCGGAAAGGCCACCTGCGGCCTCTGCCGCGTCAAGGTGGTGGCCGGCGAGGCCCACCTGTCGCCGCTCAACGCCGCCGAACGCAAGCACCTGGGGAACGTCTACTTCATCAACAAGCTGCGGTTGTCCTGCCAGGCTCGCCTCTTGGAGGGGGCCGACGAAGTGGTGGTCGAGATCCCGGGCAGTTGAGCCTTCCGCCCCTGCCGATCCGGCCTCAACCTCTGGGGATGAGGGGGCACCTGGGGCTGGTCGTGCTTCTTTTCGGAGCGATCCTGGCTCTTCACGCACGATCGGCGCGCGCGCAGACCACCGACGCCTTCTCGCAGCCGCCGCCGCGTGACGCCTCACTGGCGCAGGACGCCTCCGACGTCAGCGGGCACGTCATCGACAGCGGTTGCAATTGCGCGATGAGCGGCGGTTCGACGACCACCGCCGCGTCGGTCGCGTCGCTTCTGCTCTGTCTGGGCTGCGTTCGGCGAAGGCGGCCCTAAGGACGCCGAACGCCGAGCCGGGTACGGGCCTCGGCGCCGTCGTCGTCTTCTACCTTCTCGCCCGCCGCGCCGAGCTGCTTCGTAACCTGGTCCTTGGCCGCCAGCGCGACCGCGCTCTGCATCATGTTCTGCACGCCGGCGGAGTTCATCCCCGTCAGATCGATCGGCACGGGGAACACGATGGTGGACGACGCCTCGCCCGAAACTTCGACCAGCGTCTGATAGAGGCGGAGCTGCAGCGCGCCCGGCGATCCGGCGATCATCTGCGCCGCCTCCGCCAGCTTGGAGGCCGCCTGGACCTCACCCTCGGCGGCGATGACCTTGGCGCGGCGCTCGCGCTCGGCCTCGGCCTGGCGCGCCATCGCCCGCTGCATTTCCTTCGGCAGCTGGATGTCCTTGATCTCGACCGCCGAGATCTCGACGCCCCACTGCTCGGTTCGGGTGTCCAGGATCGTGCGCACCTCGGTGTTGATGGCGTCGCGGTGGGCGAGGATGTCGTCCAGGTCCATCTTGCCCAGGACCGCCCGCAGCGTCGTCGAGGCAAGCTGCAGCGTCGCGGGCATGAAGTCCTCCACCTCCAGGATCGCGTGCGACGGTGAGTTGACCGACGCGTACACGACCGCGTCGACGCTGATCGTGATGTTGTCGCGCGTGATGACGTCCTGCGGGGTGATCTGGATGGCCCGCGTGCGGGTGTCGACGACGCGCATGCGGTCGATCCCGAACGGCAGCAGCACGTTGAACCCCGGCGCCGCCAGCGACTTGCGCGCGCGCCCGAACCGGAAGACGACGCCGCGTTCGTACTCCTGCAGCACGCGCACGCCGGTCACCAGCAACAACAACCCAGCCGCGACGGCCGCCCCCAGCGCAATGGTGATCATGCGGGGAAATCTACCACCAGGCCGGTCGCCTGGTGCCGGGGTCAGCTGGGGTTGGCGGGGGGCGGGTCCGCCGCGCCGAGCAGCACGCGCCCGCGCCGTCCGCCGAAGAAGATCAGCATCGCCAGCGACCAGCCGATCCCCAGCCCGGCGCGCAGCACGGGCATCGCGGCCACGGCCGCCTGAAGGGCGTTCGTGACGTCGGCGGGGGGCAGTCCCGGCATCGGTCGCCCGGTCTGAGCCAGAAACTGCTGCAGCACGGGCGCGCCCAGGCCGGCCGCCTGCCGCGCCAGGGAGACGGCGAAGGGAAGGCTGCCCAGCTGGTAGAGCAAGCCCGACCACGCCGCGGCCAGCGTGATCGGCCGAGCGCGGCGATCCCGCGACATGATCGCCGCGACCGCGTACAACGTCAGCAGCGCGACCGCGACGGCCAGCAGGGTGTCGATCCGGACCGCCCGCCGGTGCCCGGCCACGATGACCGCGCTCAGCCCGTCCAGCTGGACCGCCGCCTCGACCTGGCCGGAGGCACGCGCGATGTCGGCCAGCGCGGCCGCGGTCAGCGCCTTGGGCTCGCGCAGCAGCGACAGCGCGTCGACCAGGCTGATGCCCGCGTAAACCATCATGGCCGAGGTCATCACCGTCAGCCAGATCGGCCGGCGCGCTGGAGGGGGAGTGGCGCTCATGGGCGGCTCCACCATATTCCGAGAGCGGGGGCGTGACAAAGAGGGGCACTTGGCCCAAAGTCGTCGCCCACATGCATCACTTGTTGGACCTCTTCCACAAGGTTTACGACGTGCAGGGGCTGGTGCGGTTCGGCGGCCTGGCGGTGCTGGCGGCCGTCATCTTCGCCGAGACCGGGCTGCTCGTCGGTTTCTTCCTGCCGGGCGACTCGCTGCTGGTCACGGCCGGCGTGTTTTGCACCAGCGCCAATGTGACCGAGGCCCCGCTGCTCAACATCGTGACCTTGAACCTGGCGGCGATGGCGGCGGCGATCGTGGGTGACACGGTCGGGTATTGGATCGGCGCCAAGTCGGGTCCGGTGATCTTCAGCCGCGAGCAGTCGCTGTTGTTCTCGCGCAAGCACCTGCTGCGCACGAAGGAGTTTTACGAACGTCACGGCGGCAAGACGATCATCCTCGCCCGCTTCATGCCGTTCCTGCGCACGTTCGCCCCGGTCGTGGCGGGCGTCGGCAAGATGTCCTACCGGCGCTTCGTCAGCTTCAACGTGTTCGGCGGCATCGGCTGGGTCGCCAGCATGACGATGCTCGGCTTCACGCTGGGCAAGGTCTATCCGCAGATCACGAAGGAGATCGACAAGATCATCATCGTCATCATCTTCGTGTCGCTGATCCCCGGCGCCATCAGCTACCTGGCGAACCGTCGCAAGACGCCACCGTCCGCGACGCTCGCCGCCTGATGGGCGCCGCGCCCCCGTCGAAGACGGCGCCGCGCGCGACCGCCAAGGCCAAGCCCGCGGCGGCGCCCAAGGCCGCGTTTCCGAAGAAGGGGCAGCCGCCCACGCACGCCGAGTTCGCGGCGCGGCTGCCGGCCGCGGTCGGCAAGCGCTTCGAGGCGGTGCGCGCCTACCTGAAGAAGGAGGCTGTCACCGAGGACCTCTACTACTACGGGCCGCGCACCGGGTGGGCGTATCGATTCTTGCGCGGCGAAACGTCGCTCTGCTCGATCGTCGTCATCGACGGCAAGCTGGTGGGGATCATCGCGCTGGACGCCGCCGCGCAGGCCAAGATCGGCTGGGACGCCCTGTCCGACGTCGCCAAGCGGGCGCGCAAGAACGCGCACGGAACGCCCGAGTTGCTCTGGCTCGACGTCCCGTTGGACGGAACCGGCGCGGCTGATTTCAAACGGTTGTTGAAGGCCAAACTGAACCGCTAAACGGCGTTGCGGTAAGGCACGGCGAGCGAAGCGAACCAAGCCCGACGACGTGCCGCCCCATGGGCGGCGTAGTCGGAGAGAAACATTTCCCGGGATCTTTTTCTGCCTGCCGGGAAGCGGTCGTTCGACCTCCCTTTGTCCCCACTGGTTTGGGGGCGCCCACAGAGGAGGACGGAATGACGCGCGATGTGACGCGAAAGACGTATCGGATTGGGATGGCGTCCCTGACCGCCATGGCCCTCGGCGGGCTTGGCTGCATGGGCAGCGGGCTGGACGACAACCCGATCACCGAGAAGATCGGCGAGCTCTCGCTGGGGGACTCTCTGCCAGGGACCAACGCCACCACCTTCGCGGCCGCCAAGGCCAACTTCGTCGCGACCGAGAGCGCGTCCGACGGGCTGGGGCCGATTTTCAATCAAAATGCCTGCGCTTCGTGCCACCAGAACGGCGCAACCGGCGGGGCTGGACAGAACATTGAGCAGCGCTACGGGACGATCACCAACGGTACTTTCAATACCCTGGCGGCTACCGGCGGCTCGTTGCGCCAGCTATTCGGGATCGGCGGCTTCAACGTCGGTGGTCTCAATTGCAACTCGGGCGTCGATTCGAACCCTGCCCCGGGCGCGACGATTTTCGCCGGACGCTTGACAACGCCGCTGTTCGGGCTCGGGCTGGTCGATTCGTTGCCCGATTCGGCCTTCGACACGCTGGCCAGCCGGGAACCGTCTTCCATTCGCGGGACGGCGCGACGGGTGACGATCCTGCTGCCGAACCCGCTCGACAGCTCCCAGACGACCGGCGCCCAGCGCGTCGGACGGTTCGGCTGGAAGGCGAATCTCCCCAGCCTCGCGCAGTTCTCGGCCGACGCCTATCTGAACGAGATGGGCATCACGACCACAAGCTGCATCCACGGGTCCTCGAACACGGCGTTCGCGACGGAGAATCGCGCCAACCGCGCGCCGACCAACGCCATCATCAACGGCTGCCCCGATGATGCGGTTCCGGGCGTGGACGACGATCTCGCGGCGGAAACGAACAACTGCGCGGGTGGCCTCAACGAGCTCGAGAGCGACCTCGTCAACTTCACTTTCTTCATGTCGCACCTGGCGCCCCCGCCGCAGGTGGCAATCACGGCCGGTTCGTCCCAGGACCGGGGGCGCACGCTGTTCAACTCGTCGACGCTCATGTGCTCGGGGTGTCACCGGGCGGACGCCGACATCTTTGTATCGACCTCGGCTGGCGGCGTGCAGGCGGGGATTGCGTTCCAGCCGTTCTCCGACTTCCTGGTTCACGACATGGGGACCGCCGCCGATCAGATCGGGCTCAATGACGGCGACTCCGTGGCCTCGACCCGCCTGATGCGGACCGCGCCGCTGTGGGGGCTGCGCTCGCGCAACCTGAAGTTCCACGACGGCCGGACCACCGACATCGCCACCGCGATCCGGGACCACAACGGCGGCTCGGTGGGCCAGGGGACCGCGGCCGCCGCCGCCTTCTCGGCGCTGACCACGTCGCAGCAGTCCGACCTGGTGAACTACCTCAACACCCTGTAGGGACAGCCGGAACGTCGCCCCCACCCCCCGGGGCCTCGCCCCGCGGAGCCGAGAACAGCGGCGCCGCGGGGCTTTTTTTTGTGGGCGGCGCCAATGCAATCCGGCCACCGTGATTTCGTGATCGGGCCGGGGGGCGGATCGGGCATCTGTAACGTCCGATGGACCTGAAACGTACTCGTTTCAGGAGTAGCGAGGCGCTCTCGCGACCCTCGCCCGTTCCTTCCAACCTTTCATGAAAGACCACCTCACCGATCGGGCCGGGTACCTGGCCGCGCTGTCCGAACGGGATCCGGAGCGGTGCGCCGCCGAGGCCCACGCCGCCGCCTGCGCCTCTTGCCGGGAGGCGTTGCGCGAAGGGGCCGAGTTGATCGCGCTGCTGCGGCTCGCCTGGCCGCCTGAGCTACCGCTTGCGGTCGCCGTCGAGGAGCGGACGCAGCACGCGGCGCAGCCGCTCGTAGGCGCGCGAGGCCCGGACGCGCACCGCGCCCGGGGTCGTTCCCAGCGCCTCCGCGATCTGATCGAACGTCAGCTCCTCGTGGCAGTGCAGGTGCAGCACGGCGCGCTGCGACTCCGGCAGCCGGTCGACCGCGGCGCGCACGGCGTCCAGCTCGCCGCCCGGATCCAGGTCGACGACGGCGATCTGCTCGTCGGAGCCTTGCGGCTCAGCTTGTTCCAGCTCGAGCTCACCGACATGCGGCGGCAGGCGATAACGGCGGCGCAGCTCGTCGCGCCGCACGCTGGCCGCGATCGTGAATAGCCAGGGTTTCAGCGGGCGATCAGCGCGATAAGCCGCGCGCGCGCGGTGAAGCTTGAGGAACGTGGTCTGGGTCAGATCGTCGGCCAGCACCGGATCGACGAACGAACGGAGAAAGAAGATCCGCAGCTTCGGCGCGAGCAGGGCAAAGAGCTCCCGGAAGGCGTCCTCGTCGCCTCCGGCATAGCGGTCCATCAGCTCTTCTTCGGTCGTTGGTGCCGCTCGTGACATGACGGCCGACATGAGTCCCCTCGCCGAGCGTTCCTGGCAGGTTTTTTTGCGGCGCCTCCTCCGACGCGATGCGCGCGTCGAGACCCCCAACACAGACCCCTCAGTTTTAGTGGCTCGAACCCTGATCAAGCGTCGAGTCTAGGCTTCGGAATCGCTTACGGGTACGGGGCTGGCCCTGCGCCTTCAGCCTCCGCCCGCACGAAATCGGTGTCGCGCGGTGGATAGAGCGTGCCCGCGGACTGATTCGCCCGCGACGACGAAAATGTTACAGCAATCGGTCCGGCGCAGCGGAAAAAAGAATTCCGCCGATCGGGAACGTGCCGTAACAGTCGTGGGGCGCGCCGCGTATTTGTAGACACTCGTTGTTCGTGCGCAGCGTCAGAGACGTTTGCGGCGAGCGCGTGACTGTTCGCCTTCGCGATCCGCGCGCCGCGACCTTTGTTGGTGGCGTGTCCCGTTTGAGGGCGTTCTGCGCTCTGTGTCCAACGAGCGACAGGCGGACGGCAATCAATTGCCGGCGGTATTTCAATGAACGCCGCCGGTTAACGGCACTCATTCGCGCGGCGAAACAATGTCCACCAGACGAGACCACGGTGATCGCGTGATTTCACGCGATGACGTGCAGAGCATGTGGTCGGCCGTCAATCACGTCCTGCGCCGCCTGGTGGGCGTCGAGGACCCCGAGTACGAAGACCTGGTGCAGAGCGCGTTCACGAACGTGCTGGCGACCATCGATCGCGGGCGGTTCCGCGGTGACTGCCCGACCGGGGGATGGGCCGCCGTCATCGCGCGCAACGTGGCGATCGACGCCATCCGGGCCCGGATGCGCGAGCGACAGCTGTTCGCGCGCGACGCCGCCGACGCGACGACAGTCGCCGAGACGCGCGCCCTCGATCCGCGCACCGGGCCGGAGCACCTGACCGGCGTGAAGGAGCGGCTGCACGTGGTCCACCGCGCGCTGCTGGGCCTCAAGGTCCACAAGGCCAACGTGATCTACCTGCACGATGTCCTGGGCCACGAGCTGGACGACGTGGCCGGGATCCTGGGGATCAGCGTCGCGGCGGCTCAGTCACGGCTGGTTCGGGGGCGGCGCGAGATCCTGGCCCAGATCGACCTCACGCCCGGTCCGGAGGTGGTCCCGCGGCCGCGGGACCGGTCCGCCCAGGACCTGCCGCGGCCGACCGGCGCCTGGGCGCCCCGAAAACAGCGCCGGCGCCGCCCGCCCGCTATGCTAAGTTAGGCGCCGTCTCCGGCGGGCGCCGTCCGCTGTCGCCTCGGAGGTGACCCCCATGTCGGCATTTGGAACGTTGACGCTGCTCATCGCGCTGGTCGTGGCGACCTACGCGGGCGTGGCCTCGCTCATCGGCATCCGCCGCGGCAATCGGCGCCTCATCGAATCTGGACGCGCGGGGGTCTACGCGCTGGCCGCCGTGCTCGGGCTGTCGTCGGTGGCGATCCTCTACGCCTTCCTGACCCACGACTACTCGATCAAGTACGTCCACCACTACTCCGACGCCGCGTCGCCGCTCTTCTACCAGATCACCGCCTACTGGGGCGGGCTGGACGGATCGATCCTCTGGTGGGTCTTCCTGCTGTCGGTCTTCTCGGCGATCGCGGTCTACATGAACCGCGACCGGCACCGCGAGCTGCTGCCGTACGTCGTGACGGTGTTGATGGCGATCGCGGACTTCTTCCTCTACGTCATCATCTTTCACAAGAACCCGTTCGACAGCTACCTGACCGACATCCCGACGACCGGCAAGGGGCTGAACCCGCTGCTGCAGAACGCCTACATGGTCACGCATCCGCCGGCGCTCTACACCGGGTTCGTGGGGATGAGCATCCCGTTCGCGTTCGGGATGGCGGCGCTGATCTCCGGGCAGCTCGACGACGCCTGGATCGCCTCGGTCCGCAAGTGGACGCTGGGGGCCTGGTTCTTCCTGTCCATGGGGCTGACCCTGGGGATGCTCTGGGCCTACGAAGAGCTGGGGTGGGGGGGATTCTGGGGCTGGGACCCCGTCGAGAACGCCGGCTTTCTTCCCTGGCTGACCGCCACCGCCTTCCTGCACTCGATCATGATCCAGGAGCGGCGGGGGATGATGAAGATCTGGAACGTCACGCTGATCATCCTGACGTTCTTCCTGACCATCTTCGGCACGTTCATGACCCGCTCGGGGATCGTGCAGTCGGTGCACGCGTTCGGTCAGGACACCAAGCTGGCCTGGATCTTCACCATCTTCATGGCGATCACGCTGATCGTCAGCTTCGGGTTCGTCATCAAGCGGATGCCGGAGCTGCGCTCGCGCGCGACGCTGGACTCCTGGCTGTCCCGCGAGGCGGCCTTCACGGTCAACAACTGGATCCTGCTGTTCGCCGCCTTCTTCATCCTGTTCGCCACCATGTTCCCGACCCTGTCGGAGGCGGTGGCGCACGAGCGCATCACGGTCGGGCCGCCGTTCTTCAACAAGTGGATGGTGCCGATCGGGCTGGTGCTGCTCTTCCTTACGGGCGTCGGGCCGCTGATCGCCTGGCGGAAGGCGACCGTCTCGCACCTGCGCTACCAGTTCATGTGGCCGGGGCTGGCCGCGCTGGTCACGGTGGGGATCTGCCTGGCGGCGGGCCTGGGCGAGGCGCCGGCGGGCGTCATCTGCTTTGCCTTTTGCGCCTTCACGGGCGCCACCATCACGCAGGAGTTCGCGCGCGGCGTGGCGATCCGCAAGCGCAACACCGGGCAGGACGCGGTGTCGTCGCTGATGGGGATGGTCCTGCGCGGCAAGCGGCGCTACGGCGGTTACGTGGTCCACGTCGGCATCGTGCTGATGTTCATCGGCTTCGCCGGCACGGCGTACAAGAAGGAGACCGACGTCAAGCTGGTCCCCGGCGCCGACGCGACGATCGGAAAGTACACCGTCCACTTCGTGCGCCTCGCGCACGAGGAGGATCGCCAGAAGGAGATGGTCACCGCCGAGGTGACGGCCTTCAAGGACGGCAAGGAGATCGATCACCTGCGGCCGGCGAAGTGGTTCTTCCACAACCACGAGAGCGAACCGACCACCGAGGTGGCGATCCGGCGCGGCCCGACCGAGGACCTCTACATGACGCTCGGCAACTACGATCTCGCCGAGGGGAACGTCACGCTGAAGCTGGTGGTGAACCCGGTGGTCGACTGGATCTGGTTCGGGTTCATGCTGCTGGCGATCGGCACCGGCATCGCGCTGCTGCCGGACGCCGTGCTGGAGCGGCTGACCGCCGGCGTGACCGCCACGGCGACGCGCCAGGCGGGGGCGGCCGGCGTGGCGCTGCTGCTGGGGCTGGGCGCCGGCGTCGCGGTGCTGGGCCACGCGCGGCCGGCGGCGGCCCAGATGGACAAGCCGACGACCGGCGAGGCGCCCGAACCGACGGGCGTCGACGAGAACTGGCTGGTCCGCAACATCATGTGCCAGTGCGGAACCTGCCGGCACAACCTGCTCGAGTGTGAGAGCGACGGCTGCGGTCACGCGATCCAGGATCGGATCGAGATCCGGCAGCTGCTCGACCAGGGGCGCACGCGCGAGCAAGTGATCCAGTACTTCATGAAGAAGTACGGCGGGCAGGTGGCGCTGGCGGCGCCCATCGACCGTGGCTTCAACCGGCTGGCCTGGCTGTTCCCTTACAGCCTGGGCGCTGTCGCGGCGGTGGGGCTGGGGTACGGCGCCTATAGATTGTCGCGCCGCCCCCGCGCGGCCCCTGCCGGCGGCGCAGGCGACGCCGCGATCTCCTCGGACGGCGAGCTGTCCGACAAGCTGGATGACGAGCTCCGCAACCTCGACTAAAGCTCGGTCGGGGGCCGTACGCCGCGTCCCGATTTGGCTGTTGGGCGCCGCGGGAGCGCTGGTGGGAGCGGGTTACGCGATCCTGGTTGAAAGGATGCGATTTGGCCCGCCGCTCGTGATGCTGGCGCTCGGGGGGATGACGCTGGCCCTGGCCGGCGCGGCGTTGATGCGGGTCATCGATCCGCTGACCGGGGGTGGCGGATCGCCGGCCGCCGCCCCGCCGCGGGTCGCGCGCCGCCCCCGCGAGCTGGAACGGGAGAAGCAGCTGGTCCTCAAGGCGATCAAGGAAATCGAGCTCGACTACCAGATGCGGAAGATCGCGGATCGGGACTACCGCGAGATGGTCGAGCGGTACCGCGCGCGCGCCATGCGCCTCATCAGCGAGATCGAGGCGGGCGACGACTACCGGGCGCTGATCGAGCGCGAGCTGGCGCTGCGCCTGAAGCTGGATCCGATCAAGCCGGACGCGACGACGGCGGATGCGCCGAACCAGACAGCCTCCAGCGGAGCGGGGCCCGCTTGTGCGTCCTGCCAGACCCTCAACGACGCGGACGCGCGGTTCTGCAAGAAATGCGGCGAGAGACTGTTACTGGCCTGACGCTGGCGGCGTTGCTGGCGCTGTCGCCCGTGCTGCGCGCGCAGCCCATGGTGGGGATGGGGGGGACCGGCATGCCGAACCTGGCCGAGATCGTCGGCCGGGCGCTCCCTGACAGCGGCATGCCGCCCGGGACGGTCAGCGTCCGCGTGGCGCGCAAGATGCCGGCCAACGCCGTCGTCGGCGTCACCGTGAACGCGCTGATCAAGAACGCGGGCGGCGACCTGCGACGCCGCACCGAGAAGACCGACGCCGACGGGCGGGTCATCTTCGAGGGGATGGCCCCCGGCGACGAATTCCACGCCGACGCGACCGTCGACGGCGAGGTGCTGAAGACGGAGACCTTCACCATGCCGGCCGAGGGCGGCATCCGGACGATGCTGATCGCCGATCTCGGCGCGCGCGGCAAGGCCCCGCCAGGTGGGATGTCCCCGCCAGGTGGGATGACCTCGCCAGGTGGGGCGGCCCCCGGCGGCGAGACGCTGCCGTTCACGCTGGGCGCCACCGCCGGCGTGGCGGTGGCCGACGACAAGCTGGCCGTCGGCCGCCTGGACGTTCGGGTCTTCGACGAGCGGGGTGCGCCGATCCCCAACCACGTGGTGCTGCTCGGGATGATCGACAAGAGCAACAAGATCGACGTCCGCAAGGCGCAGACCGACGCGGCCGGTGTGGCGCACTTCGCCGACCTGCCGCACGGCGACAGCACCGGCTACGCGGCCGTGCTCGAGTGGCAGGGGATGCGGCTGGGCACGGCGCCGTTCCCGATGCCCGACGGCAGCGGCGCGCGGGCGGAGATCCGGGCGCTCGGCCGCACGGCCGACCCGGCGGTGATGCGGATCGGCCAGGGCGGTCGCATCGTCGTCCAGATGCACGAGGACAACCTGCAGTTCCTGGAGATGCTGCCGTTCGAGAACCTGTCCGAGAAGATGTTCGACCCGGGTCCCGGCGCGATCGAGGTGCCGCTGCCCGACGGGTTCGTGGGGGCCGAGCCGCAGGAGAACGAGCGGAAGATCGACGTGCGCCAGAACCACGGGATGGCGGTGCACGGCGTGTTCACCCCCAGGAGCGCCTTCGTCGGGACGACCGCCAAGAACGCCGGGCAGGAAGTGGTGTTCGGGTTCGTGCTCCCCTACCATGGGGCCACGCGCACGTTCGTTCAGCCGATGCCGAACGGGATGGGTCCCTTCAACCTGATCACCGAGCAGATCGCGGGCCTGACGGTCACGGGGCCGGGCGTCGGCGAGCGCGTGGAGCGCCAGCTGGGCGGGCGCAAGTACTGGGTCATGCCGGTCGAAGGTGTACCGCCCGGCGGCGTCGTCACGTTCACGCTGGAGGGGCTGCCGTCCACCGACGCCACCGGCCGCTACGTGGCGGGCGGCCTGGCGCTGCTGCTGGTGGGCGGCGCCGTCGTGTTTGGCCGCCGGCCGAACGCGGGCGCGAAGGGGAAGGACCTGGAGATTGAACGGGCCCACCTGGTCGACCGGCGGGAGTCGGCCTTCGCCGACCTGGTCGCCATGGAGCGGATCGCGCGCGACGGGGGGCCGGCGCCGGGCGAGCGGCGCAGCCAGCTGATGTCGCGCCTGGAGCAGATCTACCGCGACCTGGCCGCCCTGGACGAGCAACGGGCGGTATGACCGCCGCCGGGGCGGCGCCGCTGCGCCTCGCGAAGGTCGGAAAAATCTACGGCGGCAAGCGCGCGCTGATCGACGCCAGCGCCACCTTCGAGCCGGGACGGATCGCGGCGATAGTGGGGCCCAACGGCGCCGGCAAGAGCACGCTGCTCGGCATCCTGTCGACGCTGGTGCCGCCGACCAGCGGCCAGATCCACTGGGGCAGCGACCGGCTGGCGCACGGGTCTGCGCTGCGCGCGCGGATCGGCTACGTCGGCCACGAGCCCGGCCTTTACGGCGACCTGACGGCGATGGAGAACCTGACGCTGTTCGCGTCGCTCCACGGCGTCGAGGCGCCACGCGACCGCGCGGCGGCGCTGCTGGGGCGGGTGGGGCTGGGCGACGTCGCGGCGGACACGCCGGTGCGGACGTTTTCCCGCGGGATGCAGCAGCGTCTGGCGCTGGGGCGCGCGCTGGCGCACGACCCGGCGCTGCTGTTGTTCGACGAGCCGGCCTCCGCGCTGGATCCGGCGGGCGCCGATTGGCTGGGCGCCGAGCTGTCGGCCGAGCGTGAGGCGGGGCGGGTGGTGGTGCTGGTGACCCACGACCTGTCGGCGGCGGCGGTCGCCGACCAGGTGGTGATCCTGCGGCGCGGGCGGGTGGTGTTCGACGAGACGCGCCCCGGCGGCTTCGGGGCCGAAGCCGTGCGCGCCGCCTACGAGGCCAAAACCCGTGCCTGATCGCGCGATCGATCGTCCCCCGAGCCTGCTCAGGCAGGCGTGGCGCATCGCCGCCAAGGACCTGGCCATCGAGTGGCGCAGCCGCGAGGTGCTGGCCACGATGACCTTCCTGGCCGTCGTGGTGGTGCTGATCTTCAGCTTCGCCTTCGTCGTCGAAGGGGCGCGACCGCCCGCGCCGGTGGTGGCCGGCATCATCTGGATCGCGCTGGTCGTCTCCGGCACCGTCGGCCTCGGGCGGGCCTTCGATCGCGAGCGCGAGGGGGAGGCGATCCGCTCGCTGCTGCTCACGCCGGCGCCGCGGGCGGCGATCTACCACGGCAAGCTGGCCGCCACCGCCGCGCTGATGGCGATCACCGAGACGGTGCTGACGGTGCTGGCGGCGGTGCTGTTCTCCGCCTCGCTGGCCGACGTGCTGGGGCGCTTCGTGCTGCTGCTGGCCCTGGGCATCGTGGGGTTCGCGTCCGTCGGCTGCGTCTTCTCGGCGGCGCTGCTGCGCGCGCGGGGCCGCGACGCGCTGCTGGCGACGCTGCTCTATCCCATCATCGTCCCGATCGTGATCGCCGGCGCGCGCGGCACGACCCAGCTCATCGATCCGCTGGCCCCCGACCTGGACGGCGCCCGCTTCTGGACGCAGTTCCTGGTGGCCGTCGACATCCTGTTCCTGGTCGCCGGCCTCTGGGCCTTCGAGCCGATCGTCAGCGGCGACTGAGCGCCCGACCTGTCACCGTGGTCATCCGCCCGCCTGGTTGATCATCGTGGCCAACCGCCCGAGCGCGGCGTCCAGGTTGTCCTGGGCGGGGCCGAAGGAGAAGCGGACGTGGCGGCGGAAGCGGGAGGCGCGCTGGTGGCGGCGTTTGCCGGGGTTCACGTCGAAGAACTCGCCGGGGACGACGATGACCTGGTGGTCGAGGGCGGCGCGGAAGAAGCCCATCCCGTCGTCGAGCGGCGGCGGCAGCTTGTCGACGCGCCCCCAGACGTAGAACGTCCCGTCGGGCGCGCGGTCGGTCTCGATGCCGAGGCGGGCCAGGCCGGCCAGCATCCGTTCGCGCTTGGCGCCGAAGGCGGCGTGGATCGCCTCGGTCTCGGCGATCACGTGCGCATCGTCGAGCAGCGGGATGGCGGCGCGCTGGAGCGGCTTCGAGCCGCCGCCGTCAAGGAAGGACCCGGCGCTGGCCACCGCCTCGATCACGCGCCGGGGCCCGATGGTCCAGGTGGTGCGCCATCCCGGATAGCGCCAGTTCTTGGTCAGCCCGTCGAACAGGATCACCGGATCGCGATCGACGTCCTCGACGTAGCGGGCGGCGCTCTCGACGGGAAGGCGACCGGCCGGGCCGGTCCAGACGTAGTGCGAGTAGAACTCGTCGAGCAGCAGCGCGCAGTCGAGCTCGCGCGCCAGCGACACCCACTGCGCCAGCTCTTCCCCTTGCACCAGCTTGCCGGTCGGGTTGCAGGGGTTCGAGAGCAGCAGCGCGGAGAGGCCACGCCCCTGCACCTCGCGGCGCAAATCGCCGGCGGTGAAGGCGTAGCCGCGCTCGCCCTCCAGCAGGATGGGGATCGCCGTGAAGGCCTTGAAGATGTCGAGCAGCTCCTCGTAGGCGGTGTAGTCGGGCAGGAAGTGCCCCAGGTTCACCTGCCCCAGGCTGGCGGCCGCCCGCGTGAGCGCCGCGCGCCCGCCGCCCGAGACGCTGACGTTCTCGGCGCTGTACTGCGACGGCAGGCCGCGCCGGTAGAGGCGGTTGTAGAGGCCGGCGATCGCCTCGCGCAGCTCCCAGATGCCCGGGATGGGCGCGTACTCCTGATCGTCGACCTCGATCGCCACCCGGGCGACGCGCGCCGGCGCGCCGGGGAGCGGCCCGGTCTCGGGCTGCCCCTGACCCAGGTTCGACCAGGCGGGATCGTTGGGACGGAACCCGTGGCGGCTGGCCTCCGTGGTGACGTAGATGACGCCGGTCCGAGGGACCGACCGAAAGGCCGACAGGGTCGTTTCGTCCGACATGATCAGCGCCGCGGTTGCGGCCGGCGCCGCATCAGCAGAGAGAGCGCGAGCAACAGCAGTCCGGTCATCGCCCAGGCCGGTCGTGCGCCGGCGAGATCGCAGCTGCAGCCGCCTCCGGAGGTCAGCACCTCACCAGCGTGTTCGCCGCCGGTTCCCGTCGCGCCGCCGGTTCCCGTCGCGCCGCCGGTTCCGGCCGTCGCGCCGCCCGTCCCGGCCGTCGCGCCGCCGGTTCCCGTCGCGCCGCCGGTTCCAGCCGTCGCGCCGCCGGTTCCGGCCGTCGCGCCGCCGGTTCCGGCCGTCGCGCCGCCGGTTCCGGCTGTCGCG
>CAZTZM010000218.1:0-1550 GCA_964618005.1 uncultured Myxococcales bacterium
CGCCGCCGGTGCCGGCCGCCCCGGCGTGCCCGCCCGTGCCGGCGCCTTTGCCCGCGCTCCCGCCGGCGCCCGCTTCACCCGCACCACCGTCGGTCGGCTGATACGGCCGGCCCGAGGAACACCCGACCACGAGCAACAGGGCCGCCAGCGCCAGCGCGCGGGGAGCCCCGACCACCATCAATTTCATGCACCGACCTCTTCTAAATAGATGTTCGAGTGACTCAGAACCGCACCGCACACGCCAACCCCACCCCGGACAGCGAAGGAACACACAAAGGCCGCGCCAGCGCGTGGTCGACCCCGCCCGGATGCGAAGGACCTTCGGTGAACTGGAGGATCAGCCAGGTCGCCGCGAAGGCGCCCGCGCCGACGAACCCCACGATCTCCCAGGTCATGTCGCTGCGGTAGGCGCTGAGCGACGGTTGGCACGCGGACACCGCCGCGCCGTTCTTGTCGACCGCCTTCCCGTTGTCGTCGAAGCACTCCGGCGTGAAGGAATCGAACTTCGACACGTTCTGGCTGTGCAGGATGGCGGCGACGACGCCGACGGCCAGGCCGACGCCCGCCAGGCCCGCCGCGCCCCACTTGAGCGCGATGCGCGCCTGCGAGGGTGGGGCCTCGCCGGAAGCCACGGGGCCCGCGCCCGCCGGCCCTGGGTTGGTCGCGACGCCTTCCGCTGGCTTGGTCGCAGCGCCGGGGCTCTCGGCCGCCGCCTCCTTGGCCAGGTGAAGGACCAGCCGCTGGTACTGTCCGCCGACGATGCTCAGCGTCCGCTGCGCGGAGACGTAGCCGGGCGCCCGCATCTCGACGTCGACCTGGCCCGCGCTGACCCGCACGGGCTCGGCCAGGGGAAGCTTTCCGACCGAGCGCCCGTTCACCGAGACCTCCGCCCCCTCCGGATCGCCGAGCACCTCGACCCGCCCGAGATGCGCCTGGATGGTGCCGAGCGCGTCATCGAGCGTGGCGCGGTTCTTGGCGACCCAGGCGTCGTTCGCGGCGTGCAGCGCCTCCGCGACGTGGCGCTCGGCATCCTCCCAGCGCCCCAGAGCCTGCTCCGCCAGGCCGAGCTGGCCAGCCGCCCGCGGCGTGTGAACCTGGTCGTAGGCCTGCTGGAACGCCCGCACGGCCCCTTCGTCATCGTGCGCCTTGCGCAGCTCGATGCCCTGCCGAATCAGCTTCTCGGCGTCGTCGTTCCCTTGCGCCCGAACCTGGCGGATTGGCGCGACCAACAGCGCCACGATCCCGACACCCAACGCGACCGCGACAAAACGACGTCTCATTCGATCCCTTGCAAAGCTAGCCGTACCCAGCACCGTAGACGGTAGAACGCCCGCAGCCACTCAATATTTCACAAGGCCCGCGGACCAGGAAACCGATCGAAGTTGGGCTGCGTTTCTTGACCGTTTCCCCAGGGATCGCGTTCGAGGATCGCGTCGAGGGAGGGCGGGCTCAGCCCGACCGACCTCTTCGCGGGAGGTCACAGGAACCCTCCCAGGGTTCCTGAACAGAGATCGCGTCGAGGGAGGTCGGGCTCAGACCGACCGACCTCA
>CAZTZM010000219.1:0-9451 GCA_964618005.1 uncultured Myxococcales bacterium
TCGATCCGCGGGTGCCGCCGGTCGAGTCGCCTGCGCCGCCGCCCGGCTGGGGGGAAGAGGAACCGCAGCCCATCGCGACCGTGCCGGCCGCCAGCGCCAGGACCAAAGAGATTCTCATCGTAGCCTCCCGCAGCAGGGACCAATCAGGAACACGCGCGGCCTCAGGTTACACCCGTTTGCGGGGATCCTGAAGCGTGAGGCAGACCCCTCTCCCGCCGAGCCTGCGGCTCGGCGGCCACTCCCCCCGTCGCGGGGCGAGGCGAAGACGCCGGTCACGGCGCCCTCAGGCGCGTTCGAGGTACGTGTAGCCGGCGAGGCCTTCTTCGTACATGCGCAGCAGGGAGCGGGTCTCTTCCAGGCTCATGCGGTTGGCCCGCACGGAGAGCTCGGCGAAGCGGCGCACGCGGGCCACCAGCTCCTCGCGCGAGTAGCTGACGTACTTGAGGACGTCGGTCACCGTATCGCCCGTCACGACGTGCTCGATCTGGTAGCCGCCGCCGGCGGCCAGCGAGACGTGCACCGTGTTCGTGTTGCCGAACAGGTTGTGCAGGTCGCCCAGGATCTCCTGGTAGGCGCCGATCAAGAAGATGCCCAGGTAGTAGTCCTGGCCGTTCAGCGCGTGCAGCTCCAGCACCGACTTCACGTCGCGCCGGTCGATGAAGTGATCGATCTTGCCGTCGGAGTCGCAGGTGATGTCGGCCAGCACCGCGCGTCGGGCCGGCTCCTCGCCCAGCCGGTGGATCGGCATGATCGGGAACAGCTGGTCGATGGCCCAGATGTCGGGCAGCGACTGGAACATCGAGAAGTTGCAGAAGTAGGTGTCGGAGAGCGCGCGCTCGAGCCCCTCCAGCTCCTCGGGCACGTCGCGCATGTCGCGCACCAGCTTGAGCAGCTTCTGGCAGATGGCCCAGAAGATGTCTTCGGCCACCACCCGCTCGTCCAGCGACAGGTTGCCCAGGTTGAAGAGCTGCAGCGCCTCTTCCTTGTACTCCAGCGCGTCGTGGTACGCCTCGAGCACGTTCTTGCGCGAGATGTCGCGGAACGTCTCGAACAGGTTCTTGACGACGCGCGACGCCTCTTTGTCCAGCTTCTCGGGCGCCTTGCCGACGTCGAACTCGCCCACGCCCAGGATGTCGACCACCAGCATCGAGTGGTGCGCCACCACGGCGCGCCCCGACTCGGTGACGATCGTCGGGTGCGGCACGCCGCCCGCGTCGCAGATCTCCAGCAGGGAGAACACGATGTCGTTGGCGTACTCCTGCGTGGTGTAGTTCATCGACGAGGCGAAGTTCGTCTGCGAGCCGTCGTAGTCGACGCCCAGGCCGCCGCCCGCGTCGAAGTACTTCAGCGGCGCGCCCATCTTGTAGACCTCGACGTAGAACCGCCCCGCCTCGCGGAGCGCGTTCTTGACCGCCCGGATGGCCGAGATCTGGCTGCCCAGGTGGAAGTGCATCAACTCGAAGCAGCTCAGCAGATCGTTGGCGCGCAGGAAGTTGATCGCCTCGACCACCTCACGCGTCGACAGACCGAATTTCGAACGGTCGCCCCCGGAGGCCTCCCAGCGACCGGAGCCCTTGGCCGCCAGCTTGACCCGGATGCCGATGCGCGGCCGCACGCCGATCTTCTTGGCCACCTCGGCGATGAGCGGCAGCTCGGAGAACTTCTCGACCACGATCAGCACCGTTCGCCCCAGCTTGGAGGCCATCAGCGCCGTCTCGATGTACTCCTCGTCCTTGTAGCCGTTGCAGACGATCAGCGCCTCTTCGTCGTCCAGCATCGCCATGACGGCCAGCAGCTCCGGCTTGGAGCCGGCCTCCAGGCCGTAGTGGTAGGGGCGGCCGAACTGGACGATCTCCTCGACGACGTAGCGGTGCTGGTTGACCTTGATCGGGTAGACGCCCTTGTACTCGCCCTTGTAGCCGTACTCGGCGATGGCGCGCTTGAACGTCTCGTTCAGCTCGACGATGCGGCTCTTGAGGACATCGGAGAAACGAATCAGCAGCGGCAGGCCGATTCCGCGGCGCGCGACCTCGTCGACCAGCTCTTTCAAATCGATGCGGGCGCCGTCGGCCCCGGAGGGGTGAGCCTGGACGTGCCCCGCGTCGTTGATCGAAAAGTAACTGTTGCCCCAGTACTTGACGCCATAGACCTCGGCGGAATCGGCGACCGTCCACTTGCGGGGGATGCCCGCTGCGCTGCTCATGGGGCCCTACGTTGAAGAACTTTGCCCGGAGATTCCAGCGAAATTTCGGACAAAAACCCCGTCAGAACTTCAGCGAGTAGCCGAGGTTGAAATACACCCCCGGATCGCCCGAGCCGATGAGCGCCTGGTCATAGGTCCCCTCGAAGGCCTTCCGTCCGGTGAAGCCGTAGACGTCGGTGAAGGGCAGGAACTCGAACTGCACCCAGACCGAGCTCAGCTTGTCGATCGCCGCCGTCGCCGACGCGCCGACGTAGAGCCGGTGGCCGGTGTCCGCGGCGGTGGGGTTTCCGTTGGGGAACAGCTTGGCGTAATCCGTCGGATCGAGCGCCTGGCTGCAGTAGGCGTCGGCCGAGGTGCCGTTGTTGATCTGGTTCTGGGTCGGGCAGAAGTGGTCGTCCCAGGCCGAGAAGTGGACGAAGCCCGAGACGGTCGCCACGTCCGCGAAGGCCAGCGACCCGACCAGGGTCCAATCGAGGAAAAGCGAGGCCCGGCCGTTGACGCCCGTCCCGCCGCCAATGTCGCCTTCGGTGGCCAGCGCGAACGGCCCGACGTCCAGGAACTGCAGGCGGCCGCGCAGCGCGAAGTCGGTGATGTCGAACAGGGTCTGGATCTGGACGCCCACGTCGAGGCCCACGAACTTGTTCGCCACCGCCCCGACCATCACGCGCGCCATCAGGTAGTAGGGGTAGCCGACGCCGAAGTCGGCGGTGACGCCGCCCACCGGGTTGACCCGCGCGCCGAACGACGACATCTGCCGCCGGCGTCGCACGATCTGCTCGGGCGAGGGGCCGGTCGGGATCAGCTTGAGGTCGACGGAGAAGACCTTCTCGCGCCCCCCCTCGACCTTCATCGTCTCTTTGTGGTCGAAGAAGCCCTTCAGGCGGAACTCGACCACGTGGTCGCCGGCGGGGATACCGTCGCGCGCGACCGGCGTCCGGCCCACGATTTCACCGTCGACCCGCACCTCGGCCCCCTCGGGGGTCGACAGAATGCGCAGCGAGCCGCTGGCCGACAGGTCGGCGACCAGCGCGATCGACTGGTTCTCGATCAGGAACACCTCGCGCTTGAAGTCGGTGAAGCCGTCGCGGTGGACCACCACGTAATGCTTGCCGGGGTCCAGGTCGGTCCGCTCGACCGGCGCCCGGCCCAGGCTGGAGCCGTCCAGGAAGACCTCGGCATTCGGGACAGTCGACTGCACGCGCAGGCCGGCGTGCGGCCGATCGGGGGCCGCCACCTCCATCCGGAAGCTGACGATCGCGCTCTCGCCAGGCGCCACCCGGACGGTCTGCTCCTGCGCCTTGAAGGTCTTCTTGCGGCCGCCGACGATGTGCTCGCCCGGCTTGATGTCGCTGATGTTGATCGGCGCCTTCCCCTTGTCCTCGCCGTCGACGAAGATCTCGACGTCGGGCTCATTTGAGATGATCCGCAGGCTCGACGCCGTGGCGGGCGGCGGCGTGGCCGGGCCCAGGGAGGCCGCCACCTTGACCTCCTGGCCGGCCACCACCGTGACCGTCTGCCGCCAGGGGGGAATCCCCTCTTTGCGGACCTCGATCACGTGGTCTCCGGCCGGGACACCGGTGAGGATGGCTGGCGCCACGTCCTTCTTGTTGCCGTCCAGGTACACGTCGCCGCCGGTGTCGGCGGTGACCAACACCGTGCCCGACGGCACCTCGGCCCGCTCCAGGGAAATGTCGCGCGTGCGGCGCTCCCCCTCGGCCAGGTCGAACCAGTCGGAGTAGGGCTTGTAGCCGGGCTTGCGCAGCTCAACCTGGTGGCGCCCGGCCGGCAGCTCGAAGCTGTTCGGAGCGGTCCCGCGGTCGGTGCCGTCGATGAAGACCTCGGCACCGGCCGCCCCGCCGGCGACGCTGGCCTGCAGATCCAGCTTGGCGACCTGGGGCGCACGTTCCAGCGTGAAGGAGACGTTCTGGCTCTTGCGGACGTCGAGGGTCTGCTCCTGCGGCTTGAAGCCGTTCATCTCGACGATGATCTTCACCGGGCCGTGCGGGACCTTGATCGTCACCGGAGTGTAGCCGGCGACGCCGTAGGCCTTCGGGTTCGGCGCGTAGCCCGCGTCCCAGAACACCGTCGCCTGCTGGGGCGAGCTGTCGATCTTCAGCCGGTGGCTGCGGCCGCGAACCGGCGGCCGCGTGGCCGGCGCCTGCTGAGCCTGGGCTTCACCACCCAGCGCCGCGACGAAGACCAGCAGCGCCGCGACGAACGAGGATCGGATCATGCGCGTCCGAAGGGTAACGGTTGAGGCGGCTCACCGTCAAATGAACACACGGCGAATGGGGTCGTCCCCCGCACGCTATAGTGCGACGTCGACGTGACGATTCGTCGGGCCGCGCCGCTGGTGCTCTTGCTGGCGCTGTCCGCGCCTCGGGCCGCCCGCGCATATCGCCCCTTCGACCAGACCGACGCCGACGTGTCCGAATTCCATACGGTGGAGTTGGAGCTGGGGCCGCTCACCTACACCTGGCAGGCCTCCGGCGACAGCTACGCCCCGGGGTTCATCTTCAACTACGGCTTCGCCCACCGGTTCGAGCTGGTGTTCGACGCCAGCAAAGCGTTCCTGTTCGGCAACCCGCAGGTCGACGCCGAACGGCGCCAGCTCGACTCGGCGCTGCTGGTGAAGGGCGTGCTGCGCGAGGGATCGCTGCAGGGGGCCCAGGGCGTCAGCGTGGCCTGCGAGGCCGGGGCGCTGCTCCCGGCACTGCCGGTGGCCGGCGGCGTGGGCGCCTCGCTGGCCTTCATCGCCTCGCAGCGCTGGCCGGCGCTGGCCATCCACCTGAACGCCGAAGGCGATGTCCGTCGCGAGGGTGGCTTCGCCTTCATCGGCGGCGGCATCATCGAAGGGCCCGACGCCTGGGTCGTGCGGCCGGTGGGCGAGCTGCTGTTCGCCACCGAGCGCGACCAGCCCGCCACCTTCTCCGGCCTGGCGGGGGCGATCTGGCGCGCCTCGCCGAGCCTCTCCTTCGACGCCGCCGGGCGGATGGCCCGACAGGACGACCAGCGGGTGGTCGAGATCCGCGCCGGACTGACCTGGGTGATCGGGAACTGAGCTGACCGGGCGGCGATCAATCACTCTTGCCGCGCGGCAGACGGTCGCGTCAACTGGGCGGGATGGAAGAGGAGCGGCGCAAGAGACGCCCAGGCAGGACGGCCCCCGCGAACGTGGACGAGGCGCGCCGCCGGTGGCGCGCCTTCATGGACGAGCGCGGGCTGAGCGCCTCGAAGGCGCGCGACGCGATCGTGGAGGTGTTCTTCGCCACCACCGATCACGCCGGGTTGCAGCAGATCTTCGAGGCCGCGCGCCGCCGCCACGCCGGCGTCGGCTTCGCCACCGTCTACCGGACGATGAAGCTGCTCGACGAGGCCGGGCTGGCGCACGCCCGAAACTTCGGGTCGGGAAAGACGACGCTGTACGAGGTGGCGGTCGGCCGCTCGCACCACGATCACCTGATCTGCGAGGGCTGTGGGAGCATCGTCGAGTTCTTCGATCCGGAGGTCGAGGCGCAGCAAGAACAGATCGCGCGCCGGCACGGGTTTGCGCTGCTGCGGCACCGCCACGAGCTGTACGGCCTCTGCCCCGAGTGCCGGCCGCGCGGCCGCGGCGGCACCGCCGAGAGCTGAGGCCTACGTCGAGGCGGCGGCCGCCTCGTCGATGCGGCGCGCCGCCTCCATCAAGAGCAGCGTCGTCGGGGCGCCGATCTCGTCGGGCGCCGCCTCGAGATCCATCTGCGTGAAGCTGAAGAGGCCGTGATCGAGGCCCATGAGCTCGTAGATCGCGGCGCGGTTCACGCGGCGCGATCCCTGGATGCGCGCGCGCAGCACCTGTCCGCGGCGCAGCCACAGCCGCCCGACCTTGTCGCCGGCCACCAGCACCAGCTCGCCCGAGCGGCGCTCGAGATCGAGGAAGGTGAGCACCGTCGCCAGCCCGAATTGCTCGAGTCGGCCGCGCAGCCCCGCCTCCGGGGTGATGCCCGTGGACAGCATGGGGACGAGTTGACCGCTGTTCCGCACGAAGCGCAAAAAAATAGGTCGTGCCGGGTCAAGCGGAAGGGCGCGCCGCGCGTGCCCGAAATCCGGAGGCGAAGTTACGAATAAAGGAGAACCTCGACGGCGGCGCCGGCGTCGAGGTGCGAGACGGCGGCGTCGACGCGGACCAGCCCGTCGGCGCGGACCACGTTCGACAGCGTCGCCGATCCGCCACGCAGCGGCTCCGCCTCCAGCGTCCCGTCGTCGCGCTCGACCAGCCGCACGCGCAGGTAATCCTCGCGCCCGATCGCCGAAACGTGCGGCCCGCCCAGGCGCGCCGCCCGGCGGGCCGGCCAGGGCTCGCGCACCGCCTCGCCGCCCAGCCGCCCGAGCATCGGACGGATGAACGCCTCGAACACCACCAGCGACGACGTCGGAAATCCCGGCATTCCGACAACCGGCTTCTCGCCCGCGCGCGCGAACAGCGTCGGCTTTCCCGGACGGATCTGGATGCCATGAAACAGGACCCCCGGCGCCGGCAGATCGCCCAGCGCCTCGGCCGAGAGATCCTTCGTCCCGATCGACGAGCCGCCCGACAGGATGACGGCGTCGTGCGTGGCGAGCAGCGCGTGGATGGCGGCGCGCAGCGCGCCCGCGTCGTCGCCGACGATCCCGGCGGGCGTCACGTCGCAGCCGGTCGCCGCGATCTGCGCCGCCAGCGCCACCTGGTTGGCGTCGCGCACCTGGCCGGGTCGCGGCGTGCCGTCGGGCGGGCAGAGCTCGTTGCCGGTCGACAGGACGGCCACGCGCGGGCGCCGGAAGACGCCGATCTCCGTCACGCCGAACGTCGCCAGCAGCGCCAGATCGGCGGGGCGCAGGCGACGCCCGGCCGGCAGCACGACCTCGCCGCGCGCCAGGTCCTCGCCGGCCTGCACGACGTTGGCGCCGGCCGCCACGCCGTGCGAGACCTCGATCCGCGCGCCCAGCCCGCCGCCGTCGCCGCTGCCGCCCAGCGGCGCGGTGTGCTCGACCATCACCACCGCGTCGAGATCGCGCGGCAGGAAGCCGCCGGTGGCGATGGCCACCGTCTCGCCCGCGGCGACCTGGCCGTGGAACACGTCCCCCATCGGGACCGCACCGATGACGTTCAGGACCACCAGCGACAGCTCGGAGGCGCCCTTCACGTCGGCGGCGCGCACGGCGTAGCCGTCCATGACCGCGCGCGGCTCGGCCGGCAGATCGCCGGGCGCCACGAACGGGTGGACCAGCACGCGCCCGGCGGCCGCAGCCAGACGCACGGTCTCCGTCCCGACCGGCGGCGTCTCGGCCAGGACGCGCCGAGCCTCGTCGGCGGAGATCGGCGTCAGCCAGCGGGTGACGATCATCGCGCGTTACACCGGAAGGACGGGACGGCGCCGCGCGAAGCCGGGGACGCTCTTCGCGCCGGCCGTCGCCAGCCGGCGCAGAAGCTCTGCCCGCAGCTCGTCGCCGGGGACGACCGCGTCGACGTTCAGGTTCGCCGCCAGCTTCAGGATGTCGATGTCGGACCGGTACTGCGCGCGCAGCTCCTCGACGTAGGCGGCGCGCTCGGCCTCCGGCTTCTCGGCGATCTTGTTGGCGAACACCGCGTTGACGGCGGCCTCGGCCCCCATCACGGCGATCATCGCCTGCGGCAGCGCGATGGTGGCGTCGGGCTCGAAGCCGGGCCCGCACATGGCGTAGAGGCCCGCGCCGTAGGCCTTGCGCAGCACGACGCAGTACTTCGGCACCGTCGCGTCGGCGACGGCGGAGACCATCTTGGCGCCGTGGCGGATGATCCCCTGGCGCTCGACCGCCTTGCCGATCATGAAGCCCGGCACGTCGGCCAGAAAGACGAGCGGCAGCCCGAACGCGTCGCACAGCCAGATGAAGCGCGCCGCCTTGTCGGCCGAGTCGACGAACAGGACGCCGCCTTTCCACTTCGGCTGGCTGGCCACGATGCCGACCGGGCGGCCGCCCAGCCGCGCGAGCCCGGTGACGATCTCGCGCGCGTAGAGCTTCTTCAGCTCGAAGAAGCTTCCTTCGTCGACCAGCGCGTCGACCACGCCGAGCACGTCGTAGGCCTGGTTCTGGTTGGCCGGCATGATGTCGTCGATCCGCTTGGCGTCCGCGCGCGGCGCGCGCGGCGTCCCCTCCGGCGCCGGCTCGCCCGATCGCTGCGGCAGGTAGGCCAGGTAGTCGCGCGCGGCGGCGAGGCAGGCCTTCTCGTCCTTGGCCAGCAAGTCGCCGCAGCCCGAGACCTCGCAGTGCATGCGCGCGCCGCCCATCTCCTCCAGCGTCACCTTCTCGCCGATCACCATCTCCGCCATGCGCGGCGAGCCGAGGTACATCGAGGCGTTCTTCTCGACCATGAACACCACGTCGCAGAACGCCGGGATGTAGGCGCCGCCGGCCGCCGACGGGCCGAACAGCAGGCAGATCTGGGGCACCGAGCCCGAGAGCCGGACCTGGTTGTTGAAGATCCGCCCCGCGTGGCGCCGCCCGGGGAACATGTCGATCTGATCGGTGATGCGCGCGCCCGCCGAATCGACCAGGTAGAAGACCGGCAGCCGCAGCCGCCCGGCGGTCTCCTGCAGGCGGATCATCTTCTCGACCGTGCGCGCGCCCCAGGAGCCGGCCTTCACCGTCGAGTCGTTGGCGACGATCGCCACCGGCCGGCCGTGCACGCGCCCGATCCCGGTCACCACGCCGTCGGCCGGCAGATCGGGCGCGGTGGCGTTGGCGTAGAGGCCGTCCTCGACGAAGTCCTTGCCGCCGTCGTCGCAGAGCAGCGCGATCCGCTCGCGGCAGTGGAGCTTGCCGACGGCGGCGTTGCTCTCGTGGTACTTGGGCGCGCCGCCCTGCTTGATCTTGGCGGCCAGCGCCTTGAACTCGTCGCTGCGTGACATGGCTAGCGTCCTTTATAGACGGGCGGGCGCTTCGCGGCGAATGCGGCCAGCCCTTCGTTGCGGTCCTCGGTGACCAGCACCTCTTCGTAGCGATCGCGCTCGATCTTGAGCCCGGCGGCCAGCGGCACGGCCAGCCCTTCGTCGATGGCGCGCTTGGCCGCGCCCAGCGCCAGCGGCGCCGCGGCCGCGACCTCCGCCGCCCAGCGCGCCGCCGCCGGCAAGCTCCACTGCCGCGCGCGCATCGCCCTGCTGTGCGATGACGGCGGCAAGGACTTCGTCGAGGACGGCCTCTCCGCCAACGCCACCGCCCCGGATCTGCCCGCCGACGGCGTGGTGACCGGGA
>CAZTZM010000220.1:0-8285 GCA_964618005.1 uncultured Myxococcales bacterium
GGCGAGCCGCCCGACGAGCCGCTGGTGCGCGGCTCGGGCCGGAACACGTTCCTGTGGGTGGCGCTGGGGATGTGCGCGGTGGCGCTGGCCGTCTTCATCGGGCTGCGCGTCTCGCTCTCTCACCAGGCGGCGGAGCTGGCCGCGCGCGTCGAGCAGATCGGGCGTTGAGGGGATCATGCTGAAGTACATCTTCGCGGCCATCTTCATCGCGCTGGCCTGGGCGCTGGTCCTGGTCTTCCACCAGTACGTGCCGCTCTGGCCGGCCATCGTCGCCACGGCGGTGATCGCCGGCGGGATGGCCATCTACGTGATCGTCAAGGCGCTGATGGCGCAGAAGGCCGCCAGCGCCATCGAGAAGGAGCTCCGCGCGCAGGCGGCCCAGCACGCGGGCGGGATCCGCCCCGATCTGCGGGCCGAGATCGCGGCGATGGAGGCCGAGTTCGAGAAGGCCGTCCAGACCCTCAAGAGCTCCAAGCTGGGGCGCTCCGGACGCGACGCGCTGGGGCTCCTGCCCTGGTACGTGATCATCGGGCCCTCGGCCTCGGGCAAGACCACGGCGATCCGCAACTCGGGCATCAAGCTGCCGGGCGGGCGCTCGAGCAAGGTGCGCGGCGTCGGCGGCACGCGCAACTGCGACTGGTGGATGACCAACGACGCCATCCTGCTCGACACCGCCGGGCGCTGGAGCACCGAGGAGGACGATCGGGAAGAGTGGCTGGCGTTCCTCGACGTCCTGAAGCGCACGCGCCCGAAGAAGCCGATCAACGGCATCCTGCTGGCGGTCGGCGCGCCCGACCTGACCGGCTCCGAGGAGGAGATCGCCGCCCTGGCCGGGACGCTGCGCGAGCGCATCGACGAGCTGACCTCGCGCCTCGACATGGTCCTGCCCGTCTACCTGATGGTCACGAAGTGCGATCTGCTCTCGGGGTTCGTCGAGACCTTCGGCGACCTGAAGGACCGCGAGCGCGGCCAGGTCTGGGGCTTCACGCTGCCGATCGCCAGCGAGCACGAGAACCACGTCGAGGCGTTCGCGCAGAACTTCGACGATCTCGAGGACGTGCTGGAGCGCAACGCGGTCGCGCGGATGGCCGAGGAGCGGCGCATCGAGGCGCGCGAGAAGATCTACGCCTTCCCGCGGCAGTTCGATTCGCTGCGCCAGGGGCTGATCGATCTGGTGTCGAACCTGTTCGACCAGAACGTCTATCAGGACGCGCCGATCATGCGCGGCGTCTACTTCAGCAGCGGCACGCAGGAGGGGCGGCCGATCGACCGCGTCATGGCGAGCATGGCGGAGGCGTTCGGCGTCCGCCCGCAGGCGATCGCCGCGCCGTCGACCAAGCCCAAGAGCTACTTCGTTCGCGACCTGTTCCAGAACGTGGTCTTCCCGGACGCCGACGTGGCGGTGCAGAGCACCCGCGCGCTGCAACGGGCGCGCTTGGTCCGATGGGCGGTCGCGGGTCTGGCCCTGGCGGCCTCGGTGGCGTTCCTGGCGCTTCCGATCTCTTCCTACCTCAAGAACAGTCAGCTGCTCGAGGACGCCCGCCGGTTCGTCGACAAGCTGGCCGGCGCGGCCGAGGAGCGCGGGGCTGGTACGCTCTCCGCCTCGGCGCTGGAGAACGCGGAGCCGATGGCCGCGCGCCTCACCGAGCTGGCCACGCAGGGGCCGGGGATCGGCCGCCAGTTCGGGCTTTACCCGGGCGACGATCTGTTGAACCCGGCGCGCCTGGCGGTCGAGAAGCTGCTGGTCGTGCCGCTGCTGCGGGCCGACTCGAGCTGGCTGCTCGACTTCGCGCGCGGCCGCGGCGACGGCGACGAGGCCCACGCCCAAAACGGGTTGGTCCTGACGCTGCTCCTGACGCAGCCGAAGGCGGCCGATGAGCCGGGCCCCGAGAACGATCACTGGCGCGACAAGTGGGTCGGCGTGGCCGCGACGAAGGCCGGCGAGCAGTGGACGGCGCTGGCCGGCGATCAGGTCAGCGCCCGGGCCCGCCAGTCGCTGGAGAACGCGGTGCGCTTCTACGCCTTCCGGGCCGCCTCGAACGGCGATCTGATCGAGCGCAGCGCGCAGACGACGCAGGTCGTGTCGCGCGCCCGGGCGGCGTTGCTGGGCGCGCACACGGGCGATCCGCTGGCCGAGGTGCTGCGAGATCCGGCGCTGCCGCGCGACGTGCGGCTGGTCGACATCGTCGGCGGCGCGGTCACGGTGTTCGCCACCAGCGCCACGCCGGGCGCCGGCCGGCAGACGGGCCCCTCCGTGCCGGGGGCGTTCACGCCCGCGGGCTGGAAGGTGGTCAAGGAGCGGATCGAACGCCTGACCGCGGACCACAGCCACGACGAGAACGCCTGGGTCCTGGCGGCGCCGCCGGTGCGCGAGGGGGCCGACGCCAAGACGTTGCGCGGGGAGTACTTCCGGCGCTACTTCGACGCCTGGAAGTCGTTTCTGCTGTCGCTGTCGATCCGAGAGCCCGGCAACATCGACGACGCGCGCAGCCTGCTCAACACCATCGTCAGCGAGAAGCCTCTGGACGCCGTCTGGAAAAACGCCAGCCGGCAGCTGGTCTTCAAGGACGAGGATCTGGTGGGGTCGATGCTGGCGCAAGGGAAGGGCGCGCTCTCCAACCATCTGAACGATGCGAAGAGGAAAATTGGCGGCGGGGACGACGACGCCGCGGCGGGCGACAACCATCCGACCAAGTCGCCCGACGACGAGCTGTCGTCGCCCGAGGATATCGGGCAGGCGTTCGGCACGTTGCTCTCGTTCGGGACCACCAAGCCGACGGGGCTGGACAGCTACGGCCAGATCCTGAAGGACCTGGTCGGCGTGATGGGCGAAAAAGGCGCGCCCGATCCGACGGCGTTCCAGACCGCGCTGCAGACGGCGCGCTCGAAGCTCCGCGACCTGCTGGCGCACTACAACGACCACAACTGGGAGGCGGCGCTGCTGGAGAAGATGCTGACGCCGCCGCTCGGCGGGACGGAGGTCGCGGTCACGGGCGCCACCGGCGAATCCGCCAACCGCAAGTGGTGCGAGAACGTCGTGGTGGTCTTCGATCAGCTCCTGGGCGGCAAGTACCCGTTCTCGGCCAGCAAGAGCGCGCACGACGTGTCGCTGGCCGATGTCGACAAGGTCTTCCAGCCGAAGAGCGGCGTGCTCTGGCAGTACTTCACCAGCGCGCTGCAGAACGACTTCGACCACCCGGCGGACACCACGATCTTCCGCCTCAAGGACGAACCGAGCGTGAAGTACAAGCCGGGGCTGGCCGCGTTCCTGCGCCGCGCCCAGGAGCTGACGAACCTGCTGTACGGGCGCGACGGGGCGAAGATCGGGCTGGCGTACGCCATGCGGCTGCGCGCCTCGGCGCCGTACACCAAGCTCATCTTCGAGAGCGGCGGCCGCAAGTTGACCTACTTCAACACCAAGGAGCGGTGGGAAGAGCTGAGCTGGCCGGGGCGCGGGGCCGTGTTCCGCACGTTCCAGAACGCCAACGAAGGCCAGTTCGGCTTCGCCGAGGGCGAGTGGGCGCTGTTCCACCTGATGGACGCCGGCCGACTGACCCCCACCACCGCCGACGGCGAGGACTACCTGGCCGGGTTGTGGGCGCCGCCCGACAGCGGGCCGATCGTGCGCGCCGACGTCAAGCCGCCGGCGCTCTGGCACGCGTTCCGCGGGATCGAGATCCCGCGGTCGATCGTCGTCGGCTCCTCGGGATGCCACCAATGAGCCGGCTTGGCGAGATCGGCCTCTACGGGAAGATCGCGGCGCAGCCCGACTTTGCACGCGCGGGGGCCGGGGCCTTCTCCCGGGCGGGGCTCGACCGCTGGCTGCAGGACGGGATGGAGATGCTGCGGGCGGAGCGGACCACGCTGCCGGCGGCGCCCACCGCCTTCATGCTGGCGCCGCCCGACAGCGCCGTCGCCTTCGTGGGCGCGTTCGCGCCCAGCGCGGACGCGGCCGGCCGGGTCTTCCCGCTGGCAATCTTCGCCGAAGTTGGCGCGCAGGACTTTGCCTCGGCCTTTCCGGCGTGGCCCGCCGAGTACGCGCCGTTCGTGGCGGGCGCGGCGGCGCTGGCGCTGGCTGGCGCGACCGCCGACGCGACGGAGCTGTCGGCGCGAGCCGCGTCGCTGGCAACTGCGCCGTTCGGGAGCGCGCCCGCCTGGGAGGGCGAGGCGATCAGCTCCCTGCGCGATTCGCTGGGCGGATCGGCCGGCGGTCTGGCCTACGCCGTCAGCACGTTGCTGGGGGCGATCCAGACCACCAAGAGCGCGCCCGCGGGCAAGAGCAGCCTGACCCTGGACTTCTCGGCGCCCACCGCCGCGCTGCGGGCCTTCTGGCTGGAGGTGATCCGCCGCCGCCTGGACGCGCGCGAGGGCGGGCCGTCCGTGTTCTGGAGCGACGGGCCGGAAGGGCGCACGCTGGTGACGCTCGGCCCTCCGTCGGCCGGCGCGTTCGCCTACCTGGCCAACCCGCGCCACCGGAGCAACCGGCTGTGGCCGCTGCAGACGACCGTCGCGAGCGCCATCGATCAGGCGACGGTGTCGCTGGCGCCGCAGCTGCGGCGTGTGGTCGACGATCCCTCGGCCACGCTCAAAGATCTCGCCGCCGCCCTGGCTTGACGGGTCCGCCGGCGCGCTGCGTTCACGCGCCGGTTCGATCAAGTGACGGCCGGGTCAGCCCGGACGCGCGCGGAGGGGGCCCGGACCGTCGCACAGCGGACAGCGGTCGCCGTCGGCGCGGACGGGGATGGTCTGCCCGCAGGCGCGGCATTCGGCCCGGAGGCCGTGGAAGCCCGGCTCGTGCGGTTCGACCGCCGTGCGCGCCGGCTCGGCCCGCCGGCCCTCGTAGACGACGCGGGCGGGGACGAACGCGGCGTAGCGGATTTCTTCGCCGCCGCAGTCGGCGTCGGCGCAGCCGGCCGGAACGGGCCAGCGGTTCGCCGCCGACTGTGCGATGGCGAGCCCGCCGGGCGCGTGGCAGCGCGGGCAGACGTCGGCGGTGAACAGCGCGGCGCCGCACGCCGCGCAGTCGACCGCGTAGACGCCGTCGACGAACTTCTCGCCGTCGTAGATCCAGCTCACGCGCCCGACCGGTTCACCGGCGACGAACGGGAACAGGCCGTCGACGTAGGTTCGGAACGTCAACTTGTGTCCGCCGCAGGCGGTGCAGCCGGCCCCGACCAGCCGATCCAGATCCGGTTCGTTCAGGAGACCCATTCGCGGCTACCTTACCCCGCCGTCACGACACGAACCGCAGGCCGATGATCGAGGCGATCAGCGTGGTCAGGAAAAACAGGCGCCACCAGGTGGCCGGGTCGCCGAAGAGCAGGATGCCGACCACGGCGGTTCCCAACGCGCCGATGCCGGTCCAGACGGCGTAAGCGGTTCCGAGCGACAGGTTTCGCGTCGACAGGTTGAGCAGGCCGAAGCTGGCCAGCGCGCAGATGGCGAAGCAGACATTGAACGTCCAGTGTTGAAAGCCGTTGGACAGCTTCATGAAGGTGGTGAAGCCCATCTCGGCCACCCCGGCGGCCAGCAGGTAGAGCCAGGGGTTCAGGTGCAGCAGAGACTGCGTGACGTTCATCGCTGGCCATCAAAGCCCGATCGCCGGCCGAAGGGGGTGAATTTTCGACCACGCGTCCGGCGGTACCGGCTACCCTCGGCGCCATGGGCTGGTTTTCGAAGGAGAAGGACGGAATGTCGGACGGCGGCGGTCACGGGCCGGTGCTGCGCGCGCTGGCGCCCTGGCTGGAACGCCAGCGGCGGCGCGCCTGGCGTCCGGTCACCAAGGCGGGCGCGTCGGGGCGCTCGCAGATTGGGGGGAAGCCCATGCTCCTGCGCGACGAGCCCTGGCCGGTCTGCGTCCGCTGCGGCGGGAGCCGCGAGCTGTTCCTGCAGCTCGACAGCCGTGACCTGCCGGGCGGGGCGCCCTGGGCGGGCGCCGGCGTCCTGCAGGTCTTCTACTGCACCGGCTGCGACGCGGACCAGGAACCCTGGGTGCCGTTTTCGCCCGTGCACGTCGTGCGCGTGGTCGACCCGGCGGCGCTGGTCCCGCCGACCGACCTGCCGGCGCGCGGATTGCTCCCGGTCGCCATCACCGGCTGGGAGGCGTTCGACGATCTGCCGCACCCGCCGGAGCAGGAAGATCTGGGGCTCGATCTCGACTACGACTTCGACAAGAGAACGGTCGCCGTTCGCTGCCCCTCGATCGGCGTGAGCTTCGACGGGCTCGACTGCGACGCGCAGGACGACGAGGGACGCGAGCTGGCCGAGGCGATCTGCCTGGCCGCCGAGGGCGACAAGCTGGGCGGGTGGCCGCACTGGATCCAGGGGGTCGAGTACCCGAGCTGTCCGCGCTGCCAGGCCCGCATGGCGCTGGTGTTCCAGCTCGACTCGAACGACAACCTGGACTTCATGTTCGGAGACTCCGGCGTCGCGCACGTCACCCAGTGCGCCCAACACCCCGACGTGGTTGCCCTGGCCTGGGCCTGCTGCTAGTCCTTCAGACCCGAAGTTCGTACCGGGTATCGCGTCGGCCTCGACGCCGGGGCCTTCGTTGCTCCTCGGTTACGTACCTACGGGTACGCGCCCCGGCCGCGACGCCGATCCCGTCGCGGAACCCGGAACGCTCTTCTGAAGTACCAGGGCGAACGGCCGGCGTTCGTCACCCGCGGGCGCCCATCGCGGCGCGGCAGGCGTCCAGCGAGACAGCCCGTTATCACGCGCGGCGACGGCGTTGACACGCCCGATCGGTCCCCGTATCGTCGCGAACCCATTCGACGGCACGCCCTCAGAAGTTTGCTCGAGGCGGCGCGCGCGCTGCCCGTTGCGTCGGCCCCCGAGGAGATGGTCCCCGCCCGGCCCGGCATCCCCACCTGGGCCGAAGCGCTGGCGCAGGCCGCGGCTCACCCGCGCGCCGAGGCCACGGCTCAGCTTCCGCCCGGCGTCGCGCGGCCGGCCGACCTGCGGCGGGACGTGGCCTGGATCCTGGCGCGGCTGGCCCGGCGCGCCGACGCGGCGCTGGCCACCGGGTTGGGGCGGGCCGGCCAGTCCTGGGAGCAGGTCGACGCCCTGGCGATCGTGGACTATCAGATCGAGGGTGACCTCGCCGTGACCCGCCGTCGGCTGGCGGCCGCGGCGCACGTGGCGGCGCCGGCGGCCCAGCGCGCCGTGGCGCTGGAGGGTCTGCTGGCTGTCGACGCGGCGATCGCGCTGGCGCGGCTGTTCGAGCGACGGCTGGCCTCGCTGCTGCGCCTGCGGCTGCGCTCGTCGACGCGCGATCTCCTGCCGCAGGGGCGTCCGTTCCTCGATCTCGGCGCCGCGTTGCACGAGGCGGCCGAGGCCTGGCGGTGACGCGCGCGCGCTGGATCGTCGGCGGCCTGGTCGGGCTGGCCGCGCTGATCGTCGCGGGCGAGGCGCTGGCCGCGTACGTCGCCGGCGGCTCGGTGGTGGGCGTGGTGGCCGTGCTGGTGCTGGCGGGCGTCCTGTTCGTCGGGCTGGCCAGCCTGGCGCGCGCGCGGCGCGACGTGGGACGCGAGCTGATCGAGCTGGCGGCGACGCCGCCGGGCGGCGCGCTGTGGACCGCGCGGCGCGCGCAGGCGATCGCGCTGCGCGACCGCGGCGTCGAGCCGGATCTCGACGTGCTGGCCGACGCGACGGCGGCCGACGAGGCCGAGCGTGGCTTCGCCGGGAAGTACCTGGTCGCGACGACGATCCTGGTCGGCCTGGTCGGCACGTTCGGCGGGCTGATGGAGACGCTGGCGCACCTGTCGCCGCTGCTCCGGGGCGAGCTGGCGGCGGAGGGGCCGGCGGGCGTGCTGGCGCTGCTGGCGGGTCCGCTGGCGGGCCTGCACGTCACGTTCGGGACCAGCGTCGTCGCCATTCTGGTCACGCTCGCGCTGGCGCTGGTGCAAGGCGATGTGGCGTTGCACCAGGAGCGGCTGCTGGCGCGGCTGCAGGAGCGCACCCGGCACGTGCTGGTTCCCGAGCTGTGGCCGGCGCGCGAGGGGACGGCGGAGCGCGCGGCCCGCACGCTGGAAGAGCTCAAGGCGCTGGTCGCCGCGTCGGCCGCGAAGAGCGCCGAGGCGACGGCCGCCAAGGTCGCCGAGATCGCGCGCGTCGAGCTGGCCCGCCTGGCCGAGGCGGTCGGCGCGGCGATGACCGGCGCGGCGAGCGCGACCGGCAAAGTGATGACGGAGGCCGCCGCGGCGACGCGTGAGGCGATGACCGGCGCGGCGACGGCGACACGTGAGGCGATGACCGGCGCGGCGACGGCGACACGTGAGGCGATG
>CAZTZM010000221.1:0-7642 GCA_964618005.1 uncultured Myxococcales bacterium
CCCCGGCTTGAGGCCGACGGCCGCCCACGCGGGAACGACGCGCGGCACGATCTCCGCCTCGCGGGGGCGCCGGCGCGGCGTCAGCGGGATCGCGACCGCGCGCGCTTCGCCCGGCGCCACCGAGACGCCGCCGACGCGGATTCCGCGCGCGGGAAACTCGACGGCCATCGCGTGCCGAGTATACCCACATGTGCCGAACGGTGAGCCGATCCCGTCGGCGCGGGCACTGTCATTCAACTCCGGAAATTGTTCCCAGTTTTTTTGATGACCGAGCGTAAGCTAGAAGCACGAACGTCCGGACAGCGTCTTTACATCGGAGGTCATTTCGATGCGCCAGCTGCACGGGAAAGTCTTTGGTTTCGGTTTGATCTCCGTTCTGGTCGGCTGCGGATTCAATCCGGGGTCGCCTGCCGAGCTCACGGGTTCCGCCAGCGGCCAAGGGGCCAGCACCGGCTCGGGCAAGGGGGGCTCCGGCGGGAGCACCACCACGGGCCTGGGCCTGATCGGCGGCGGGGAAGGCGGCGGCGGCGGAGACATCTTCAACGGCACCGGTGGGTCCTGTGGCCAGACGAACGTCTCGGTCATGCCGGAGCCGCCCGACATCCTGATCATCCAGGACAAGTCGGGCTCGATGGCCGACGACGACAGCGATTCCACGTGCCAGGGCGGCTGCGGCGCCAACTCGAAGTGGACGCAGGTCGCGGCGGCGATGACCCAGGTCGTGACCGCCACCCAGGCGAACATCAACTGGGGGATCAAGTTCTTCTCCGACAACGGCGCCTGCGGCGCCTCGGCGGCGCCGGCCGTGACGATCGGGGCCATGAACGGGACCGCGGTCGCGAACGCGATCAACGGAACCGCCCCCGGCGGCAACACGCCGACGCGTGAGGCGGTCTCCAGCGGCGCCCAGTACATGGCGACCGTCAACGACACGAACCCGAAGTACCTGCTGCTGGCCACGGACGGCCTGCCGAACTGCCCGACCGGCTGCTCGACGATGACCCGGCCGTCGAACATGTGCACGGTGACCGACAACCCCACCGAGGACACGGCCGCCGAGCAGGCCATCGCGGCCGCGGCCGCCATGGGCTTCAAGACCTTCGTCATCGGCATCGGCAACGTCGCCTCCGCGGTGAACACGCTGAACCAGATGGCGATGAGCGGCGGCGAGGCCCAGACCGGCGGATCCACCAGCTACTACGCGGCCACCGATCCCGCGGCGCTGGAGGCGGCGCTGAACGCCATCGTCGGCATCGTCGCCTCCTGCACGATCCCGCTGACCAACGTCCCGTCGAACCTGAGCAACGTCGCGGTCTCGGCGCAGGACTCGTCGGGCAAGCCGGTCAAGATCGCGCAGGACCCGGCCAACGGCTGGTCGTACACCGACAACTCGATGACGACGATTGTCCTCAACGGGACGGCCTGTACCGACCTGCAGAACGGCACCTACACGAACTTCCAGTTCGTGTATGCCTGCGCCGGCACCACGATCTGCATCGACCGCAACCCCGACGGCACCTGCGCCGACTGATAGTGTGGGAACCCTGGGAGGGTTCCCACGCCCTCCAGCGCCGGAATGAGACACCGCTCGGCGCCGGGTGAACCGGGCGTCGGGCGGGTGGCCGCGCGGTGTGGCATGTTTCCGTGAATGGCGGCCACATCGAAGCCGAAGGCCCGCGCGCGTAAGGCGAGCGGAACGCCCCGACGCCGGCGCGGCGTCAAGCTGCGCCCGACCGAGCTGCGGGCGACGGAGCTGGCGATGGAGACGCCGCCGCCCGAACTGGCGAAGCTGGCGGACGAGATCCGCGCCGACGGCGGCGCCGTGCTGGCGACGTACCGCGAACCGCTGGGCGGGCACGCGCTGATGCTGGCGGCGCTGCCGCTGGAGCAGATCGCGCCCACGCCGTTCCAGCGCGACATCTCCGACAGCCACGTCCGCCGCCTGACGCAGGCGATGGACAAGACCAAGCGTTTCTTGGACCCGATCATCGTGGTGCGCGAGCAAACGGAGAGCGCGCGCTACTGGACGCCCAACGGGTACCACCGGCTGACCGCGCTGAAAGAGCTGGGAGCCAAGAGCGTCCTGGCGCTGGTCGTGCCGGAGCGGCCCGTCGCCTACCAGATCCTGGCGCTGAACATCGAGAAGCCGCACAACCTGCGCGAGAAGGCGATCGGCGTCCGCCGCATGTATGAGGACCTGGTCGGCCTGGTCGACGGCCACCAGGGCGACGACAAGGCCGGTGAAGAGGTCTACGCGCTGGAGTTCGAGGAGCCGGCGCTGGCCACGCTGGGGTTCGCGTATCAGGAGCGCGGGCGGCTCTCGGGCGGCGCGTATCACCCGATCCTGCGCAAGGCGGACGGCTGGCTGCCGGGGCGCCTGCGCGACGCGCTGCCGCAGCGGAGAGCGCGCGCGGCGCTGCTGCTGGCCTATGACGAGGCGGTGACCGAGGCGGTGGCGGCGCTGAAGGCGCGCGGCTTCAACAGCCCGTACCTGCGCAACTTCGTCGTGGCGCGCACCAACCCCCTGCGCTTCATCAAGGGCGAACCGCCGCCGCTGGATGAGCTGCTGCCGTCGATGACCAAACGAGCACGCGGCATGGACACCAGCAAGATCAAGACCGAGGACGTCGCGCGCTCGGGCGGCGCGCCCGAGGCCAGCGAATGACGCCGGCAGCTCCTCGGGCCGTCATCTTCGATCTCGACGGCACGCTGGCTGACTCGCTGCTGGATTTCGACGCCATCCGAGACGAGATCGGCCTCGCCCCCGGGCTGCCGATCCTCGAGCAGCTGGCCGACGCCACGCCGGCCGAGCGGGAGCGGGCGGAGGCGATCATGCGGCGGCACGAACGCGCAGCGATCGCCGGCGCCACGCTGACCGACGGCTGCGCCGCCCTGCTCGGTCACCTGACCGCGCTGGAGATCCCGATGGGGATCCTGACCCGCAACATCCGTGAGGTGGTGGAGACCTTCGCGCGCGCGTTCGACTTCCGCTTCCACGCCGTCTACACGCGCGAGGACGGCCCGCCCAAGCCGTCGCCGGTCGGCGTGCTGGCCCTGTGCGAGAAGCTGGGCGCGCACCCGGCGGAGACGCTGACCGTCGGTGACTACAAGTTCGACGTGCTGGCCGGCCGCCGCGCCGGCTGCCGGACCGTCCTGCTGCGCGCCGAGCCGCTGCAGCCCGAGGAGCACGACGCCTGGGGCGCGCCGGATCTGGTCGTCGCGTCGCTTCGCGAGCTGCTTCCGCTGTTTTCTTAGGTCGCGGCCGCGATCGAGGCGAGCAGCTTCGGGAGCGTGTTCGAAAACTGCCCCTTGGCCATGACGTCGGTGCAGCCCGCGGCCCGGGCCGCGTCCATCACGTCGGTGCGCTCGTGGTCGATGAAGCCGACGGTGCGCGGCTTTGGCGTGGCGCCGCCGAGCGCCGCCAGCGCCTCCAGCGCCGCGGGCAGCCGCAGATCGACGATCGCCAGCTTGGCCTCGCGCGCGGCCGCCGCGAAGGCGGCCGGCTCGCGCGCCGGCTGCACCGTCAGGCCGCTCGCCTTGGCCGCCTCACGCAGCTTCGACGAGAACAGCATGTCGGTGATGAAATAGACGACGTCGGCCACGGCAAAAAAGGGGTAATGGCCCCGAGCACCCGGTCGGCTGGCTACCGTTGCTCCCTTCCGGGCCTGGCGGGGTTCGCCGGCGTTCCGTCGCCCGGGACCGCCCCCTATGTGTCACAGAACGCGACGGAGATCCAGCTCGCTCTGAAGAACCGCGGCCGTGGTAAGAACGGCGGATGGCGGCGGACAAGGAATCGGCTCTCGAGGTCGGGCAGAAGGCGCCCGCGTTTTCGCTCCCCGATCAGGACGACAAGACGGCCAAGCTCGCCGACTACAAGGGCAGCTGGCTGGTCCTCTACTTCTACCCGAACGACGACACGCCTGGCTGCACCACCGAGGCCTGCGACTTCACGAACGGCCTGAAGGACTTCGAGAAGCTGGACGCCGCCGTCGTCGGCTGCAGCCCCAACACCACCGAGAGCCACCGCAAGTTCATCGCCAAGTACAAGCTGAAGGTCCGGCTGCTGAGCGATCCCGAGCACGCCATGATGGAGCGCTACGGCGCCTGGGGCGAGAAGGTCCTCTACGGCAAGAAGTCCGTGGGCGTGATCCGCTCGACGGTGATCGTCGGCCCCGACGGCAAGGTCGCCCACCACTGGGCGCGCGTGAAGGCCGCCGGCCACGCCGACGCCGTCCGCGAAAAGCTCAAGCAGCTGCGCGCCGCGGGTTGAACCGAAGTCAGAGGCTGGGACGTCAGCGGCTATACTGAGGGCCGTGTCCAAGCTCTCGCGCCGCCAGGCTTTGAAAGCGGTGGCCGCCGCCGGCGCGGTCTCCGCCGGATGTTTGCCCGCCGCCCGCCAGAAAGGGGATCGCGCCGCGATGGCCGAGCAACGCAAGACCGACGCCGTGGTCTCCGTGACGCCGCAGGGCTTCCCCTGGGAGACGGCCGACCCGTTCCTGTTCTGCGTCCACCACGACGATCACTACCCGCGCGGCAACGACCAGATGGGGCCGGCCGCCTCGCTGGCCGGCCGCGACCTGGGACAGGACTTCGCCGGCCTCGACGGCTGGCGCATGTACCACGGCCTGACGATCCCCGGCTTCCCGCAACACCCGCACCGCGGGTTCGAGACGGTGACCGTGGTCCGGCGGGGCTTGCTGGACCACTCCGATTCGATGGGCGCGACCGCGCGCTACGGCCGGGGCGACGTCCAGTGGCTGACGGCGGGCGCGGGCATCGTCCACGCCGAGATGTTCCCGCTGGTCGAGCGCGAGCGCGACAACCCGCTGGAGCTGTTCCAGATCTGGCTGAACCTCCCGCGCGCCGACAAGATGGTGACGCCCTACTTCTCGATGTTATGGGGCGACACGATCCCCCGGAAGACGCTGCACGACGCCGCCGGCCGCGCCGTCGAAATCACCGTCAACGCCGGCCGATTCGACGACGCCGTTCCACCGCCACCGCCGCCGAATTCCTGGGCCGCGCGCCCCGACAGCGACGTCGCGATCTGGACGATCAAGCTGGCGCCCGGCGCGCGGTGGACGCTGCCGGCCGCGCCCGGCGCCAACCGCTCGCTCTCCTTCTTCCGTGGCACCGGGCTCGACGTCGACGGCCACGCCGTCCCGCCAAACCACCGGGTCACCCTGCGCCCCGAGCTGGAAGCGTCGCTGACCGGCGGCGCCGAAGAGACCGAGGCGCTGTTGCTGCAGGGGCGCCCGATCGGCGAGCCGGTCGTCAGCTACGGCCCGTTCGTGATGAACACGCGCGACGAGATCGCGCAGGCCTTCGCCGACTACCGCCAGACCCAGTTCGGAGGCTGGCCCTGGCCCAGCGACGACCCGGTGCACGCGCGCGAGGAAGGCAGCTTCGCCAAGCACGCCGACGGCCGCGTCGAGCGGCGCAGCTAACCGCGCCGCTCGCTCCCGATTTCCTTCTACCAGCCCTGAACCTGCACGGGCGAGGCGTTCATGATGGTGGTGCCGTCGCCGAGCTGGCTGCTGATGTCGCTGCCCCAACACCAAACGGAGCCGTTCTGGACGACCGCGCAGGTGAAGTTGCTGCCCGCGGAGATGGAGCTCGCCTTGCTGGGAAGCCCGGTCACCTGGACGGGAGTCGCGAGTCCGTCCTGGTTGGCAGCGGTGTTGAACGAGCCATTGCCCAGCGCGCCCGAGTCGCTCTCGCCCCAGCAGTAGATCGAACCCGTCGACGTCAACGCGCAGGCGTGCGTGATGCCCACGGCGATGGCCACGGCGCCGATGGCCCCGCTGGGGCCGTTCGTGATCGGTCCGAACGATAGCTGCGTGGTGTTGGCGAACGAGCCGTTGCCCAGCTCGCCGTCGTCGTTGTTCCCGGCGCAGTAGACCGTTCCACCCTGGACCAGGAGGCAGCTGGTCTGGTTGGCGGCGGCCACGGCGGTGACGTTCGGCGACGGCGTGGTGTAGGTGACGGACTGGGCCGTGTTGTATTCGCTGGTGGTCGAGCCTGTGCCCACTGCACCGAAAGAGTTGTCGCCCCAGCACTCCGTGAACCCGCTCAGATTCGCGCAGCTCTGGCCGCCGCCCGCGGCCACGCCCGCGGCCGTCCCCTGAAGTCCCATGACCTTGGCGGGCGTGGCGAGGCCCAGGTGGCCGGTGGTGATGTACTCGCCGTCCCCGAGGTCGCCGTCGTAATCCACCCCCCAGCAGTAGACCGCGCCCGAGACGACCGCGCAGGCGTGGGTGCTCCCGCTGGCGATGGCCGTTGCGGCGGCGGGCAGCCCCGTCACCTTGCCCGGGGTGGCAATCCCGCTGCCGCTGGTGAAGGTTCCCTGTCCCAGCTGGCCCAGCGAGTTTGAGCCCCAGCCCCACACCGTCCCGTCGTTCAGCAGCGCATACGTCACGCCCGACCCGGCCGCGACGGCCGTCGCCGGCTTGCTGAGCGTTACCGCGACCGGCGTCGGGATCGACTGGTTGCCGGTCGTCGTGAAGGTCCCCTGTCCCAGCTCGCCCGAGCTGTTGTCACCCCAGCAGCGCAGGGTGCCGTCGGAGAGCAGCGCGCAGACGTGCGAGAGCCCGGCGGCGACGGCCACCGCCGCCAGATGGCAGGTCCCCGTCTCGCAGAAGTATCCCGACAGGCAGTCGGCGTCGGCGGTGCAGCTGCCCTTGCACATGTTGGTGCTGCTCGAGCAGATCAGGTGGCCGGAGCAGGCCTGCGCGGCGGGCGTGTTGCACGTGCCGTTGCTGCAGGTCCCGGTCCCGACGTAGCCGGTGCCCGAGCACGTCCCCGACCCGCAGCTGCCGGTGGGATAGACGCAAGCCCCCGCGGAGCCGCAAGCGCCGGCGCAGGTCCCCGAGCCCGAGCAGGCCGAGTGGCCGCTGTGCGGCGCGGAGCTCGCCGGCAGGTTCGTGCACGTACCCTGGAGACCCTGAAGATCGCAGGCCACGCACGAGCCCGTGCAGGCCGTGTTGCAGCAATATCCGTCCGGCGAGCAGATCGTCCCCGAGACGCAGCCCGCGGAGGCGGAGACTGCGTTGCAGGTCTGGCCTTGCTTGGCCCGGCAGGTGCCGGTTGCGTCGCAGGTGCCGGGGCAGCGCGCGTTGGGGTCGTCCTCGCTCTTGGCGGCGACGCAGCTGTGGCTGGTGGGATCGCACGCCATGCAGTTCCCGCTGCAGTCGCTGTTGACGCAGCAGCTGCCCGTCGCGATGCAGGTCGTGGTGCCACCGACCGTGCACGACTTCGGCGCGGACGACGGGCAGTTGTAGTTGCAGCTGTGGGTCCCCGTGTCGCACGACCCGGTCTGGCCGCCCGACGTCGCCGTACAGTCCTTGTCGGCGCAGCACTGGGTGCTCGCCACGCACACGCCCTGACCACAATCCTTGGGCGTCGTGCCCGTGCAGGTGTAGCCGCACTTCGTGCCGTCGCAGGTCGCCGTCGCGCCGCTGGGCGCCGTGCACGCCATGCAGGTCTGCCCGCAGCTCTGGAGAGAGGTCGAGTCGTTGTCCGTGCAGACGCCGCTGCAGTTGTGCTGGGTCGAGGGGCAACCGACCGGGCCTCCACCGGCGCCGCCCGATCCCGCGGCCCCGGTGCCGGCAGCGCCAGCCGTGCCGCCGGTGCCGGTCGCCCC
>CAZTZM010000222.1:0-19598 GCA_964618005.1 uncultured Myxococcales bacterium
GGGTGGGCGGCGGGTTGCTGCTGCTGACCGCGGCCGTCGGCCTGCTGCACACGCCGTGGGCCCGGCCGCTGCTGGCCCGCGTCGGCGGTTGTCCGGTCGCGCGCGTGTCGGCGGCGCAGGCCGACGCGCTCCGGTTGCGGGGGATGGCGCGTACGCTGGTGGGATCGCGGCCGGCGCCGCGGCGGCCGGCGCTCGGGTTCGCGCTCGATCGCGCCACCGCCGCGGACGTCGGCGCCTGGGGGGCCAGCGCCGGGGTGGCGTGCAAGCCCAAGCGCGTCGGCCTGCTCACCCTCCACTGCGCGGGCGTGCCCCGCGCCCTGCTGCCGGCCCAGGATCGGCTGGCGGATCGGCTGGCCGATCGGCCAGCCGCTCGACCGGCCGGCGCTCTCAGCGCAGAGGTGCCGGCCACCATCGAGGATCTGGCCTTCACGTTTGATCAGGCGGGCCGGCTGGTGTCGGTCGACGCGTTCACGCGCCGCCTGCCGGCCGCCCAGGCCCGCGCGGCCTACGCGGCCTCGACCGCCGATCTGGGCGCCGCGCTGGGGCCTCCCACCGACGAGGCCGGCCCAGCCGTGCCGGAGTCGCTGGCGCTGTTCGCCGGGGCGCGCCGGCGCTACCGGTTCCGCGACTACGCCGCGATCCTGTCGCTCAGCCGCCTGCCGGGCGGCCTGGCGGTAAGGGAGCAATACCTGTCCGGCAGCTGATGGCCCGGGGCCAGGGCCGAGGGGCTTGCTTGACTTCTGGAGCGCCCTCGGTCACCGTCTCTGTGCAATAAGCATTGTCCTGCCTCTGCGGTGCGCCGCGGAGCGCGCCAGGGACCGGTTGGCGGCGTCGCTGTCTGAACGGGTTCGCACGGACAGCACTTCAAACGCCAGACAGGCACCCCAGGATCTTCGGTTGGTCTCCGTCAGCTAGACGGGGGCGCAAGGCCAGTGGAGGACCCGGGCAAGGAACCGATCCTCGCATGAACGCTCCGACTTCCGCTACCGCTCCGACTTCATCTTCAACCTCATCCTTCGACGCTCTCGGCCTCGTCGATCCCGTCCGCCGCGCCGTGCTCGGCGCCGGCTACGAGACGCCGACCCCCATCCAGACCCAGGCGATCCCGCACCTCCTGCAGGGGCGCGACGTCATGGGGTGCGCGCAGACCGGCACGGGCAAGACCGCGGCCTTCGCGCTACCGCTGCTCGACCGGCTGGCCCGCACGCCCCGGGTCGCCGGGCGGCCCGGCCCCCGCGTGCTGGTGCTGGCCCCCACCCGCGAGCTGGCGATGCAGATCGCCGAGAGCTTCCGGACCTACGGCCGCCACCTGCCGCTCGCGACCGCCGTCATCTTCGGCGGCGTCGGCCAGGGGCCGCAGGTCGAGGCGCTGCGCCGCAACGCCGACATCGTGGTGGCGACCCCGGGACGCTTGCTGGACCTGATCGGGCAGAAGCACGCCCGGTTCGACGCGCTGGAGGCGCTGGTCCTGGACGAGGCCGACCGCATGCTGGACATGGGGTTCATCGACCCGATCCGGCGAATCATCTCGGTGCTGCCGCGCCGCCGGCAGACTCTGATGTTCTCGGCCACGATGCCGGACGAGATCATGAAGCTGGCCCGGTCGATCCTGGTCGACCCGGTGCAGGTCTCCGTGGCGCCGGTCTCGACCACCGCCGAAGGGATCACGCAGTGGGTCCTGCACGTCGAGCGCAGCCAGAAGCGCGCCCTGCTGCACGAGGTCCTGCGCGACCCGAAGATGAGCCGGGTGCTGGTCTTCACCCGCACCAAGCACGGCGCCAACCGGGTGGCCGAGCAGCTGGATCGGTCGGGCGTCCGCGCCGCCGCTATCCACGGCAACAAGTCCCAGAACGCCCGCGAGCGGGCCCTCTCGGCCTTCAAGACCGGCCAGATCCGGGTCCTGGTGGCGACCGATATCGCCGCCCGCGGGGTCGACATCGACGGGGTCACCCACGTCATCAACTTCGAGCTGCCCAACGAGCCGGAGAGCTACGTGCACCGGATCGGCCGCACCGCGCGCGCCGGCGCCTCGGGCGTGGCGCTGTCCTTCTGCGACGCCGAGGAGCGTCCGACCCTGCGCGCCATCGAGCGCCTGACCCGCGTCCCGGTCCGGGTGGTCGAAAATCACCCGTTTGCCGGCCGCGGCGCGATCCAGCGCCCGGTCTGACGGGAATATAAGGATACCGCGGGCCCCTACCCTTACCCGCAGGCGTAGAATGCGCGCGGACCGCGCGGAGGAGCCCCGATGCCACCCCAGGACCTCACCTCGTCCCGTTTGTTTTCGCGTACCCGCGTCGCAAGGAGCCTGGCCGCGCTCGCCGCCTGCGCCGCGCTCGGATGCGGGTTCAAGCCCAACGTGGCGTCGATGCCGTCCGGAACGGGCGGAACGGGCACGGCCAGCGGCGGCTCCGGGGGCACCACCGGTGGCGGCACCGGCGGCACCCTCGTGGTGGGCCCGTCGGCGCTGACCATCACCCCCAGCAGCGTCACGCTGACCGTGACGAACGGCGGCCAGGCCGAGACGCAGCAGTTCATGGTGACCGGCACGATCAACGGGCAGCAGCAGGACCTGACCTCGAAGGTCAGCTACTCCTTGAGCTCGTTCACCGTGATCAGCATCGACAACGACGGCCTGGCCACCACCCTGGGCGCCGCCGGCGGCGTGGTGACGGTGACCGCCACGTCCGGCTCGGTCACGGCGACGGCCACGGTCACGGTCAACTACAAGTTCACCGGCGCCGATCCGGGGACGGCCGGCAGCGGCGTCCCCACCGGCGCGTCGGACATCGTCAGCGGGGCGCCCATGGACCCGACGCGCGCCCCCCAGCTGGTCTACCCCAACGACGGCGTGCTGTTCCCGCCCAACGTCACGGGCGTCGAGATCCACTTCCAGCCCGGCAGCGCCAGCAACACGTTGTTCGAGGTCAGCTTCGCGGGGCCGCTGGCCACCGTGAACGCGTTCATCCGCTGCACGGCCCCGACCGGGATCACCGGCTGCATCTACCAGCCGGACCCGGGGTTGTGGGCGGCGGTCGCCACCTCGAACGCGGGCCAGGGGCCGGTGACGTTGACCGTGAGCGGAACCGACGACACCGGCACCGGCCTCGGGACCAGCCAGACCTTTCACCTGCAGTTCGCCAAGGACAACATCGACGGCGCCCTCTACTACTGGACCACCAGCGGCAAGAGCGCGATCATGCGCTGGGACTTCTCGGGGACGACGCAGACCGCGCAGGCGTACCTGACCCCGACCAACACCGACGGCACGACCTGCGTCGGCTGCCACGCGCTGTCGTCCGACGGGTCCAAGCTGGTGGCCAGCGCCGGCGGCCAGGGGGACGGGCGGCTGCTGCTCTGGAACGTGACCACCAACACGGCGTCGATGCCGTTCCCGCTCACACAGCGCAGCCAGTTCGAGTCCTGGAACACCGACGGCTCGCAGTTCGTGGGCGTCTACGGCGACAGGCAAAGCACCAGCAACTACGCCCAAGCGGGGCCGGTGAACCTGATGATCTTCGACGGCACCACCGGCGCCGTGACCTCGACGATCGATCTGGGCGGCCTGCGGGGCGATCACCCCGACTGGACCAAGAACAACACGACGTCGGAGACCATCGTCTTCACCTCCGCCGACCCGACCGCCCCCACCAGCGATCAGCGGCCGGCCACCGGCGGCATCGACTACGTCCAGTACGTGGCGGGCGCCTGGGGGACGCCGCAGACGCTGGTGCCGTCGATGCTGGGGAAGAACCGTTATTACCCGGCCATCAGCCCTGACGGCAACCTGGTCGTCTACGACGAGTCGACCTGCACCAACGGGACGCCGACCGCCGGGAAGGCGCCCGACATCTCGTGCGACGCCGACACCGACGCCACGGCGACGATCTTCCTGACCTCGCTCTCCGGACTGGCGCCCGCGGCGCTGACGAACGCCAACGCCCCGGGCGTAGCCGACGGAGCCACCACGGCGCTGACGAACTCATTCCCCAAATGGGCCCCCTTCATCGAGAACCTGGACGAGCAGCACCAGCTGCTGTGGCTGACGTTCGCGTCGACCCGGCAGTACGGCCTGCGCAAGCCGCCGGTGCCGACCGACACCAGCGAGAGCAAGATCGGGACGTTGATCTGGATGGTGGGGATCAACCTGGGGCTGGCGACCGGCGGCGGCGATCCCAGCTACACGGCCTTCTGCCTGCCGTTCCAGGACATCACGACCTCGAACCACATCGCCCAGTGGGCGAAGTACTTCATCCGCGCGCCGGGGTAACGGCGCTCAGTCGGGCCGGGTAACGGGCGGTCCGCGGAACCGGCGGCGGACGCCCAGCCACCAGGCGGCGGCCAGGGCGGCGACGGCCGCCAGCGTGACCGTGAGCGACTTTTCGTTGGGCGGCTGGACGCCAATCCAGACCACCAGGACCACCCCCGCCAGCGAGGCCGCCGCCACCGCGCGATACAGGCGCGCGCCCAGATCGAACGGCCCCATTCGCGTCCAGGTCCGCCCGTGCGCGCGCAGCCCCGCGACCGCCGGCATGACGTAGGAGAGGTAGAGAAAGATCGAGCAGGCGGTGGTCAGCGTCGAGTAGGCGGGCGCATAGAGCGTGGAGGCGAACGCCAGCGCCACCGTGGTCCAGATCGCCGCCACCGGCGTGCGCCAGCGCGGCGAGACGCGCCGGAGCCAGACCGACCCGGGCAGGCCGCCGTCACGCGCGAACGCGTACATCATGCGCGACGTCGAGGTCACGCAGGCCAGACCGCAGAGATAGTTCGCCACCACGATGCCCGCCCACAACGCCTTGCCCGCCGCGCCAGGGACGACCGCCGCCATCAGCCAGGGAAACACGTTGCCCCCTTGGCGCGCGCCGCCGGCCACGCTGGGCAGCGCCAGCACGAAGGCGGCCACCATCACCCAGCCGAAGATCCCCGAGACGTACACCGAGCGGAGCATCCCCTTGGGGACGTTCTCGGCCGCGGCGACGGTCTCCTCGGAGGTGTGCGCCGAGGCGTCGAAGCCGGTGATCGTGTAGACCGGCCAGAGCAGGCCCAGCAGCGTCATCGCCAGCAGGCTGCCGTGCGCGGGCCAGACATCGCCGCCGGCGGCGCCGCTGAAGTTCTCGAACCGGAACAGGCGCCCGAGCTCGAGCCGCGGCGCCCCCGCCACCATCGCCAGCGTCAGCAGCAACGACACGGCCAGGATCAGGGTGCCGCTGGCGTCCGTCAGCAGCGTCGTCAGCCGGATCCCGAAGTGGTTCAGGAGCGCGTGCGACGCCGAGATGAGCGCCACGCCCGCGATCTGGTGCCCGACGCCCAGGCGCGCCGGATCGAGACCCAGCGCCGGGCCGATGAAGCCGACGAACAGCGTGTACGTCCCGACGTTGACCGCCGCCGTCACGAACACCAGCCCCGCCAGGTTGAACCAGGCGGTGGCCCACCCCCAGCCGCGGCCGCCCAGGATGGCGCTCCAGTGATAGAGACCGCCCGCGGTCGGGAAGGCGGAGGCGACCTGGGCCATCGACAGCGCCACGACCAGCGAGAACGCCACGCCCAGCGGCCAGACCACCCCGGCCGCGGCGCCGCCCACGGCGCTCACCCCCAGCTGCAGCGACGTGATGCCACCCGCCAGGATGCAGATGGTCGAGAACGAGATCGCGAAGTTGGAGAACGCGCCCATGCGGCGGCGCAGCTCCTGGGTGTAACCCATGCGCCCCAACTGCGCGGCGTCGTCGGCGACCGGTTCGGTCGGCTGGGGATCGGGCGCGGTCACGGCCCATCGTAGCGCGACAGGCGCGCAGCTGGACGTGCTAGCGTACCGGCCATGGCCAAGTCCCCCTGCCCGATCTCGAAGACGCAATTTCTCGAAAAGGCCGAGGCGGTCAAGATCGTCATCGGCGGGTCGGAGATCATCGCGGACAAGCGCGAGTTCTCCACCGGGTCATTCGGCTGGTACCACAACGGCAAGACGACGATCATGGTCGACGGCAAGCCGCTGTCGGTGCAGATCGGGTTGAATCTGACCGTGGTGGGCAGCAAGGAAGCGGACCGGTAAGCAACATGGACTTCACCCGGCGGGTCGAACGCCGCGGCGTTCGAAGAGGAAGCCGCTGGTGCGGTTGGCGGCGGTCATCTCCTTGACCTTGCGCTTCAGCGAGGCGGCCATCTGGGCCAGCGCGCCCGGGTGCTCGGCCGTCTTGATCTGAACCGCCTCGACCGGGACGACCGCCACGCTCAGCGTGACCAGCGGAACGGAGACCTCCTGCCCGCGGCGGTCGACCGCCCGGAAGAAGCCGCGCGCCACGTCCTCCGCCTCGAACAGATCCAGCTTGGCCAGGTCGAACTGCCCGCACACGGCGCGCACGCTGTCCGGGTCGACGGTGGTCGGCGCCACGATGACGAAGTCGTCGCCGCCGATGTGCCCCAGGCGGGCCTCGGCCGCCAGCGCCGGCAGCGCCCGCGACAGCACGCGGGCCACGCAGCGGATCATTTCGTCCCCCTGCAGGAAGCCGTAGCAGTCGTTGAACTCCTTGAACCGATCCAGGTCGGCGTAGAGCACGAAGGCGTCTCGCTGATCGAGCGCGTTCAGGATCCAGCGCTCGATGCTGCGGTTCCCCGGCAGGCCGGTCAGCGGGCTCGACCCCTGCGCCGACTGCACCTCCAGCGCCGTCGACCGCATGATGAGCTGCCGGATGGTCACCGTGCCGATCAGCCGGCCGGCCGCGTCGGTCACGATGACCGGATCGTAAAGCTCGTCGGGCGGCCGCTCCATCGCCAGCTTGGCCAGCGCCGTCACGTTGATCGAGTCCTCGACGATCAGCGGCGCCGAGCGGGCCAGCTCCTCGGCCGCCTTCCACTGGAACAGGTGGTAGCCGACCGGGCCGCCGGTGCGGGTGTAGTACTGCTGCCGCGTCAGGAGGCCCACCGGGCGCTCGCCGCGCACGATGGTCAGGTGATCGACCTGCGGCTCGCGCCGGAAGATGCGGTCGACGTCCTCGCCGCGCTTCTCGCGCTCGCGGATGGTGGCGCAGCGGATCACCAGCGGCCCGACCGTCTCGTTCAGGTCGGACTCGCGGTAGTTGAACTGCCGCATCACCCGCCGCAGCTCGGCCAGCGTCTCCGGCGTGGCCTCGGGCGGCGCCGCCGCCGGGCGCGCGAACAAGTATCCCTGCGCGTAGCGGACGCCCAGGCGGGCCAGCGTCTCCAGCTCCTCCCAGCTCTCGACCCCTTCGGCGATCAGCGCGGCGTCGACGCTGGCGGCGAAGGCGATGAGCGACTTCACCAGGTGCTGCTTGTACGAGTGCCGGTGGATGTCGCGCGACAGCGACATGTCCAGCTTCATGAAGTGCGGCGAGCAGGTCACCAGCGTCACCAGCCCCGAGTGCCCCGCCCCCAGATCGTCGAGCGCGATCCGGAACCCATGCTCGACGAAGTGGCGAATCTGCTCCTCGAACGCCGGGTAGTCGCCGATCGACTCCCGCTCGGTGATCTCGATGACGAAGTTGCGCTGGTCGAGCCCCAGCTCGGTCAGCTCGGCCTGCATGTTGCCGTTCAAGAGACGCGGATCGCCGATCGCGTTGGGGCTGACGTTGATGAAGAACGGGCGCGAACGCGCCGGCGATCCGAAGCCGGCGATCGTCCGCAGCGCCACCCGCCGGCAGACCGACTCGAGCTGCCCCAGCAGCCCCGCGCGCTCGGCCGCGCCGAACAGTTCGCTGGGCGAGGCCACCGGCTCCGGGCCGCGCGACAGCACCTCCCACGCCAGCACCGTCCCGTGGTGCAGATCGAGGATCGGCTGAAAGTGCGACGTGATCAGCTGCTGCTCGACGACCCGGGCGATCGCGCCGTCGTAGCCTGCCTGCCGGTCGGCGGCCTCGCGGCTCTCGGGTTGTTCCTCGGGTTGTTCCTCGGGCTGTTCCCGGGCCGGGGTCGCTTCACGCCGAGCGAGCAGGTCCAAAACGATTCATCGTAAGCCGGCCGACGCGCGGTCTTTGCGTCTCGTTTGTTACAAATGGCGCACGATGGGGCGCCTCAACGCGCCGCGGCCGGCGCCCGATATTTCGAGTCTGTCAGCGTCCCCAGAAAGGCGACCACCGCGTCAATCTCCTGTTCGTCGAGCGCCGGCGGGTCGCCCGGCTTGCGATCATACGGCGGCGAGGCGACGTTCACGCGCGCCCTGTACTTCGCCGGGACGCTGTCGAAGGGGACGCCGGACTTGTACCAGTGCCGCGGATCGGTGGCACGGGTCGCATAGAACGCCACCACGTCGCGCAGCCGCGTGAAGGCGCCGTTGTGCATGAACGACGCGCGCACGGCGACGTTTCGCAACGACGGCGTTCGAAAATACAGGCAATACCTGCGGTCACTGGTGGGGGCGATGCTGTCCGTTCGCTCGCAGAGCCCGAGATCCGGCTTTTGCGCGGCCGCGACGCTTTCGTTCCGTGGGATGGCGACCGCCTCGTAGCCGTAGTCGGTGAACATCGACGCGATCGGATCCTTCACCTTCTCGTTGAAGACGTGGCAGGCGGCACAGCCGCCCTTGGCGGGGTCCCTGAACAGACGCATCCCCGCCCGCTCCTGCGCGGACAGACTGGCGCGCCCGCGCAGGAAGTCGTCGTAGCGAGACGAAAACGGCGCCATCGCGTCGGTCGTGAGGAACGCCTCCAGCGCCCGACCAACCGCCGCCAGCGTCGCGTCGGAGTCGTTCAGCGCCGGGCCGAACGCCGCCCGGAAGGCCGGGGCGTAGGGCGCGCGCGCGATCTGCGCCGCGACCCGCCGGCCGTCCGGGTTGTTCATCTCGTCGGGGTTGAGCAGCGGCTGGCGGCCGAGATCGCGGACGGTGTCGACGCGCCCGTCCCAGAACAGCCCGCCGAACGGCTGCGCCTGCGGATCGTCGCCCTCTTGATGAAAGCGAAACGACGGGACGTAGCGCAGGTAGAGCAATGAGGGCGCCGTCCGGCGCGCGTGGTGGCCCGGCCGGCTGCCGCGCGGCAACCCAGTCTTCGATCCGTTCTGGCTCGAGTAGGCGGTCGCGGGCGCGTGACAGCTGGCGCAGCTGGTCCCGGGCGGATCGGAGAGCGCCGGGTCGGCAAAGATTCGCTGCCCCAGCGCGACCAGCTCCGCCGCGGTCGGCGCGGCCACGGCCTGGGGGACGGACACGACAGCGATCGCGACCGCCACGGCAGCGATCGCCGTCCGTTCGAAAACCGGAGCCAAGATCCGAAAACGCAACGCTCGTCCGCGTGCGCCGGTGCGGGTCATTGCGTTTCTCCGCGGAAACGAAAGGGGTCGACGAGGGCGCTGCATTTGGACCTTCCCTTGCACCGTCCGCGCGCGCGGGCGCCGCGAACCGCCCCTCAATTACTCCTTCGCGAAAGAAGACACCACGTGCAAAACCGACGGGCCTCTCTTGTTTTCATGATTGTCACGGCGCTGGCCGGCGGCGCGCTCGCCAGCGGCTGCAACGCCGGCGGACAGTCCGCTTCCAAGCTGGAGACGGGCTCCGTCCAGATCGCCCTGCAGGCGGCCGCAGGCGTGACCCTCGCCGGCGTCAGCTATACGATCACCGGTCCGAACGCGTTCTCGCAGACCGGAACGATCGACGTCAGCCACAGCAACACGATCTCCGCCGTCCTGGGGCCGTTCCCCACCGGCGGCGGCTACACGATCTCGCTCACCTCCACGTCGACGGACGGGTCGACGACCTGCGCCGGCTCCGGCAGCTTCGCGATCGTCGCGGGCCAGACGGCCTCGGTCAGCGTGGGGCTCTCCTGCCACCAGGCACCGACCACCGGCAGCGTGTCGGTCAATGGCGCGGTCAACCTCTGCCCGCAGATCGATGGCCTCGACGCGAACCCCACCTCTGTCCTGGTGGGCGGCAGCGTCGCCCTCGGCGCCACGGCGCACGACCTGGACAACGGCCCCTCGCCCCTGACGGCGCAGTGGACCGCGACCTCGGGCGTGTTCACCGACGCGACCGCGCTCGACACCCGCTTCGTCTGCACGACCGCCGGCTCGGCCACGCTGACGCTGACCGTCTCCGACGGTGACAAGGCGGCGGGCTGCCCGGCCACCAGCAGCGTGACCGTCACCTGCACGCCGCAGCCCGCGGCCGGCGCATGCGCGCTCGGCAACGGGGCGGGCGCCATCAAGCACGTCATCTACCTGCAGTTCGACAACACGCACCTGCAGCAGGACACCGCGAACGTTCCGTCGGACCTCGAGCAGATGCCGCACCTCCTCGACTTCATCCGCGGCAACGGGACGATGATGGCCAACGATCACACCATCCTGATCTCGCACACCGCGGGCGGCATCCTCAGCTCGCTGACGGGCGTCTATCCCGACCGCAACGGCCAGACCGTCACCAACAGCTACGTCCGGACCAGCGCCACGGGCACCTTCTCGTTCCCGAGCTCGTTCGAGTACTGGACCGACACGGCCGCGGCCGGCGTCTTCAACATGGTGACCCCCACCGGCCAGAACATGCCGGCGCCCTGGGTCGGCTACACCCGCGCCGGCTGCGACGTGGGTGGCGTCGGCACCGCCAACATCGAGCTCGAGACCGCCTCGTCCTCGACCTTCAGCGACGTGGCCACCGTCTTCGGGACCAGCTCGCCGCAGTTCGCGGAGGCCGTGGCGTCCGGCAAGGCGGCCGCGGGAACGGCGGCCGCCCTCAAGGCCCAGACCGACTTCGTCGGCATCGCCGTCCACTGCGCGGCGGGCTCCAGCCGCTGCGCGAGCGGCGTGGCCGATGTGCTCCCCGGCGAGCCCGGCGGCTACACCGGCTTCAATGGCCTGTTCGGCGCGTCATCGGTCGATCCGCTGCTGACCGGCCAGCCGGCCAGCGTGCCGCTGGTCAGCATGCTCGGCAACCCGATCACCGATCCGTTCGGCCAGCCGGGCTTCCCGGGCTTCGACGGCATGGAGGCCGAGGTGTCGCTGCGCTACGTGGCCTCGATGCAGGAGGCCGGCATCCCCGTGACCTACGCCTACATCTCCGACGCGCACGACAACCACGGCAACGCCACGCCGTTCGGCCCTGGCGATGCCGGCTACGTCGCGCAGCTCAAGGCCTACGACCAGGCCTTCGACGCCTTCTTCACGGAGCTGGCGGCGCACGACATCGACAAGACGAACACGCTGTTCATCATCACCGTGGACGAGGGCGATCACTTCGTGGGCGGCCAGCCCAGCAACCCCAGCTGCGACGGCGTGACCACCCCGTGCGTCTGGCCGGCCGGCCAGGTGGGCGAGATCGACGGCAACATCGACACGCTGATCCAGCATCAGGCCCCGGCGCTCTTCAACACCTTCCTGGCCTCCACGGGCCCGGACACCTTCACCGTGCACGGTGACTCGGCACCCCCGTTCTACCTCGCCCGCAAAGGCGTGGGCGGCGGCCCGCTCGCGCAGACCGATCCCGACACCCGCAACTTCGAGCGAACCGTCGCCGGCCTGACCGCCGTCAACCCGTACACGGGCAGCACCGACAAGCTGCTCGATCTCTATGCCGACCAGACCGGCATGAGGGCGATGCACATGTTCACCACGGGCGACCCGGGGCGCAACGCGACGTTCGCGTTCTTCGCCGACGACGACTACTTCATCACCGACTTCCCGACCTCGACCTGCGAGACCTGCGTCGGCGCGGGCTTCGCCTGGAACCACGGCGACGTGCAGAAGCAGATCGGGCAGACCTGGGTCGGCTTCGTCGGCCCGGGCGTCGCCAATCAGGCCGATCAGACCATCTTCACCGACCACACCGACGTGCGCCCGACCATCAACGCGCTGACCGGCGTGCACGACACCTATCAGTCGGACGGCCGGGTCATCACGCAGGCGCTGGTGCCGGCGGCGGTCCCGGCTGCCGTCGCGGGCGAGCAGAGCGCGATCGAAGGCCTCGGCACCGCCTACAAGGCCATCAACGCGCCGTTCGGTCAGTTCTCGCAGGACATGCTGATCACGTCGACCAAGGCGCTGCAGGGCGCCGACTCGGCCGACGCGATCTACACCTCGAAGGAGGCGTCGATCGCGGGGCTGACCGCCACGCGTGACGCGCTGGCGTCGCAGATCCGCTCGGCGCTCGACCAGGCCGAGTTCGCCGGCCAGCCGATCGACGCGGTCGTCGCCGCCGGCTGGATGAGCCAGGCGCAGACGCTGCTCGATCAGGCCGACGCGCTGGCCCTGGCACCGTAGGCCGCCGCCGGGCGGCGCGTCGTCGCTGATATGATGGCCGGGTGACGACCAAAGCCGCCACCCGGCCCGCTTCCAAAGCGAGACCGAAGAGCAAGACGAAGACGGCGAAACCCGCCGCCGTCGCGCCCAAGAAGCCCGCCCCGAGGGCCGACCTCGGGGCGCCGGTGGGCGGGTTCTTCGCCAAGCAGCCCCCGCCGCTGCGGGCGATCCTCGACGATCTGCGCGGCTTGATCGACGAAACGGCGCCCGACGCCACCTCCGCGATCAAGTGGGGGATGCCGTTCTTCACGATCGGCGGCGAGACCCTCTGCGCGCTGGCCGCCTTCAAGGCCCACGTGAACCTGATCCTCCCCGGCCCGCCCGGCACCTATTTCGATCCCGCCGGCCTGCTGGAAGGCGACGGGAAGACCGGCAAGCACCTCAAGCTGCGGCCGGGCGACGACCTTCCCGGCCAGGCGATCCGCGGCTGGTTGCAGATCTCCGCAAAACGCGCCCGGGGATAGCGCGCTGGCACGGATTCGCGCGCGGTCGAGGTCGAACGTTACGCGTCCGTGCCGCCCCCGAGCGCCTGCCCGGTCGGGCCGGTAACGCCGGCGGGCATTCTCAGCCGCAAAATCCGCCTCGGCCTGATGGCACGACCGCTGCAATTTGCCGGGAACCACGGAGGTCCCGATGACAGTCAAAACATTTTCGATGGTGGCGGCGATGGCGGTGGGCAGTCTCTTGGCGAGCGGCGTGGCACGGGCCGGCGACGTCGAGATCGTGAACCCGAACACCCCGGCGGCGCCGGTGGTTCAAGCGGCCCCGGCCGCGGTGGTTCCAGTCGGCTCGGAGCCGGCGCCGGTCGAGGCGCCCCCAATCCGCGAGCGGGTCGTCCATGAGGATGTCCAGGCGCCGCACAACGCGATGGCGACCATCGCGGTCAGCGCGCTGATGGGCGGCGTGGTCGGCGCGCTGGTCGGCGGTTCGATCTACTTCCTGGGCGCGCGCGACCACGCGGCCCGCATCGGCATCTGGACCGCTGGCGGCGTCCTGCTCGGGACCGGCGTGGGCGTCATCCAGGTCGTCGCCGACGAGAGCCGCGCCACCACGGCCGTGAGCTCGGTGTGGAAGGACGACCCGGCCCGCACGTACCGGCTGGCCCTCTATCACGTCAGCTTCTAGCCTCGACCGCTCAGCGCGGCGGCGATCGCGTGCTCCCACACCGATCGCCGCCGCGTTTCTGATCCGGCCAGAAAATCCACAGGGAGAAACGGAGAGGCCCGGTATCTGCAGCGCCTCCGTTCCTCCTTGTTCTTTTCTCCGGCCGACCTCGATTAGAGTCGGGGGAATGCGGATTCGCCCCCTCCCCGCTCTCGTGTTCGCGGCATTGATGTTCGCGCGGCGCGATGCGCGCGCCGCTGAACCGGCCACGACGACGGTCTCGCCGCTGGTCGGCGCGCACATGGTGCTCGCGCGCGGACGGCCAGCGCCGATCGCCGGCGGTGATGAGCCCGGCCAGGCAGTCCGGGTCACGTTCGCCGGCCAAACCGTGGCGGCCAAGGCCGACGCCGCCGGCCGCTGGCGGGTCACCTTGCCCGCGCTGCTGGCCGGCGGTCCGTTCACGCTGACCGTCGAGGGGTCGCGGACGCTGCGCTTCGACGACATCTGGATCGGCGACGTCTGGCTGGCGTCCGGGCAGTCGAACATGGCGCTGCCGCTCTCGCGCTCGACGGCCGTCGACCAGGCCGTCGCCGCCGGGTGCGCCGGGCTGTCGTTCTTCGTCGTCGACCAGACGCTGGCCGTCACGCCCCAGGGCGAGCCGCACGGCAGGTGGGCCCGTTGCGACGCCGAGCTGGCACCCGAGCTGTCGGCGGTGGCGTTCCATTTCGGCCGCGACCTCCACCGCGCGCTGGGCGTGCCGGTCGGCCTGATCGTCGCGGCCTGGGGCGGCACGCCGGCGGAGGCCTGGACGCCGCGCGCGGCGCTGGCGGCCGATTCGCTGTTGAAGCCGATGGTCGACGCGTTCGACGCCGCCCGCGATCCCGCGCGGCGCGAGGAAGCCGCGCGGGCGCTGGCGGCCTGGGAGGCCAAGAACTTTCACGCCGACACCGGCAACCGCGGCGAGGCGCTGGGCTTCGCCAAAGGCGCCGGGCACGGATGGGCCAAGATGGCGATCCCTCAGCTGTGGGAAAACGCCGGCCTGCAGATCGACGGCGCGGTCTGGTTCCGGCGCGAGGTCGAAGTGCCCGCCGAGTGGGCCGGGCAGGACCTGGCGCTGTCGCTGGGCGCGCTCGACGACTTCGACACCTCCTACTGGAACGGCACCCGCGTCGGCGCGACCGGTCCCGAGACGCCCGAGTACTACGCGGCGCCCCGCCACTACGTCGTCCCCGGCGCGCTGGTGAAGGCCGGGCGCAACCTGATCGCCGTGCGCGTCTTCGACCACTACGGCAACGGCGGCTTCGTCGGGCCGCGCCCGGCGCTGACGGTTGGCCCCGCAAGCGGCGACACGCGGCTGCCGCTGGCCGGCACCTGGGAGTACAAGATCGAGCGCCGCCTGCCGCCGGCGGTGGCCGACTGGGCGTCACGCCCGCGCAGCTTCGCCGCCGACGATCCGCAGAGCCCGACGGTGCTCTGGAACGCCATGATCGCGCCCCTGGCGGCGGTGCCCGTCAGCGGGGTCATCTGGTACCAGGGTGAGAGCAACGTCGGCCACGCCGCCGTCTACCGCCGCCTGTTCCCGGCGCTGATTCGATCCTGGCGCGAGGCGTTTCACGATCCGACCTTGCCCTTTCTCTACGTGCAGCTCCCCAACTTCGACGATCCGGTCGTGAAGTCGCCCCTGGGCGAAGGGGCCTGGGCCGATCTGCGCGAGGCGCAGGCGATGGCGCTGCGCGAGCCTGCCACCGCCATGGCGGTCACGCTGGACATCGGCGAGGGGAACAACCTGCACCCGCACAACAAGCAGGAGGTCGGCCGGCGTCTGGCGCTGGCGGCGCTGAAGCTGGTCTACCACCGCGACGTGATCGCCGGCGGACCGCTATTTCGTGCCGCCGACCGCGACGGCACCGCCGTCCGGCTGCACTTCACCATCCAGGCGAGCGGCCTCGAGACCGCCGACGGCGCCGCGCCCCGCGGCTTCGTGGTGGCCGGCGCCGACCATGTCTGGCACCCCGCCGTGGCGCGCATCGATCGCGAGACCGTCGTCGTGTCCAGCCCCGATGTCCCGGCCCCCCTCGCCGTCCGCTACGGCTGGGGGAACGACCCGCCCAACACGCTCCGCAACCAGGCCGACCTGCCGGCGGCGCCGTTCCGCACGGATGACTGGGGCCCCGCCAGCGCACCGGTAGCGGGTTCCAAGTGAGAGGAATGCGGCTACACTCCGTCGGATGAGCGACACCCGTCAGGTGTTCATCGGGACCGACTGCGGCGCCACCATGTCGAAGGTGGGCGGCGTCTGGTCCGACGGCACCACCGTTTCGACCAAGCTGCACCAGCACCCCACCAGCTCCGAGGCCGGGCCCGACGCGGTCGTCGGCGGCTGGGTCGAGGCGGTCAGCCAGTACCTGGCCACCAACCAGCTCGGCTGGGATCAGGTGAGCGGCGTCGGCCTGGCGATCCCCGGCCCCTACCTGCGCTACGGCGTGCTCGCCCACTCGGCCAACATGCCGGCCCGCTTCGAGGGGTGGGACTTCTTCACCGCGTACAGCCAGGCGCTGGCGCACAAGGCGGGGCGCGCGGTGCCGCTGGTGGTCGGCAACGACGGCGCGTTCGGCGGCGTCGGCGAGGCGCACCGCGTGCGCGGCACCGGCACCGGCGGCGTGCTCATGCTGGCACCGGGCTCCGGGCTCGGGTCGGCGTACATCGACGCGCGCGGCCTGCCGCTGCAGGGCGACACGCTGGCCGGGATGGAGACCGCGCACATGGCGGCGCCGCTGCACATCCTGGGCGCCAAGCCCTACCCCTGCGGCTGCGGCCGGACCTGGGGTTGCGTCGAGCTCTACACCACGCTGGCCGGCCTGCCGTACCTGCTGGCCGAGCGCCTGGAGAAGCTCCCCGACCACCCGCTGGCCCGGTCGACCGACACGCCGAAGAAGAAGGCGCTGGCGCTGCGCGGCCTGGCCCAGAGCGGCGACCCGCTGGCGATCGAGCTGTTCGACTTCCAGGCGCGCGCCATGGGCCTGCACATCGCAAACCTGACGCTGGCGCTGGATCCGGAGTTCGTCGTCATCGGCGGCGGCCTGATGGACCCGGAGAACACCACCGAGGCGTTCCGCGAGCGCTACCTGAGGATCGTGTCCGAGACCGCGCGCCCGCACCTCTGGCCGGTGCAACGAGAGCGCCTGCGCGTGCTCCCGTCCACGCTGGGCGAGCTGTCGCAGGCGATCGGCGCCGCGCTGGTCGCGCTCTACAGCGCCCGCAGCTAGTACTTCAGACACGAAGAGCGTTCCGGGTTCCGCGACGGGATCGGCGTCGCGGCCGAGGCGCGACGAGGGCGCGTACCCGTAGGTACGTAACCGAGGAGCAACGAAGGCCCCGGCGTCGAGGCCGACGCGATACCCGGTACGAACTTCGGGTCTGAAGTACGAGGCCGCCTGTCGGGCGGCACGTCGTCAGCGGCGTCGCGATCAGTTCGCGCCGTCGGCGTGCCGAAAGATCTTGTTGGGGTCGAGGCCCAGCTTGGCGACCGTGGCGTGATCGGGAACGCCGGTCTCCGGAAGATCGTGCTGGCCCTGGAACCGCCGCAGCGCGGCCTCGGTCGACTCGTCATCCTGCTTCAGGAGGCCGTCGTCCTTGAGCTTGCGGCGGATCTCCGCCGCGCCGCCGGGCGCCAGCAGCGCGCCGGCGGAGGTCGCCACCGGCGCGCCGGTCCCCTCCCCCGGGTGCGCGCTCTTGGACGGGTGCGTCCCGGCGCTGTCAGGCGCAGGCGCTGGATTCTCGACGGTGCGCGTGTGCCCGCAGCCGAGCGCCAGCCACGACGCGAGCGTGAACCCGACCAGCCCGGTCCGCCTCATTTCTTGTCTCCGGCCTGCTTCTGTCCCGCGGCGGGCTGCGCCTTGGGCGGCCCTTCCTTCTTCTTCAGCGCCTGCCCGACCTGCGTGAGCGGCCCCTGCTTCTGCTCCGCCATGGCCGGCGGCAGGTGCGCGTACCCCGACGACAGCCCCTGGACGAACGCGTTGCGCACCACACCCAGCACGCTGGGCCAGAGCTGGACGTCCGGCTTGTCCAGCCGTCCCTCGATGGGAATGACCGTCGCGACCGCGTTGCGCCCGGGGACGTCGTCCGAGAACAGGTGAAGCCCCTCGTCGGCGACCCAGGCCTTCAGGCGATTGCCCAGCGACGATTGCGTCGGTTTCACCTCGACGTTCTTCAGCACCGGTTTGACGCCGCCCGAGATGGCGCCGTCGCGCGCCTTGAACTCGGCGAAGACGTCCAGCGTCCCCTGGGGCGTCTGAAGCTGCGTCTTGGGCTCTTCCAGATCGTAGAGCTCGGCCAGCTTCCAGCCGCGCAGCGCCAGGTTGCCGGCGAAGTCGGGCTTCCGCGCGAACGCGTCGGCCGAGACAAACACGGTCAGCGTCCCGCTGCGCCCGAGGCGCCCGTGCGCGGCCAGCGTCGTCGGCTGCCCGTGCGCCAGCTTCGGTCGCGTGGCCAGGTTCTCGGCCGCCGCCTCGATCCCGTGCACCCAGATCTCCGGGTGGCGTGGCTCGGTCAGGTCGCGGAACAGGATCTCCCCATTGCGCACCTCGAACCGCTCCATGTGCGCCGGCAACAGGCTCTCCAGGCTCTTCCGGACGTCGGGGAGCTCGGTCGGCTTCTTGGCCCCGGGCTTCTTGGGCGGTTCCGGGCGCTTCTCGACGATGACCTTCGGATCGTCGAGGCGCAGGCGCGCCCCGACCGCGCCATGGAGCAACAGGCGCCAGTCCAGCCACACGGAAGCCCGCTCCGTGTAAAGCAGCGGCTGTTTCCAGCTGCCACCGGGGTCCTCGATGATCTTCAGCCGGTGAATCTCGTAGCCCGGCGGGAAGACCGTCACGTGCACCCGCTCGAAGTTCCCGTCGATCCCCGGCGCCTGATGCAGCTCGCGCCGGGTGGCCCAGCCGGCGATCGGATCGAGGACCAGCCGAATGACGATGACGACCACCAGGACGATCCCGGCGGCCAAAAGCCAGCGTCGCCCCCTCATCGGCGGCCGCGCGTGCGAGACGTGATCATCGGTGCAACGTAATCACCGCTCGACGGAGATCGGCCGCCGGCCGACCGGCGCCCCGTCCGGCTGGCGGACGGCGTCCGGCCCGCGCCCACGCTCGTGGTTAGGTTGCAGGCGGGAAAATTCCTACAACCCGACCTGAGGAGGTCATCATGCTGCTCGCACTTGCCATCATTCTCGCGATCGCCTGGGTGCTCGGCTTCGTCGTCTTTCACGTCGCGTCGGCCGGTATCCATCTCCTGGTGCTGCTGGCGGTCGTCAGCCTGATCGCGCACGTCGTTCGCGCGGGCGCTCGTCGCAGAACCTGACCTGGGCGGGATCCGGGATCTTCGAGGCCGTCGTCTGTCGATGGGGGAGATCCGGATTCGTAACGCCTCAACCGTGGGACGTTACGACCCTTGCTGACCGGGCGGCCTTTCCCCCGCGATTTCAGCGGCCTGCCGCCCGCGGCCCCCGATGGCATGAAGGTTGAATAGCTATCGGGAAACGAAAAATGGAAACGCGGATCGGACACACGGGGCTCTCAGCCCAAAACGGGGGCGGCGGCCAGCGGGACGGGGGAACGAAGATGGGGTCGGGATTTGTCGACGGCGATGGCGTGGACGTGGGGGTCGGAGCGGGCGTCGGACAACGCAGAGAGTCCCGTGTGTCTCGATTCCTTTCGGCGAACGCCGAGGGGCCGCGGATCGGCGAGCTGCCGATCCGCGCCGTGCCGGTGATTCCGGCGCACCTGTCGATGGCCGCCGCGCGGAAGGTTGCGGCGCTGAAGCAGGTCGCGCTGCTGTTCGTCGAGCGCGACGAGCACCTGATTGGCTTGCTCGACGAGCGGACCCTGCTGCAGGCGGCGGACGACGCCCGGGTCGCGGACGCGCTGGCGCCGATCGCGGGGTGCCTGCCTCCCGAGCTGCCCGCGACACGGGCGCGCGAGCTGTTCCGGCGCAGCCGAGCCGTTGTCCTGCCGGTGTCGGCCGGGGCGTTCCTGCTGGGCGTCGTGTCGCGCGCCGACGTCGAGCGCGCGGTCCGCGGGCGGCAGGTGCCGGGACCGGTCGTGGCGCAGCGGACGCGCGCCGCCGCCTAAGCGCAGTCGGGTGGCCCCAGGGACTTTCGTCCCCGGGGCTCCCACGGATCCGGACGTGCGGATTTCCCGCATCCGGCTCTTCGGCTCACGGATTTACTGCGCGGGGGTAGAGGCAATGGACCACGACCGGCGACGGGAGCGGAT
>CAZTZM010000223.1:0-2758 GCA_964618005.1 uncultured Myxococcales bacterium
GTTCTCGGCGGCGGCGATCCTGGGCGGCTCGAACGCCACCAGCAGCCCGCCGCCCCTCAAGCCGGCGCCCTGGGCGCAGCTTCCCACCGCCGCGCTCGACGACGGCGAGGCCGCCGCCGACCGACAGATGCCCGACGGCGAGGCGACGCGCGTCGTCCCCTACGACCAGCAGGAAGAGGAGGACGCCCACTTCCGCCACGTCTTCGACGACTTCGTCGAGACCAAGCGCTCCTGCGGCGAGCCGACCGCCGGCCTGACCCAGGACAAGTTCCTGCAGAAGCTGCGCGACAACAAGTTCGCCCTCATCGCCAAGCACGGCTGCCGCACCGTCCGCTTCTCCGTCTACGTCAAAGACGGCAAGGCGGCGCTGCGGGCGACCCCGATTCGCGAATAGCGGCGCCCGCCGCTATTGCATCAAGAGCTTGTCGGCGCTCTGTTCCTGGCCGGCGACGGGCGCTTGCTGCGTCGGGGCGGTGCCGTCCAGGAAGACCTCGTCGAGGGTGCCGGCCTCTTGGCCGGGGGCGGCCAGGAGGCCGCTGGTCCTGTCGATGCGCTGGACGACGACCCCGGGCGGCTGGACGAAGTCCTTGCTCGGCTTGCCGGCGGTCGCCTTGGCCATGAAGTCGGCCCAGATCGGCGCCGCCGTCTTGCCGCCGGCCTCGCCGCGCCCGAGCTTCTTCATGTCGTCGAAGCCGACCCACACGGCGGCCAGCAGGTCGGGCGTGAAGCCGACGAACCAGGCGTCGCGCTGGCCGTTCGAGGTGCCGGTCTTGCCGGCCACCGGGCGGTGCAGCTTGCCGGCCACCGCGCTGCGCGCCGTCCCCTCCTCCACCACGCTGCGCATCAGCGACACCATCACGTAGGCGACCTCGGGCGGCAGACCGGGCACCAGCGCCGGCGGCGGGAGCTTCTGGTCGCCGATCGCGCTGACCAGCGACGTCTTGTCGATCTTGGCGGCCATCCCGCCGTCGGCGAACGTCGCGTAGGCGTTGGCCAGCTCCAGCGGCGTGACGGTCAGCGACCCGAGCGCCAGCGACAGCCCGATGTCGGGCGCGATGGGCGAGGTGATCCCCACCTTGGCCGCCTCGGCCCGCGCGGCATCCAGGCCGACATCCGAAAGGATCTTGATCGCCACGGTGTTGATCGACTCGGCCAGCGCGGTGCGGACGCGTACCGGACCACGGAACTCTTCCTTCTCGTAGTTCTGCGGCTTCCACAGGTCGTAGACCGCGGGCGAGTCGTTGATGAGGGTCGCCGGCGTGATCTTCTTGGCCTCGATGGCCGCCGCGTAGACGATCGGCTTGAACGCCGAGCCCGGCTGGCGCATGGCGCGCAGGCTGCGATCGAAGCCGCCGGCGTGGAAATCGTAGCCGCCGACCAGCGCCAGCACCTCGTGCGTGGTGGGATCCATCACCACCATCGCGGCCTGCGGCCCCAGCTCCAGCGCCAGGGCAAGACCGCCGCCTTCCGGGTGCGGCCGGTCCGAGGCGGCGCGCACGCGGACCAGATCTCCCGGCTTGAACCGCGTGGCCAGCGGCTTCGGCCCCTTGCCGTAGCGGGTCTCCAGCGTGAAGTCGACGACGCCTTCCTTGTCGTCGGGCGCGCCGACGTCGACGAACAGCCGGCCGCCGCGCGGGTTCTTATCGTCGCTCTCGACCCGCGTCACCAGCCCCTCGACGATCTCACCGTCGCGCACGCCCTTGGTGTGGGCGCGGCGCAGCTCGGTCTTGCGGTGGTCGAGCGCCTTGGCGGTCAGATGCCCCGACGGCCCGCGGAACCCTTGCCGCGCGTCCAGATCCTCCAGACCGCGCTCCAGCGAGGCGCGGGCCAGCTCCTGCAGGTGGCCGTCGATGGTCGTGGTGACGGTGAGGCCGCCCTCCAGCGCCTTCTCCTCACCGACCCGATCGGCCAGCACGCCCGCCACCACGTCGACGGCCTCGGCCGCGGTGCCGCGCGCGGAGGCGGGCTCGCGCGCCAGCCGGATCGGCTCGGCCGCCACGCGGTCGGCGGTCGCTTGATCGATGTAGCCGTGCTCGGCCATCTGCCCCAGCACGTAGCGCTGGCGGGTCTTCGCCGCGTCGGGGTGCTTGCGCGGCGACAGCCGCTCCGGGCTCTGCGGCAGCCCGGCCAGCAGCGCCGCCTCGGCCAGATCGACGTCGTGCACCGATTTGCCGAAGTAGTAGCGCGCCGCCTCTTCGCAGCCGTAGCGGCCATGGCCGTAGTAGATCTGGTTGAGATAGAGTGCCAGGATGTCTTCCTTCGACAGCTTCTGCGACAGCTGCCGGGCCAGGATGGCCTCCTGCACCTTGCGGCGCAGCGTGCGCTCGGGCGACAGGATCAGGTTCTTCACCACCTGTTGCGTGATCGAGGAGCCCCCCTGCGCCCGCCGGCCGCGCAGAACGTCCTCCAGGACGGCCCGCACCATCCCGCGGTAATTGAGGCCGTCGTGGTGGAAGTAGTCGGCGTCCTCCGCCGAGACCACGGCGTTGATCAGGACCTTGGGGATCGCCTCGTACGGGACGACGGTCCGCTTCTCGTTCCCCATCTCGCCGATCGGCGCGCCGGCGCGATCGAGGATGCGCGTCACCTGCTTCGGGCGATAGGCGTCCAGCCGCGACAGCTTGGGGAGCTTGGGGTCGCTGGCGTAGTAGCTGAAGACGCCGACCAGCGTGGCGACGCCCGCGAAGAGGCCCAGGACGGCCAGCGTCAGCGAGAGGCGGAGCCAGCGCGGCATGCCGCGGCCCGAGCCGCCCCCCTT
>CAZTZM010000224.1:0-3205 GCA_964618005.1 uncultured Myxococcales bacterium
GCGGGCCACGACCGGCGGTGGCGGCGTGGCAGGCTCGGGCGCGGGGGCCGGCTTGGGCGCGGGAGCCGGCGCGGCCTGGACCGGGGCGACCGGCTCGGGCCGCGGCGTCACCAGCGAACCCGGCGGCCGCGCCTGCTCGAGGATGTCGGGCGGCGGCTCGTTGGCCACGGTCCGATCGTCGTCCTCGAAGAACAGATCGGCCGCTTGCTGCTCCGTCGGCTCCTTGTCGAAGATCTGGGTGTCCAGCTCCTCGTCGTCCCAGCCCATCTCCGAGGACGGCGTGGCCTTGGCGGCGGGCGGCTTGGGGGGCGCCGCCTTCCCGGCCGGCGCTTTTCCTGCCGCCTTCCCGGCCGCGGTCGCGCCGGTCGGCGCCGCGGCGACGCGCGATCCCGAGGCCGCGGCGACCCGCCGGGCCCCCTCGCCCGTGGCCGCCACCGGCGCCGCGATCTGCCGGAACTGCTCCAGCTTGGCGTTGTCTTCCTCGATCTCGCCGGCGAAGGTCTTCTTCATCCAGGCGGCCAGGTCCTTGCGCGAATAGAACTCGCCCACCGAGTAGAGAAACGACTGCAGATCGTCGTGCAGATCGATCGCGTTGCTGTAGCGATCCTCCGGATCGCGCGCCAGCGCCTTCATCATCAGGCGCTCCAGCTCGTGCGGGATCTTCTTGTTGTACGAAGACGGCGGGACGATCTCGACGTTACGCACCTTTTCCAAGGTGGAGAAGTCGGTCTCGCCGATGAACAGCCGCTCACCCGTCAGCAGCTCGTAGAGGACGATGCCGACCGCGAAGATGTCGCTGCGCTTGTCGATCGGCAGGCCGCGCACCTGCTCGGGCGACATGTAGCCGAACTTCCCCTTCAGGATGCCGGCCTGGGTCGTCGACGCCTTGCCCGCCGCCTTGGCGATGCCGAAGTCGATCAGCTTGACCTCGCCGTCGTAGCCGATGAGGACGTTCTGCGGCGAGATGTCGCGGTGGATGAGGTGCAGCTCTCGGCCCTGTCCGTCCCGCTTGTTGTGGGCGTAGTCCAGCCCCTCGCAGACCTGCATCATGATCCAGCAGGCCATGGCGATCGGCAGCGCCTCGCCGCGGCTGCGCATCCGATCGAAGATCGAGCGCAGGTCGCGGCCGTTGACGAACTCGAGCGCGATGAAGTAGCTGCCGTCGACCTTCCCCAGATCGAAGATTTGGGCGATGTTCGCGTGCTGGAGCTGCACGGCGATCTTCGCCTCGTCGATGAACATCGTGATGAACTCTTCATCCTCCGCGATGTTCGCCAGGATCCGCTTCACGGCCAGAATGCGTTCGAACCCCTCGACGCCGAAAGTCTTCGCCTTGAAAACTTCGGCCATCCCCCCGACGTTGATCCGTTCGAGGAGGTAGTACTTTCCGAAGGGGACCGGCTTCTTCAAGCTGCTCATACTACGGGGGAATTCACGTATTTGCAGCCTACTTTTCCGCCGATTTGGCCGTCGATCTGGCCCCCTCGGCGGAGCCCCCGCCGGAGCCCGCCGACGACTTCTCCGATTCCAGGAAGACCTGCGTGGCGCCCGCGGCGACGAACGGCGGCGCGACGAACATCGCCAGCGGAATCAAGTACAGCAGCGTCGCGCCCAGGCCGAAGCCGATCGTCTGGGCGGGGTGGGTCGCGAGATAGGCCCACTTTCTGCCGAAGCTGGCGCCCCGGCGCGACAGCGGATAGTCGAACCCGTCGTAGGCGAGAAAGAGCCCGCCCATCGCCACGCCGACCAGCGCGCCGATCCCGGCCGTCCAGACGCTGACGACGAACCCGGCCAGCATGGCCAGCCCGTACAAGACCAGCTTCAGCAGACCGTGCGCCAGGGCACGACCCGTCGAGGAGAGAAACGGCGCCTTGGGCGCGTCACCGCGGATCTGGCGCTCCACGCGTTCGGAGAGGCTGTCGGCGAACACGGCCGTGACGACCGGTTGAGCCACCAGGAAGAGCACGACCGCGCTGACGATGGTCAGCACGACCAGCACGATCCACCCGATCGCCGGCGCCTTGACCAGCTGCTCGCCGACGAACCCCTCGGCGCGCCAGTAGCGCGCGGCGGCCCACAGCGCGCCCAGCCCGAGCGCGAGATTCAGCAGGACCGGAAGGACCAGGTAGTGCCAGAGGCGGTTACGGGCGATGTAAGCCCCGCCGCGGAACGGCGCCAGGAATCCGCGGACGAGGCCCACGGCGCAATTGTATACCGCGCGCGCAACGGCCGCCTGCCCGCGGCCGATACCACCGGCAGGAGGATCCCATGCCGACCACCATCGCCCCACTCTCCGCCCCCGATGCCGAACGCTCGCTCGGCGCCGACACCCGCCTCGAGATCGACACCACGCGGACCCGCCAGACCGAAAAGCCCGCCGCCCCCTTCCGGGACGTCCTGTCCGGCGGCGTGTCGCTGCTGATGAGCGGCGCCGAGCTCGCCACCCACGTGGTGGCGGGTCCGGTGATGGCGGCGGCGGTCCACGACGCCCGCCTCGGGGCGACGACCGCCATCACCGGCGGCGCGATGACGACCGGCGCGGCCGGGCTCGCCGCGCCGGCGGGCGGGACCGATGCCTCGAGCGTTCAGGGGATGGTCCAGGACGGGCAAGCATCCAACATGCAGCTCCTGGCGCTGCAGCAGCAGATCCAGGACGAAAGCCAGCGGTTCACCACGGTCTCCAACGTCATGCGGGCCAAGTACGACACGGCGAAATCCGCCCTGTCGAACATCCGCGCCTGAACGTGATAGGGTCGGTGTCGCGTGGCAGGTAAAATCACCGGCCCGGGTAACGGGCCTCCCGGCAGCACGCCGCTCGGTGGAGCCGACGACAGTCGCCCCGTCACCGGGAACCGTCCGGCCTTCGCCGACAAGCTGAAGGCGGCGGACGCCCCGCACGCCACCGGCGGCCTGGAGGCGGCCTCGGCGCCCAACCGGGCCACCGCCGATCTGGCCGCGGCGCTGCGGGCCGGCCAGATCACGCCAAGGGCGGCCGTCGACCGGGTCATCGACCGCATCATCGACAAACAGCTCGGCGCCAACGCGCCGGCGGCGCTCCGCGAAAAGCTCCGCGCCGCCCTGGAAACCGTCGTCTCCGACGACCCCCTGCTCGCCGACAAGATCCGCAGCCTCGGCTGATTGTCGGGACGCCGCGGTTCGCGGCTGGTTGAGCGTTACCGAGTCGGGCCTGCTTCGGGGACGGGGA
>CAZTZM010000225.1:0-4226 GCA_964618005.1 uncultured Myxococcales bacterium
GTCAGCCGCGTGATCGATCCCCAGCGCTGCTCGTCGATGGGCGAGCACGTCACCTTCTTCGCGTTCATCTCGGCGATGAACGCGTGCACGTCGTCGCACATGAAGAAGAGCTCGTGCACGTCGTTGTCCTCGGAAGGGTGCACCGCGATCTCGGCGGGCGGCAGCGCGAAGATCAGCCAGCCGTGACCGGCGTCGGCCGATTCGTACTTCAGCACGTCGCGAAAGAACGCCCGGTCAGCCTCGGCGTCCTTGCTGTAGATGATGACGTGAGCGCCATGAATCATCGGCCGAGTGTACCCCCGGCGTGGGCCTGCGCCGCCGCCGTCCTACCCGGTCCTGAGCAGCCAGAGATGGCCGAAAGGATCGCGCACGATCAGATCTCGAACCTCCTGTTCAAGAGAGCGTCGACTCCGCGCAGCCTGAGCTTTCAGAGCACGGAGAACCTTCGGCGCAAGCTTGCGGACCGTCAAAGTCGCCGTGCCCGTATCCTGCCACCATCCTGATCGCGCCCCGACAGGGCGACGGATGAGTGAGAGGCAAGCGGTCCGGTGCGCTGGGCGTAGCTACCGGATCGCCCGGAACCAGGCGTCGATCACGAACTGGCAGACCACCAGCAGCAGACCCGCGCCGAGGCCGACGCCCACCACCTTGGCTGCGAATGCCGCGACCCCGGCACCTCCTGCCAGCCGCCTCTCCCCGATCCTGCGCGCCAGTGTCGACATCTTGCGTACCTCCTGATGGCTCGAACGGTAACGCGCGGGGTGTCAACGGGTCGTTTCGGAGCTGAACAAGGTGTGTAAAAACGTGCGGGCTGGTCAGTAGGTGCTAGCGTTGTTCGCCTGACCCTCCGGACCGAGCTCTCGCTGGTTTTGACGTCCTTGCTGGTCGTCTCGATCGGGCTGGCAGGGGGGACGACCATCTATCAGTCGGCGCGCACGATGCGGCGGGAGCTGACCACGGAGTACCAGCTGTTCGCGGAGAACCGGGCCTTCGCGCTGCGCGACAACTTCGAGATCCTCGAGGACGAGCTGAAGCGCCTGGCGCTGCTGCCGGAGATGAACCCGGACGATCCGGACCTCTTGCAAGAGGAGCAGATCCTGTCCGGCGCGCACGCGCACTCGGTCCTCTACAACAGCGCCGTGCTGCTGCTCGACCGCAACGGACGTTGTGTCCGGTCGGTGCCGGACCGCTCGGCGTTCCGGGGCGAGACCTTCGGCGACCGGTCGTGGTTCGTGGCCGTGCGCGGCGGAACCGCCGGCCCGCTGTTCCGAATCACGGACGAGCCGGCGCTGGGGCAGACGCTGAAGATCGTCCAGCCCATCGTGCGCGGCGGCCGGTTCGAGGGCGCGCTGGTGGGCGTCATCGCCCTGGCCGAGAACAACCTGGTGTCGCCCACCTTCCACGAGAACCTGCCGCGAGACACCGACGCGGTCCTGATCGACGAGGACGCGTACCCGGGACGCAGCGGCACGGTCATCTACCCGCCGGGCCGCCCGCGCGTGATCGGCGGGTCCAGCTGGGCGCAGGCGATCGCGGCCGCGACGGCGGGGACCAGCGGGACCCTGGTGGGTGAGGTCGACGGCCAGAAGGCGCTGTTCGCGTACGCGCCGGTCGGCGGCGGCACGCGGTACGCCGTGGTCTTCTGCTGGCCGTGGCGCACGCTGACCGCCAACATCGAGCAGCAGGGGGTGACGCTGGGCGGGTTCCTGCTGTTCGGCATCGTCATCGCCACGATCGCCGGCGTGCTGCTCTCGACCTACTTGACGCGGCCGCTGCAGGCGCTGGCCGAGGGGGCGATCCGGATCGCCCGCGGCGAGCGGATCCCCCCGTCGGCTTCGCCGCGCCCCGCTGGGACCGAGGAGATCTCGACCCTGGCCGGCGCGTTCGAGCACATGGAGCGATCGATCCAGAAGCGCGACCAGGAGCTGCGCGAGGCGGCCGGGCTGCTCGAGCAGCGCGTGCGCGATCGCACCCAAGAGCTGGTCGCGACGCAGGCAGCGCTGGTCGAGGCCGAGCGGTTCGCGGCGATGGGCAAGACCTCGGCCGCCATCGCGCACGAGCTCAAGAACGCGCTCAACGGGCTGGGGATGGCGGTCGACCTGATCGCGCAGGACCCGACCAACACGGCGCGCGTGACGCGCCTGCGGCCGCAGGTGGTGGGTGAGATCGGCCGCCTGCGGGACGTGGTCGACTCGCTGCTGTCGTTCTCGCGCTCGCCCCGCATCGATCGCGCCGACGCCGATCTGGCGGCGGTCGTGGCGCGCGCCCGGGAGGCGCTGGCCGACCTGGTCGCCGACCGCGGCGTCACCCTCACCGTCAACGCGCCGCCGGTCCTACCGGTTTGGTGCGATGCGCATAAGATTCAGGGCGTGATGGTCAACCTGATCAAGAACGCCGTCGAGGCGGGACGCGCCGTGGTCGTCACCCTGGGCGCCCGTGGCGGGGAGGCGATCATCGAGATCGCCGACGACGGGCCCGGGCTGTCCGCCGAGGCGCGCGCGCACCTGTTCGAGCCGTTCTTCACCACCAAGCCGAACGGGACAGGCCTGGGGCTGCCGACGTCGCGCCGCTTCGTGGCGGCCCACGGCGGCACCATCGAGGCCGCCACGTCGGCGCTGGGCGGCGCGCTGTTCCGGGTGCGGCTGCCGGTCGACCAGGCGCACGGTGACCTTCCGGCGGCGGAGGCGCGCCTGGCGTGAAGCCCACCGTCCTGGTGATCGACGACGAGAAGACCTTCCGCATCGTCGCGGAGGAGGCGCTGGCGGCCGAAGGGTTCGTGGTCGCCACCGCGTCGAACGGGCAGGCGGGGCTCACCGCCTGGCAGCGCGATCCCTGCGACCTGGTCATCCTGGACCGCCACCTGCCCGACACCGACGGGATCAAGGTGCTGGAGGCGATGACGCGCGAGGTGCGCGAGCGCAGCCTGGACACCCTGGTGGTGATCGCCACGGCTTACGCCGACGTGGCCAGCGCGGTGCAGGCGCTGAAGCTGGGCGCGTTCGACTACCTGTCCAAGCCGCTGCAGCTGCCGGAGTTCGTGGTCACCGTGCGCAAGGCGATCGAAGCCCAGCGCCTGCGCGCGCAGGTGCGCCAGCTGACCGGGCGCGCGCAGGCCCAGATGGGCGACTTCGTGGTCGGCGCGTCGTCCGCCATGCAGAAGGTGATCGGCATGGTCGACAAGGTCGCCGAGGCGCCCGACACGACCGTGCTCATCCAGGGCGAGTCGGGGACCGGCAAGGAGCTGATCGCCGACCTGATCGCGCGCCGCACGGTCGGCCGCAAGGACGGTCCGTTCGTCGAGATCAACTGCGCCTCGGTGCCGGAGAACCTGCTGGAGAGCGAGCTGTTCGGCTACGAGCGCGGCGCCTTCACCGACGCCAAGGCCCAGAAGCGGGGGCTGTTCGAGGAGGCCGACGGCGGGACGCTGCTGCTGGACGAGGTCGGCGAGATGCCGATGGCGACGCAGGCCAAGCTGCTGAAGGTGCTGGAGGAGATGACGTTCCGCCGTCTGGGCGGCACGCGCGATCTCTCGATCAACGTGCGCATCGTCGCCGCCACCAACAAAGAGCTGGCCGACGAGGTCGAGCGGGGCGCGTTCCGCCTGGACCTCTATCACCGGCTGGACGTGTTTCACATCCGGGTGCCGCCGCTGCGCGAGCGCCCCGAGGACATCCTGCCGCTGGCGACACACTTCCTGGCGCGCTTCGCCACCCGCATGCGCAAGCCGGCGACCCGGTTCACGCCGGAGACGGAGCGTCTGCTCCTGGCCTACGACTATCCCGGCAACGTGCGGGAGCTGCGCAACGTCATCGAGCGCGCCGTGATCCTCTCGACGCGAGAGGCGATCGACGCCGACTGCATCGTGCTCTCCGGGCCGTCCCGCGCGGGGGCCCCGGTGGTGCCGGCGTCATTCTTCTCCGTCGACGTCGACCCGGCCGGCAAGCCGCCCGATCTGGAGGCGCTCGAGCGGGCGTACATCGCGCGCCTGCTCGACTTCGCGGGCGGCAACCGCACCGCCGTCGCGCGCCTGCTGGGCGTCTCCTATCCGACGGTGGCCAAGAAGATCGCCGACTACGGCCTGGCGTAGCGCGAGCGCCACTTCAGGTTGATCTGACTGGGTAGAGTCGAGGCCCGGGCGCCAGCCCGCCGTATCCGCGCGTCCGGCGAGCGCGACCAAGCGGCGGTTGGCTTCGTTTCGGGCGTAGCGTCCGCGCCGCGCGGTAGCC
>CAZTZM010000226.1:0-8148 GCA_964618005.1 uncultured Myxococcales bacterium
GCCTTGCTGGTGGCCTTGTCCTTGGCCGACACGTTCACGATGCCGTTGGCGTCGATGTCGAACGTCACCTCGATCTGCGGCACGCCACGCGGCGCCGACGGGATCCCGTCCAGGCCGAACTTCCCCAGCAACCGGTTGTCGCCGGCCATCGGGCGCTCGCCCTGGAACACCTTCACCTCGACCGAGCTCTGGTTGTCCGCCGCGGTGGAGAACACCTCGCTCTTCTTGGTCGGGATGGTGGTGTTGCGCGGGATGAGCGTCGTCATCACGCCCCCCAGCGTCTCGATGCCGAGCGAGAGCGGCGTCACGTCGAGGAGCAGCATGTCCTTCACGTCGCCCGACAGCACGCCCGCCTGCACCGCCGCGCCCAGCGCCACGACCTCGTCCGGGTTGACGCCCTTGTGGGGCTCCTTGCCGAAGAAGTCCTTCACCAGCTTCTGCACCATCGGGATGCGGGTGGAGCCGCCGACCAGCACGACCTCGGCGATGTCGGCCGGCTTCTTGCCGGCGTCGGCGAGCGCCTTCTTGGTCGGCTCGATCGTGCGCTGCACGAGGTCGCCCATCATCTGCTCCAGCTTCGCCCGCGACAGCTTGATCTGCATGTGCTTCGGGCCGCTGGCGTCCGCGGTGAGGAACGGGAGGTTGATCTCGGTCTCGGCCACCGACGACAGCTCGATCTTGGCCTTTTCAGCGGCCTCGCGCAGGCGCTGGATCACCATCTTGTCCTTGGAGACGTCGATCCCCTGGTCCTTCTTGAACTCGGCGATCAGCCAGTCCATGACGACCTGGTCGATGTCGTCGCCGCCCAGGTGGGTGTCGCCGTTGGTCGACACGACCTCGACGACCTTCTCGCCGACCTCCAGGATCGAGATGTCGAACGTGCCGCCGCCGAAGTCGTAGACGGCGATCAGGTGGTCCTTGCTCTTGTCGAGCCCGTACGCGAGCGCCGCGGCGGTCGGCTCGTTGACGATGCGCTTGACGTCGAGGCCGGCGATGCGGCCGGCGTCCTTGGTAGCCTGGCGCTGCGAATCGTTGAAGTAGGCCGGAACGGTGATGACCGCCTCGGTCACCTTCTCGCCCAGGTGGTCCTCGGCGGCCTTCTTGAGCTTCATCAGCACGCGCGCCGAGATCTCCGGGGGCGAGATCTTCTTGCCGCGGATGTCGACCACCACCTCACCGCCCGAGCCGCGTACGACCTTGTACGGAACGCGCTTGATCTCCTCGCCGACCTCGTCGAAGCGGCGGCCCATGAAGCGCTTGATCGAGTAAACCGTGTTCTCCGGGTTCGTGATCGCCTGGCGGCGCGCGATCTGGCCGACGAGCACCTCGCCCTTGTCGTCCCACGCGACCACCGACGGCGTCAGCCGCCCACCCTCTTCGTTGGCGAGGACCGTCGGATCCTTGCCGTCCATGATCGCCACGACGGAGTTGGTGGTGCCGAGGTCGATTCCGATGATTTTACCCATGAGCTGATTTCCTCTTTTCGCTGTTCTTGCCGGGGGTTGGCTTCGAATTTCGGGCTAACGGTAAACACCTCGGATCTGGCGTCAAGCGAAACGGCGGGCGCCGGCATCAAATCGATCTATAACTGACGGCACTGAACGGATGTTTCACCCGCTTGTTCAGACCTGGCTGGAGCGGAAGTTCGGGGCGCCGACGCCGGCGCAGACCCGGGCCTGGCCGCTCATCGCGTCGGGACAGGATGTGCTGGTCACGGCGCCGACCGGGTCGGGGAAGACCCTGGCGGCGTTCCTGTGGGCGCTCGACCAGCTGGTGGCGGAGGCCATCGATGTCGGGGGGCCCCTTCCCGACCGGACCAGCGTGCTCTACGTCTCGCCCCTGAAGGCGCTCTCGAACGACGTCCGCCGGAACCTCGAGGAACCCCTGGGCGAGATCCGGGCGCTGGCCCTCGAGCTGGGCTACCCGGCGCCGGAGATCCGGACCGCCGTCCGCACGGGCGACACCACCGCCCGCGAGCGGCGCGAGGCGACCCGCCGGCCGCCCCATGTCCTGGTCACCACGCCGGAGTCGCTGTTCATCCTGCTCACGTCCGAGTCGGGGCGGCGGGCGCTGCGTGACGTCCGCACGGTGATCGTCGACGAGATCCACGCCGTGGCGCCCGACAAGCGGGGCGCCCACCTGGCGCTGTCGCTGGAGCGGCTCGAGGCGTTGGTGAGCCCGGCCAAGCTGCAGCGGGTGGGGCTGTCGGCGACCGTGCGGCCGCTGGAGGTGGCGTCGCGGCTGCTGGTGGGTGGCACGCGCCCGCCGCCGGCGCTGGTCGACGTCGGACAGCGGCGCGATCTCGATCTGGGGGTCGAGGTGCCCGAAGACGAGCTGGGCGCCGTCGCGACCAACGAGCAGTGGGCCGAGCTCTACGATCGCATCGCCACGCTGGCACGCGCCCATAAATCGACGCTGGTGTTCGTGAACACGCGGCGGCTGGTCGAACGCGTGACGTTGCACCTCGGGGAGCGCCTGGGCACCGAGGTGGTCGCCGCGCACCACGGCAGCCTGTCGCGCGAGCGGCGGCACCGGGCCGAGCGGCTGCTCAAGTCGGGCGAGCTGAAGGTCGTCGTCGCCACCGCCTCGCTGGAGCTGGGGATCGACGTGGGGGCGGTGGAGCTGTGCTGCCTGATCGGCTCGCCACGCTCCATTTCGACCGGTCTGCAGCGGATCGGCCGCTCGGGCCATGCGCTGGCCGCCACCCCGAAGGGTCGGCTGTTTCCGCTGACCCGCGATCAGCTGGTCGAGTGCGCGGCGCTGGTGCGCGCGGCGCGGCGGGCCGAGATCGACGCGGTTTGCTTGCGTGACGCGCCGCTGGACGTGCTGGCGCAGCAGATCGTCGCCACCGCCGCCACCGACGAGTGGGACGAGGACGCGGTCTTCGACCTGTGCCGGCGGGCGGGCCCCTACGCGGCGCTGACCCGCGCCGACTTCGACGGCGTGGTCGACATGCTGTCGGAGGGGATCGCCACCAGCCGCGGCCGGGCGGGGGCGCTCCTGCACCGCGACGCGGTCAACCGGCGGCTGCGGGGACGGCGCGGGGCGCGCCTGGCCGCGCTGACCTCCGGCGGCGCCATCCCCGACAACGCCAACTACGATGTCATCCTCGAGCCGGAGGGGACGCAGATCGGGTCGATCGACGAGGACTTTGCCGTCGAATCGATGGCCGGGGACGTCATCCTGCTCGGCAACTCGTCGTGGCGTATCCGGCGGGTCGAGCCGGGCAAGGTCCGCGTCGAGGACGCCGCCGGTCAGGCGCCGACCATCCCGTTCTGGCTGGGCGAGGGGCCGGCGCGCAGCCGCGAGCTGTCGGCCGAGGTGGCGGCGCTGCGCCAGGAGATTCTGGACGCGCAGGACCGAGGCGAGGACGTGGTGCCGCGACTCGGGTCCGGCTGCGCGCTCGATCGACGGGGCGCCGAGCTGGTGCGCGACTACGTGCTGGCCGGCGCCGCCGCGCTGGGGGGCGTGCCGACGCAGACCCAGGTGTTCGCCGAGCGCTTCTTCGACGACGCCGGCGGGATGCAGCTGGTGATCCACGCGCCGTTCGGTGGGCGGATCAACCGCGCCTGGGGGATGGCGCTGCGCAAGCGCTTCTGCCGGTCGTTCGACTTCGAGCTGCAGGCGGCGGCCACCGACGACGGGATCGTGCTGTCGCTCGGGCCGCAGCACAGCTTCCCGCTGGAGACGGTGTTCTCCATGTTGCGGGCGTCGGAGGTCGAGGAGCTGCTGGTGCAGGCCGCCCTGCAGGCGCCGATGTTCGAGACCCGCTGGCGCTGGAACGCCATGCGATCGCTCGCGTTGCTGCGCAGCCGCGGCGGCAAGCGGGTCCCGCCCGCGCTGCAGCGGATGCGCGCGCAGGATCTGATCGCGGCGGTCTTCCCGGCGCAGACCGCTTGCCAGGACAACCACGGCGGCGGGACCGTCGAGATCCCCGACCACCCGCTGGTGCGTGAGACGGTGCGCGACTGCCTGGTCGAGGCGATGGACGCCGCCGGCCTGCGCGCCGTGCTGGAGGCGATGGCCGACGGGCGCGTGAAGACCAGCGCCCGCGAGCTCCCCGAGCCGTCGGTGTTCGCGCACGAGATCCTGAACGCCAACCCCTACGCGTTCCTGGACGACGCGCCGCTGGAGGAGCGGCGCACGCGCGCGGTCAGCGTGCGGCGCGGCCTGCCGGCGGCGATCGTCGAGCGGATCGGCGGGCTGGATCCGGAGGCGGCGCGCGCCGTGGTGGCCGAGTCCCAGGTCGAGCCGCGCGACGCCGACGAGCTGCACGATCTGCTGCTCGATGCGGGCGCGCTCCCCGAGGAGATGGGGCGGGCGCGGGGGCTCGGCGATCTGTTCGACGCGCTGGTGACCGGCCGGCGGGCCGCGCGCGTCGCCGGCGATCCTGTCCTGTGGGTGGCGGCCGAGCGGCGCTCGCTGGCGGCCACGATCTGGCCCGGTCACCGCTTCGTCCCCGACGTCGCCGAGCCGCCGGCGCGGCGACCGCCCGTCTGGTCCGACCGCGAGGGCGCGCTGGTCGAGGTGGTGCGCGGCCACCTGGCTTTCTGGGGCCCGACCACGGCGGCGCAGATCGCCGCCCCGCTGGGCGTCTCGCCGGCCGACGTCGACGCGGCGCTGGCGCAGATCGAGCTGGCGGGGGGTGTCCTGCGCGGGCGGTTCCTGCCCGGGGTGGGCGAGGACCTTCAGTGGTGCGAGCGCCGTCTGCTGGCGCGGATCAACCGGCGCATGCTGGACGGGCTCCGGCGCGAGATCGAACCGGTCAGCGCCGCCGACCTCCTGCGCTTCCTGTTCGGCTGGCAGAACGTCCGCCCGGGCACGCAGCTCCACGGCCAGCCGGGGCTGGCGCGCGTGGTCGCGCAGCTGCAAGGATTCGAGGCGGCGGCCGGGGCCTGGGAACGGGCCATCCTGCCGGCGCGCCTGGCCAGCTACGACCCGGCCTGGCTGGATGCCCTCTGCCTGTCGGGCGGCGTTGCCTGGGGGCGGCTGGCGGCGCGGCCCGCCGGCGGGACGCCGAGCCGCGCGGCCCCCATCGCGCTCTGCCGCCGGGCCGACCTTCCCTGGTTGCTGGCGCCGAACGAGGAGAGCGCCGAGGACGCGGGTCTGTCGGCGGCCGCGCGCGACGTGCTGGCGCACCTGACCCGGACGGGGGCGAGCTTCCAGGACGAGATCATCACCGGAACCCGCCGACTGCGGACCGAGGTCGAGGACGCCCTGGGTGAGCTGGTCTCGGCCGGCCGCGTCACCGGCGACGGGTTCTCGGGCCTCCGCGCGCTGATCTCGGCGACCGGGACGCGCGGCGGTGCCCGGGCGCGCTGGCACGCCCGCTGGAACCGCCGGACCGGCGGCGCGATCGGCGCGGGCCGCTGGTCAATTTTGCGGCGCAACGACGCGAGCGGCCTCGACGAGGAGACGCGCCACGAGGCGCTGGCCCGCCAGTACATCAAGAGATACGGCGTCGTGTTCCGCGACCTGCTGGCCCGCGAGGCGCACGCCCCGGCCTGGCGCGATCTGGTGCGGATCTACCGCCGCCTGGAGATGAGCGGCGAGCTGCGCGGCGGGCGCCTGGTCGGCGGCGTCGTCGGCGAGCAGTTCGCGGCGCCCGACGCCGTCGACGCGCTGCGGGCGACCCGCCGTGAGGAGCGCCGCGGAGAGGTCGTCCGCCTGTCGGCCTGCGATCCGCTGAACCTGGTCGGGATCGTGACGCCGGGTCCCCGCGTCCAGGCCGCGATGCCCAACACGGTCGTGTATCTGGACGGCGTTCCGCAGCTGGATCGCGAACCGGCCCCGCCGAGCGCCCTTCCGCGCGGCATCTGGCCGGCGGTCGCCCCGCTCGGCTGACGAGACCGGCGCGCCGGCGCACGGCGTGATCCGTTGTTTCCTGAACAGCGGGCTGTTGTCTGCTCCGACACAGGCTGGGGCCTGAGCCCCCCGCAGCTCGGCCGATATATATGCGGTTTCCGACTCCGAAAAGCGTTGGCCTAATTACTGCTTTTGTTTGGCAGTTAGGCCCACCGCACCTTGCGAACAACGGCAAACCCCGAGCGATCGGGCGACGCAAAGCCTACGGGGCTCTCCGAGCTGGCCGGGCTGCCTCAAGGGAGAAACCAATATATGAGCGATCTTGGAAGACGGACCATTCAGATCAGTATCGCCCTGGGGGCCATCGTCAGCCTGGTCGGTTGCGGCGAGCAGTCCAGCGATGTCGAGGGTGCCGCCTCCAGCCACGACTTCGCGCTGTCCGCTCTGAACGGCCTGTCGGCCATCAACGGCCTCAGCGCGGTGAACGGCCTCAGCGCCATGAACGGCCTCTCGGCCGTCAACGGTCTGTCCTCGGTGAACGGCCTGTCGGCCATGAACGGGCTGTCCTCGGTCAACGGCCTCAGCTCGGTCAACGGCCTCATGACGACGTCGGCCGGTCGCAAGACCGTGTCGTACCTGGCCAAGTGCGCCCTGGCGGCCAGCGACTCGCTGGTCAAGCAGGACCAGAACGGCGTCAACTACACCTTCCCAGGCGGCATCGGCCTCTGCCCCCAGTGGAAGAACGGCGGCGTCAACGGCCAGGGCTCCTGTGAGGAGCTGGTCTCCTCCTGCATGATGGCACACGTCAACACCGCCGGCGTGCACGTCCCGCTGTGGCTGGACGCGCAGGCCCCGGCGATCGGCTGGGGCATCGACACGGTGAACTACCCGTTCCAGGAGGGGACGTACTTCGGCAACATCATCGAGACGGGCAACCTGGCCAGCGTTGGCAAGCCGCAGGTGACCGCCCCCGCGGCGTTCTACTGCGACGGCGCGGGCTTCGCCGGTGGCAGCAACGGCGTCGTCGCGGGCCGCCTGGGCGCCAACCAGGTGAACTCGCCTTACGTGAACCCCTACGGCAACGGCACCCTGTGCACGAACGCCGCGGGCGCGGTCCCCTACTACTCGAAGGGCGTCGGTGGTCAGAGCGCCCCCGACGGCTACGTGAAGCTCGAGAAGCCGGGCGGCGTGCCGTGGAACAACGCCATCACCGTGTGGCGTAACAACAGCTATAACCCGATCTTCGACACCAGTTACCAATACAGCCTGTCGGCCAACCTGACCGGCGGCAGCATGGTGCTCGACGCGGGGACCTCGCCCATCCAGCAGTGGAACGCCTCGGCGGGCCTGATCACGTCGGTGTTCAACATGAACCCCAGCGGCGCGAACTGGAGCATCTCGCCCATGAACAACAGCGGCCTGTGCCTCGACGCGGGCGCCGGCACCAACGGCACCGGCATCGTGCTGGCCAGCTGCAACGGCAGCGCGCAGCAGGCCTGGAACATCACGCCCGACGTGGCGACCGGCAACTTCTTCGTCAAGGCCGGCAACACCGGCCGCTGCATGAACGTCCGCAACAGCAGCGGCGCGGCGGGCACGGTGATGGAGGTTCAGGACTGCAACACCGGCTCGACCGGCCAGAAGTTCGCCATCCAGGCGACGGTCTACGCGGGTGACCAGACGGGCGCCACGGTCAACACCACGAACACCAGCGGCAGCACCCCCTGCGCGTCCTTCTGCACCAACCCGACCGAGATGGCGTCGCAGAGCGACTCGACGACCAACATCAGCACCTCGGCGGTCTGCTACGAGTCGACCTTCTCCATCAACGGGTTCAACTGCGGCAACATGAGCGGCCGCACCTTCACCCTGAACGGCCAGACCATCAACTGCGGCGGCAACATGACGCCGCCCGCGAAGGTGAACGGCGGTTACTGCTTCCAGATTTCGGCTGGCGGCACGACCTCCGCGTACTTCGGGACCTGGTAGCCCCCCGCCCGTCCCGCCCACCCCGAACGGCCGGTCCGCCTCGCGCGGACCGGCCGTTTCCTTTTTGGGGCAAGCGAATCCGGCCGTCCCGCCGGCGCATCGCGCCGTTGCCCGAGGGGCAGCGGCTCTGTCGTTCAGCCGGCAACGGGGTGAGGAGCGGGCTACCCATGAAGGTGCGCTTCCGAGGCAGCGCCAGCCAGAAGTTCGCCATCCAGGCCACCGCCCTGAACTGAACACACACTGTTTCCACCCCCGACGGCCGGTCCCGTTCCCATGGGCCGGCCGTTTCGTGTTAGGGTGGAGGTGGGGTTGTAGCGGCCTATACCCGCGTTCGCGCCGGAACCAACAACCCCG